>CANQMB010000001.1 GCA_947624845.1 uncultured Bacilli bacterium
AGAGATGGGACCATTTTACTACTATAAAGATATAGATAATAATTCTCGAGGACATAATGCTTGGTATGCTGACAATTCCTACTTTGTAGATTCAACCTTACCGTGGTTCCATCGTGGTGGTGCTTACGACAATGAGGTTCTCACAGGTCAGTTCAACTTTGCTAGGTACACAGGTGGTGCCGCTTCCTACATTAGTTCCCGCCTGGTGTTAAGTTTTTAATATTTTATTTCAAAAAAAATGACAAATTTTGTTTTGTCATTTTTGATTTTTATATTCATAATTGGTAATGCCTTTTCCCATATTGGGATAATAATGGGAATGAACTAGATCAATTGTAAAGACAGTGATTAAAATAGCACAGAGAATGATAGCAATTTTTTTTGGAATTTTTTGATAAAATTCATTTAGTTTAGGTCCTAAAATGTATATTGCTAAATTTCCAGCGAGCCCAAAAACAATTGCGCCCTCTAAACAAATTCTTCCGTTCAAATTTAAAAAATATCCCGAGTAATCCCAAAAGCGAATTCCTTTCGTAACTTCTATGTAAAAACTCGTTCCATATTCTATAATCGATGCAATTAACATCATTAAGAAAAAAGTAAGAATAGGTCTTTTATGATATTTTTTTAACAGGATAATAGCAATTAAACCACCACTTCCATAAATAGGAAGAACTGGACCCAATAAAATACCTTTATTTACTAAATCTCCTGTTTCTATAAAATGAAATAAAACTTCCCATAAAAATCCAAGCAGACTAAAGGTAAAGAAAAGTAAAATATAACTTATTATCGTATAATTACAACGTTCTTTTACAACAACCTTCTTCATACTTCAATCTCCTATATCTTAATATTACCACAAAAGATTATGAATGAGAAAGATATTTTTGCACTTTTTGGTAAGATAGAACAGTAGTAATTATGATATTGAGAGAAGTAGCAAAAATTAACCCCCAAATACCAATTTTGAAAAGAGAAAAAAGAAATAAAAATCCTGTACGAATTATAATTCCTAAAAAAGTAATTTTCATATTATCATTGCTTTTTCCCATGGCATCTAAACTGAAAGAAAGAGGAGATTGAATATATTGGAATAGGCAAATAGGTGCTAAAAATTTTAAATAGGTGGTCCCTTCTTTTGTATGATATATGAACATTAAAAATAAATCGGGAATGAGCATGAATAAAATGGTGATTGGAATTCCTATTAGTAAGGAGAAAAAGATCGCTTGTTTTATTTTTCTTCGAATCATTGAGAGATTTTGTTGAATATAATTTTTACTGACGACGGGGAGAAGGGCTTGCGAAATAGCTAAAGTAAAAAAGGAAGGAAGGAGCAAAAGAGGAAGAACATAACCAGAAAATAGACCATATTCTCTTACGATAAAAGAATTGGAATATCCGACGAAAAGTAGAGTGTTTGTTAAAACGATCGGTTCTAAAAAATAGCCAACAGATCCAATAAAACGTGAAGCTGTATTAGGAATAGAAATCATCATAGATTCTTTAATATAAAGACGATTGGGAATTAAATCTTTTTTTTGAATCGTAAAGTTTTTAGGAAGAAAGAAATACAAAACGATGATAGAAGTAAGTTCGCTGATCACGTTAGTCAAAATAACGAAGGCAACTGCATATTCGAGCCCATATTTTAAGAAAACAGGAACTCCTAAAATAATGAGACCGAGACGGATCATATCTTCTGTTAAATTCGAAACGACATGAGGAAACATTTTTTGTTTTCCAAAAAAGTAACTTCTTAAAATACTAGATAGCGAAGTAAAAGGAATTACGAGACACATTGCAATAAGACCATAATAACTTCTCGGTTCTTTTAATAGTTGATTGGCTAAAAAAGGACTGAGAAATAGAATAATACAAATTAAAAAAATATTGATAAACAAAGAAATTGGAATGAGTGAAAAAATTAAATTTTTATTGTTTCTTTTTTCTTCGGCAACTAATTTAGAAACGGCAACAGGAAATCCAAATTGAGCAAGTCCTATAAATAAAGAAAAAGTAGGGAGAATCAACATGTAAATACCAATTCCTTCGGTTCCCATAATTCTCGACATCACAATTTTAATAATCATTCCTAAAATCTTGGTTAGAAATCCACCCACCATTAAAATAATGGTAGACTTTATAAATTTTTCTTTCATAAATTCTCCTAAAACTACTAATTCAATATATGTTGTGAAAGAAAAATTTATAAAAAAATTAAAAAAACTACTCAAAAATAAATTTTTGTGATATGATGAAAATAAGAAAAGAATAGAAGCGCAAATGATGATTGTAAATATTTGTAAAAAGGGGAGTTTTTTTTAGAAAGAAACTTCTTTATTTCTATTCATTTATGATAAACTGAAATTATATATATAGTAGTAGAGGTGATTTTATGACAGATTTAATGATCTTTTTAACATCAGAAGAAATTATGATGGTTTATGTGATTGTGGGACTTGGATGTTTATTGAGTTTATTTGTCTATATTGCGAATAAGACTTATTATAGTAGAAAACAAAAGAGTAATACACAAGAGTTAAATCGTCTAGTAGAACAGATTAAAGAAAAATCTGCGGTAGATGAAATACTAGAAGAAAAACCACCGGTAGCTTCTCCTGCTACGATTGAAGTTGAAATAGAAAAGAAAAAGGAGGAACCTTTTGTTTTACCAGAGGTAAAAGAGGCTCCTGTAGAAATTAAAGTAGAGACTGCTCCTAAAACAGTAGAGAAGATTGAATATGAAAATATAGAACCTGATAAGACGGAAGCTCAGTTGGAGTTAGAGAAAATAACAGAAGAGTTACAAAAAGCAAAAGACAGTGTTGAAAATATTGATTTGACTGAATTTGAAGCTCAACAAGAAGAAAATGCAATTATCAGTTTAGAAGAGTTATTTGCTAAAGGCACTAGCTTATATGAGCAAAATGAAATTACTCAATATGAAGATGAAGGAAATGAACCGATCAGCTTACAAGATTTGGAAGAGTGGATGAATAAAAATGCAACTCCTTCTACAGTACAAATCGCCGAACAACCAGCTTCAGAAGAAAAAGAAGTGAAAACAAGTTCTCCAGTGGTGGAGACGACGGAACCAAAAAAAGATTCTGCTTATCAAGGAGCACATGCTTTTAAAAGTAGTCCAATTATTTCTCCAATCTTTGGTATTGAAAAACAAACACAACCTACGCAGACAGAGTTAGCATTAGAGAATACGGCGAATTATGAGAAATTAGATGAGGAAATTCGTAAGACAAATGAGTTTGTTATGACATTGAAAGAATTACAGAAAAAGTTGGATTAAGTTCCAACTTTTTGTCATTAAAATAAAAAATCATGGGGTGAGTGATATGAAAAAATATAAAAAAATCGTAATAAATCCGACGAAGAAAGAAATAAGAAAACAAAATACTTATAAAGTCATGAGCTGGATGTTGGCAACCTTTTTCCTTCTTTTTGGTTCTAGTTATGCGATGTTATACTTTCCACAAAAACAGATGCAATCTTTAAGTATTCAAACGGAAGGAGTAAAAGTGAACTTTGAAAAGGATAACGTCATTCAATTAAAAAACTTAAAAAAAATGAGCGATGAAGAGGGCATGAAGAATATTGCTTACCAATGGAAAATTCGAAATTATAAAACGAAGGCGATAAAGTATCAGATTTTTCTTGAAATAGAAAATAAAGAAACTAGTATTCCTCCTCGCTTTATAAAATATTCACTTCAAAGAAATAATGGAGAATGGACGCAACCTAAATTTTTAGATGAAGAAAATCATTTTACGATTGAAAATGAAAAAATTCTTCCAGAAAATTCAGATTTTGTAGAATATCGATTTAAATTGTGGGTAAGTGATGAGGTTGGTGCCGATATAGACGGCGGAAGTTTCCAGGCGAAAATCATTGTTGCCGGATTTCCAATGTAAATGAATAAAATAAATGAAAAGGGTTTGAAATTTGAATATATCTATGATATATTATAAGATAGGTGATGCTAGATGGAAATATTTTATGATATTCCGTATATGAAAGTGATTTTACTTTATGTTTTAGTTCCTGTTGCCTTTTTAGTTTTGGTGGTTGGTTTAGTTTTATTCAGTTATTCTAGAAAGCATAAAGATCATGAAGATGAACACTATAATTTTGTCATGAATTTTTGGAGTAGCTTAATAGGAATTATAATAACAGGAGCATTGTTGGCATTGGCCATCGGTTTTTCGATTGCCATGACAGAAAAAATGAAAGAATATGGAATTGTCAATAGTAGAAAAATGATCTATTATTTGTTGAAATATTTTGTTATTGTTCCAATTGCTTTCGTAATTTGGTATATTGTCAAATTAGTTAAGACAATTCTTCATCGTCCTACGAAAGAAAAAGAGGATCCGGAAGAGAAAGAAGATGAAGAAGATCAAAATAGTGAGCAGGAATATGAGGAAGAACAAGGAGAAATCATGGATTCTGATCTTCCACCAATAGAGGAAAGTTTACAAGAAGAAATTCAAAAATATGAAGAACAAGAAGAAAATGAGGAAGAAAAAGTCTCTTCAGATAATACCAATCCGGATGAGGAAATTGAAATTATTTCATTCGATGAAGAGGAGGAAAATCATGAATAAGAAAAAAGAAACAAGTAATGTCATCATCTATGTTTGCATGGCTCTTTTACTATTACTTATTGTAATCCCTCCGGTTACGAGAGTGTTGTTTCCAAGAGAAAATACGGAAAGTTCTAATAAGGAAGGAACTCAAAATAAAAAAAATCCAATTGTGTTGTTAACTTGTAATAAAACGAGTGATGATGGAACTTATCAAATTAAAAGTTCGACACGCTATATCAATAATGAAATTCGATCAATTACACTTGCTTACGAATTATTAGAAAATTCGGCAACTGAAAGCGAAGAGAACAATTCGACGCCATCAACAGAAGAAGAGCAGGGAGAATCTACAGAAGAAAATGGAGAGGAAGGAACAACAGAAGAGGTGGTACCCACTCCCGATAATACTTCAAATGGAATTAATGATCCCGATATTTCTGTTTTAAGAGAACTTTCAGGGGCAGAAATTCAAGAAGATGATCAACACTTTAACATCGTGTTAAATCAAAAAGTAAAAACGGATAATAGTTCCGTTGAACTTTTATCCAATTATTTTAATCCGATCGATGATCAAGTCAATTATTATGAGGGAATTGGTTTTACTTGTACGAGAGTAGAATCTTAGTTGCGGATTAATAATTCTTCTTTATATACCTTGAGATAAGGTATCTTTTTTTGGGGATTTTTTCTTATATCTTTTAAAGTGACAGTTTTTTCTTTTGCTAAATTATTTAAATAAATATAATTACTATTTGTTTTTAAAACTTTTTCTAGTTCGTGAGTCTGAAATAAAACAACATGGCCATGAAACATTTTTGGAATCTTTTTTAAATCAACTTGATCAGTGACAATAATATTTTGTACTTGCTTAAAATATAAATCTTTAGAAACATGCTTTTCTACATTGAAAATGGCTTCTTCCATCGTATTTCCTTTGGCTTTATAATATTTATAATCATTGGTTATTTTGTTTTCTTCTTTTTTGGGAACCGTCTCTTTCAAAGTAATAGAATAAAGATTATTTTTTTGATCGATTCCCACGGTAGTAATGATTGCCATTTGATTTAATTCTTGATAGGAACTACAACCAACTAGGAAAAAAGAAACAAGAAGAAATAGGAACTTTTTCATCTAAAAATACCTCGCTTTCGATTGGTTGTTAGTAAAAAATTTCTGTATTTGACGCCACGATTGCTCGTTTTTATGATGGCATCTTTTTGTTCTATTTTGTTAAATGGCAAGAAGGGATATAGGTAAGGTTTTCCAAAAGATCTTAAAGTGTAGAGTCTTAGAAAAAGAATGATCGTTCCTAAGAGGATTCCCCAAATACCAAATAGGGTTGCTAAAATCATCATAATGAATCTCCACCATCGTATGGCACTGACCAGTTCAATGGAGGGAAATACTAATCCAGAGATCGCGGAAATAGCAATTACGATAATCATGATGGGCGAGATGATTCCAGCAGATACGGCGGCATCTCCTAAAATTAGTCCTCCTAAAATGGAGACGGCACTTCCTGTAGTGGAAGACATTCGAATATCACTTTCTCTTAAGATTTCAAAAGAAATGCTCATAATCATCGCTTCTATGAGAGCAGGAAAAGGAACACTTTGTCTTTGGGCTTTTAGGCTGAGAAGTAAATTCAGTGGGATGAGATCAAAATTATGAGTCGTGACCGCTAAATAAAAAGCCGGTGTAAAAATCGCAATCATGAAAGCGAGTAGGCGAATGATTCGAATAAAAGTAATATTGATTGGTTTTTGGTAATAATCATCGACTGTATGAAAGTAATCGATAAAAAAAGTAGGCAATATTAAAACATAAGGACTCATATCGACCAAGAGGGCAATTTTTCCTTCCAGTAGTGCCATAGAAACTTTATCGGGTCGCTCAGTAGAAGATATGGTAGGAAAAAAAGTAACGTGAGCTTCTAAGTTTTCTCGTAAATAAGTAGCATCTAAAATGCCATCTATATCAATCGTCTGTAATTTTTCTTTTACTTTTTTTAAAGTCTTTTTGCATGCAATATGATTCATGTATAAAATTCCAACAGATGTTTTGGTAAGTCTTCCAATATCCATACGTTCTGCGACTAAATGTTCAGATTTGATTCTTCGCCGAATCAGACCTAAATTGGTATTAAAATTTTCACAAAAAGCATCTTTTGGACCCTGAATGCTGAGTTCACTTTCGACTTCGCTCACACCGCGGTCTAATTTTGCTTTGGCCTCGATCGCAATAATTTTATAACTGAAAATAATTATATAACCTCGATGAATATAATCGACGATTTCTTCTGGTTGAATTTCTTCTAAATTGGCATCGGGTAAATAGTTTTGGAGATGTTTTATTTTTCTTTTGGGAAGAATCAAAAGTCTTTTTAAAACGAAGTCGTTGATGTAATCAGAAGAGGTTAACACCTCATTAAAAACACAGTAGATCGTTTTTCCATGAATTTTTATTTCTTTAAAAATATAATCCTTACTATGCGAAAAAGTTTTTTTTAATTTTTGAAATTCTTCTTTCATACTCTTCACCATTTTTAGTATGCACTTGTGTTATAATATTATTAGAAAAGAGGTTTATATGGTAGTAGAAATTGAATCTTTTGACTATTTAGGTCGTGGAGTTGCTAGAATTGATAATAAAGTCACCTTTGTAATAGATGCACTTCCTTTTGAAGTGGTAGAAATTAAAATAATTGAAGAAAAGAAAAAATATAATGTAGCGGTTGTGACTAAATATTTAAAAAAATCCAAACAAAGAGTAAAGTATCCTTGTCCTTACTATCAATCTTGTGGTGGTTGTCATTTAGGTTCTCTGTCAATAAAAGATCAACTGGCATTTAAAAAACAACAAGTAGAAGAGGATTTGAAACGTGCTGGATTTTCTTATTCCGATTTAAATATCGTCTCTTCTCATCCTTTTTATTATCGAAATAAGATCACACTGCATAGTGATGGGAATCATTTGGGCTTTTATCAAGAAAAAACGCATGAATTAATACCCATTAAAAAATGTCTATTGGTAAACGAACAGATCAATCAACAACTTTCCTTGTTACCTAAAAATCGGGATATTATGGTTCGAGTGAATATAAAGACTGGGGAAATACTAAGAAGTGATCAAAAAGGATACTTAGACTGTTCTATTGGAAAGTATACTTATCAAGTGTCTCCTTTTTCTTTTTTTCAAGTAAACGATGAGATTACGAAAAAATTATATGATACGATCTATGAGACCGTAAAAAGAAAAAAACTGACGAGAGTATTGGATTTATATTGTGGAATTGGAACGATTGGAATATACATTCATGATTTGGTAAAGGAAGTTTTAGGAATCGAGATTGTGAAAGAGGCAGTGGAAGATGCGAAAAGAAACAAAGAAAAGAATCACGTAGAAAACATTCAGTTTTTATGTGGTGATGTCTCTAGTTATATCGATCATCTAAAAACGAAGTTTGGTTTGATTATTGTCGATCCTCCAAGAAAAGGATTATCTTCTTCCGTAATTGAGGATTTAATTCGCATGAATCCGGATACCATTCTCTATATATCTTGTAATAAAAATACTTTATTTAGAGATTTAAAAAAATTAGCAGAGTATTATGATTTAGAAAATATGCAATTATTTGATATGTTTCCCAATACCTATCATGTAGAAATATTTTCGGTTTTAAAACGAAAAAAAATTTAGGGATCATTTTCAGTATTAATTTATACTAGTATTTTGACATAAAATATGATATAAGGTATTTAAGAAAGGAGTTTTCCATGGTAGTAAAAAGGAATATTGCAACTTGTATTATTTTAAGCATTTTCACTTGTGGGATTTATGGGATTTTTTGATTTGTCAGTCTGACAGATGATGTTCGAGTTGTCAGTGGAGATGAGAGATTATCAGGAGGTAAATGTTTGTTATTTACCATCCTTACTTGTGGAATCTATAGTTTCTACTGGGCTTATTTGGTTGGAAAAGCAATGATGCAAGCGAAAGCTAAAAACAATTTGATTGCCGATGATAATTCGATGCTTTATGTGATTTTACAAATTTTTGGTTTAGGAATTGTCACTTACTGTCTAGTACAAAATGATTTGAACACGATTGTAGAAGCAAAAGAAGCGAAAGAATCTTAGAATTCTTTTTTCTTCTTCGAAGAGGTTTATATGAAAAA
This sequence comes from uncultured Bacilli bacterium, assembly GCA_947624845.1. GTDB lineage: Bacteria > Bacillota_I > Bacilli_A > RF39 > UBA660 > MGBC119817. The sequence goes on from CANQMB010000001.1 coordinate 8,785, forward strand.
AAAAATAATCAAACTTTTAATTATATGTATTTTAGTAATTAGTTATTTAATCGTTGGGAATCAAATTCATTTTTATCTGTTTTGTCCAATTCGAAAACTGACGAGACTATATTGCCCAGGTTGTGGAGTGACTCGCATGCTTCTCCATATACTTAAAGGAAATTTTTATCAAGCGTTTCGTTATAATCCTCTGTTGTTTATGATGCTTCCTTTTTTCATTATTTATTATTTTGATTCTTTTTATAGTGAGTATAAACAAAAACCAAGAAAATTTGAACGCTTGGAACCGAAGATTTGGTATTTTTTACTTGTTCTTTTTATCGGTTATGGTATTTTAAGAAATATCTCTATTTTCTCATTTTTAAAACCTACTTTAGTGTAGGAGAAGGACACAACTAAACATGATAAAAAAGCCAAGGAGAAAGGCCCGAATTGAGGTCTTTTTATTTTGATAGGAGAATGCATTTGGTAATAGTTCATAGCAAGAAATATGAATCATAATTCCAGCGATCATTGCAAGGAGAATTCCCATCATATGGGGAGTAATTAATGAACTTAGAAACCAAAAGGAAAGAAGAGCACCCAAAGGTTCTGAAAGAGCAGAAATTAAAGTGTAGAGAAAAGCTTTTGTCTTCTTTTTTGTCGAATAGTATAGTGGAATTGCAATAGAAATTCCTTCAGGAATATTATGAAGCGCAATCGCAATGGCCAAAGTAATTCCCAAAGAGGCATTTTCTTGATAAGAAATAAAAGTAGCAATTCCTTCAGGAATATTATGCATGATAATCGCAAGCATAGAAATAATTCCTAATTTGTAAAGTTTATTTTCTCTATTCGTTTTCGAATCTAATCTTTGATCGATGAAACTAGAAAATAAAATTCCAATAACTATAAAAATCGATGAAATTAAAATACTTGGAAAGGTCGAATAAATATTTTGTAAATAGGAAAGAGATTCAGGGATGAGATCGATGACAGAGACCGTAATCATGACTCCAGCAGAAAAACTTAAACAAAAATTAATGAGACGATCTTTTTTTTGTATCGGAAACAAAATAGGAATCATTCCTAGTAAAGTAGAAAAACCAGCGAGAGAAGTTATTAAAAAAGCCATGGAATCACCTAATTTTATTTATGTATTTTTATTTTGATTTATGTTAAAATAAAAAAAGAAATGAGGCTTTTTATGAATTATGATATCCAAATGGAAGAGCAGATAAAGACGATCAAGGAGGGAGATTCTCTTTTGTTACATGTATGTTGTGCTCCTTGTTCTTCTGCTGTATTAGAGCGATTGGGTAATTTCTTTTCGATTACTTGTTTTTTTTATAATCCGAATATTACGGATTTTGAAGAATATCAAAAAAGATTGAATGAATTACAAAAATTTTTATCTAGAATTCCTACCAAATATCCCATTCAACTCCTAGAAGGAAAATATCAACCAGAAGAATTTTTTAAAATTAGTCAGGGATTGGAAGAGGAAAAAGAAAGAGGCAAAAGATGTTATTTATGTTATCAATTGCGTCTAAGAAAAACAGCTGAAGAAGCGAGTCTAAGGGGATTTTCTTATTTTGCTACGACGCTAACTTTAAGTCCTTATAAAAATAGTCAATTTGTCAATGAAATTGGTACTAATTTAGATCAAGAATATACCTCTACTTATTTATATAGTGATTTTAAAAAGAAAGGTGGGTACCAGAGAAGTATTGAATTATCGAAAGAGTACCATCTGTATCGACAAGATTATTGTGGGTGTATTTATTCTAAAAGAACAAAGAAGGAAGAATAATGTATATTTGCAATTATAAAAATCATAGTTTATAATGAAAAAGAGAAGGTGAAAATATGAAATATTATTGTTTAGGAATTAAAGGGACTGGGATGTCTACTCTTGCACAGATTTTAAAAGACTTAGGAAATGATGTGTGTGGATATGATGATGCCAAAGAAGAAAAATTTACGCAAGTAGGATTGGAAAAAAGAAATATAAAGATTTATTATGATCATGATCATGATTTAGATAAGGATACGATTGTAACTCATTCAGTCGCTTTAAGCGAAGATCACGAAGAATTAAAAAGAGTGAAAAAAATGGGCCTTAAAGTTAAAAAGTATAGTGAAATTGTCGGAGATGTCGTTTCTATGTTTGATACGATTGCCGTTGCCGGGACTCATGGAAAAACGACCACTTCTTCTTTAGTGAGACATATTTTAGAAGATACTGTCGGTTGTAATTATTTTATAGGAGCTGGAGATGGTCATGCCAGTTTAGATCACTCTTATTTTGTAATTGAAGCGGATGAGTTTAATAAACATTTTCTAGATTATTATCCAAAATATGCGATTATTACCAACATGGAAAAAGAACATATGGAATGTTACCGAGATTTGGATGATATCATCGCTTCCTTTTCTCAATTTGCCAATCAGACAAAAGAGTTTGTCGTTGCTTGTGGGGATAATGAAAATGTACGAAAGATGAACAGCAATAAAAAAATCTATTACTACGGATTTCAAGATCAAAATGACATTGTTGCCAAAAATGTCAAATTGACAAAAGAGGGATCTGAATTCGATGTGTATGTCGATCAAGAATTATTGGGACATTTTGCAGTGCCATTATTTGGAAATCATATGGTTTTAAATGCCACAGCAGCAATCTTTCTATGTACCAAGTTAGGAATTACCAAAGAGCAGATTGAAAAATCTCTTCATACATTTAAAAATGCCAAACGCCGTTTTGCAGAAGAGATAGTAGGAGATACTGTAATTATTGATGATTATGCACACCATCCAACAGAAATTAAAGTAACGCTAGAAGCAGTCAAACAAAAATATCCCGATCGAAAGATCGTCGTCGTTTTCAAACCAAACACTTATTCCAGAACGAAAGATTTTACTCAAGAGTTTATCGATGCACTGAATACGGTCGATAAAGCCTATGTGACTGAAATTGAATGTAATCGGGAAAAACAAGAGGATTATCCAGGCATTAATTCTAAACTTTTAGTAGATGGATTAAAAAATGGAACTTTAATTCATGATGATAACGATGTTTCAAAATTGAAAGAGGAAAAAGGAAATGTCGTCTGTTTCATGAGTTGTGCTTATATAAATCATCTAATTGATCATTTTAAAGAAAGTATTCAATAAACAAGAAAATGCATGTCATGCATTTTTTGTATGGGAAAAGTTCAATTAATTTTATTTGACTTTCTCTTTTTCTTTCGCTATCCTAAAAATAGGAGTAGGTTATGGATAATTATCAATATGAAAGAAATTTAAGAAGACAAGGCATCTCTTTGATCGCCGGCGTAGATGAAGTAGGAAGAGGACCTTTGGTTGGACCTGTAGTAGCAGCCTGTGTCGTTCTTCCAGAAAAGTTTGAATTAGAAGGATTGACGGATTCTAAAAAATTAAGTGAGAAAAAAAGAGAATATTTTGATCAAGAAATTAAAAGGCAAGCGTTAGGAATTGGAATTGGAATCGTATCTGAAAAAAGAATTGATGAAATCAATATATATGAGGCAACAAAAGAAGCGATGAAAATGGCCATTGCCAATTGTAAAGTAAAACCTCAGCATGTCTTAATTGATGCGATGCCCTTAGATATCGATATACCGACAACTTCAATTATCAAAGGAGATTTAAAAAGTATTACAATCTCAGCTGCTTCCGTGATTGCCAAAGTGAAAAGAGATCATATGTTACTCGAATTAGATAAAAAATATCCAATGTATGATTTTGTTCATAATAAGGGATATCCAACCAAAAAACATTTAGATGCGATTTCAAAATATGGAATTATCGAAGAACATCGACAAAGCTATGGACCTGTTAAAAAATATTTGGAAGAAAGTGATATAAAATGAATAAAAAATTAAAAAACTTAGATATTTCACCTGATTTTTATACTCACTCTAGTACAATGGAAGATTTTTTAAAAATAGTAAAGAAATGTAAAGATAAAAAAGATCTATCCTATCACATCAAAAGACAACTGATGAGTACCCAAGATTCTTATTTTACTGATTTTAGTTTCTTGATGGGACTGCAATTTGGGGTTTATAATCTCTATGCTTATCATTATATTTCTTGGAATGTCAAAAAAAGGTTGACAAATTCGGATCCAAGCGAAGAGGAAAGTAGAGAGGTAATTCAAAATTATGGATCTGCAATTGCCAAATATATAGAAAAAAAATATCATATTGGAAAAGAATATACGGATCGAATCATGAAAGATTTATTTCGCATCAAAGAAGATAATCCTTATTTTCAAAATGAAATTGTCGAAGACATTGGTAAAATGATGATGTCTTATTATATGATGTTTCAAGGAAAAGAAATAAAAAAGAATCGATATATTGTGAATGATTTTTTTGAAACAGGGAAAGCGATTTTGTTTTTTGATCAAAATAATACAGAAAAACAAATAAGAAAATCATAGGCGTATTTTGTTTTTTCTTGACTATAATATAATAGAAACATAAAATACATAAAAAGGAAGGAAGAACTTTATGAAAAAGAATTTAGTCATTGTCGAAAGTCCTAGTAAAAGTAAGACGATTGAAAAATATTTGGGAAATGATTATAAAGTTGTCTCTAGTAAAGGTCATATCCGAGATTTAGCGACAACGGGAAAATATGGTTTGGGTGTCGATATTGAAAATGGATTTCAACCGAATTATATTCCTATTGCTAGACAAAAAAAATTAATTCAAGAGTTGAAAAAAGATGTTAAAAATTCAGATATGGTCTATTTGGCTAGCGACCCAGATCGAGAAGGAGAAGCGATCGCTTGGCATTTAAAGGATACTCTAGGAATTCAAGATGAAAAATATCGTCGTGTGTTATTTAATGAGATTACCCATGATAAAGTTTTAGATGCCATTGCGCATCCGACTTTGATCGATCAAAACTTGGTACACAGTCAAGAGACCAGAAGAATATTAGATCGTATTATTGGTTTTCGTTTGAGTAAATTGCTTCAAAATAAAATCGGGGCGAAAAGTGCAGGTCGTGTTCAAAGTGTAGCCTTGAAATTAATCGTCGATAGAGAACGAGAAATTATGGCCTTTGTTCCAGAAGAATATTACACGATTACTACCCATTTTCCATCATTTGATGCGAATTTATTTCAGTATCAAAAAAAAGAAATTGAACTAAAAACAGAAAAAGAAGCCGATGAAGTATTAAAAAAATTAACGGATACTTATAATGTTTTTCAAATCGAAGAAAAAAAGAAAGATCGTAAAAGTAAATTTCCTTTTATTACTTCTACCTTACAACAAGAAGCATCTACTAAATTAGGTTTCAAAGCAAAGAAGACGATGATGATTGCCCAAAAATTGTATGAAGGAGTCGATTTAGATCAGGAGACTGTCGGTCTGATTACTTATATGAGAACAGATTCTACTAGACTAAGTGATGAGTTCATAAAACCGACGATTCAATATATTACGAAAAACTATGGTAAAGAATATGTAGGCTACGTCAAAAAAACAAAAAAGACCGAAAATGTTCAGGATGCTCATGAAGCGATTCGACCAACGAGTATCATGAGAACACCTGAGGATGTAAAACCGTATTTAAAAAGTGATGAATTTAAATTGTATAGTTTAATTTATAAGAGAACTTTAGCTTCACTCATGGCCGATGCTAAAGTGAATCAAACGACGGTACTATTGGAAAATGCAGATTATGTATTTAAAGTAACGGGGCAAGTACTAATTTTTGATGGATACTTAAAAGTGTATGGCGATTATGAAAGTAGTGAAGAGAAAATCTTGCCAGAACTGAAAGAAGGAGAGCATTTAGTCAGCAGGGATGTTGAAAAAGAACAACACTTTACGAAACCAAAAGCGAGATATACAGAAGCGAAATTAATTAAAGAAATGGAAGAATTGGGAATCGGAAGACCTTCTACTTATGCTAAAACTTTAGACACAATTCAAGAGCGAGGTTATGTGGTTTTAGAAGATAAAAAATTTAAGCCTACCGAAATTGGTATCGATACGACGGATAAATTACAGGAATTCTTTTCGGATTTAATTAATGTTGAGTATACAAAACAAATGGAAGAAGATTTAGATGAAATTGCTTTAGGGAAGAGAGTATGGAATCAAGTATTAGACAACTTTTATCAGCTGTTTGAACCGAGAGTGACCAATGCTTTTTCTGATATGGAGAAGAAGGCACCAGAAGAAACAGGGGAAAATTGTCCAAAATGTGGAAGTCCATTAGTCATTCGCAAAGGAAGATATGGAGAATTCGTTGCATGTAGCAATTATCCAGAATGCAAATATGTCCAAAAGGAAGAAAAAGAAGAGAAAGTAATTATGAATTGTCCTCTTTGTGATGGAAAAGTAATTGAAAAAAAGACACGCCGTGGGAAAATCTTTTATGGTTGTAACCAATATCCAAAATGTAAATTTGCCTCTTGGGATTTACCTCTAGAGGAAAAATGTCCAGAGTGCGGAGCTTATTTAGTTTCCAAAAATGGAAAAATAAAATGTAGTAGTTGCAGCTATGAAAAAAAATAATAGACATAAAATATGTAAATTTTACATATTTTTTTATGGTGTTTTACATATGAATTTGTTATACTAAATAATGTGAAAGCAAAAGGAGGATGATAAAATGAAGTATGTGTATACCTTCAGTGAAGGAAACAAAGATATGCGAAATCTATTAGGAGGAAAAGGAGCCAATCTTGCAGAGATGACGAGTATTGGATTACCGGTCCCTCAAGGATTTACGATTACGACAGAAGCTTGTACCAAATATTATGAAGATGGTAAAAATATTAATGAAGAAATTCAGGAACAAATTAATGAATATATTGAAAAATTGGAACAAATAACGGGAAAGAAATTCGGAGATAAAGAAAATCCACTTTTAGTTTCCGTTCGATCTGGTGCCAGAGCTTCTATGCCAGGAATGATGGATACTATTTTGAATTTAGGATTAAATGAAGAAGTGGTCGATGTTTTAGCTTCAAAATCTGGAAATCCACGTTGGGCTTGGGATTGTTATCGACGTTTTATACAAATGTATTCCGATGTCGTTATGGAAGTTGGTAAAAAATATTTTGAGCAATTAATTGATCAAATGAAAGAAAAAAAAGGTGTCACTCAAGATATTGAACTTTCAGCAGAAGATTTGAAAGAATTAGCAAATCAGTTTAAAAAAGAATATAAAGATAAAGTGGGAACAGAATTTCCAACAGATCCAAAAGAACAATTAATGGGTGCTGTAAAGGCAGTATTCCGCAGTTGGGATAATCCGAGAGCCAATGTCTATCGTCGTGATAATGATATTCCGTATTCTTGGGGAACTGCAGTCAATGTTCAAGCCATGGCTTTTGGTAATATGGGAGATGATTGTGGAACCGGAGTTGCCTTTACTCGAGATCCAGCGACTGGGGAAAAAGGATTGTTTGGTGAATTTTTAACGAATGCACAAGGAGAAGATGTCGTTGCCGGAGTTCGTACTCCAATGCATATTAGTGAAATGGAAGAACAATTTCCAGAAGCCTTCCAACAATTTAAAGAAGTTTGCCAGATTTTAGAGAAGCATTATCGTGATATGCAAGATATGGAATTTACGGTAGAACATGGAAAGCTTTACATGTTACAAACTAGAAATGGAAAAAGAACGGCTCAAGCCGCTTTGAAAATTGCCTGTGATTTAGTGGATGAGGGTATGCGTACCGAAGAAGAAGCCGTTGAAATGATTGATCCAAGAAATTTGGATACTTTATTACATCCTCAATTTGATTCAAAAGCATTGAAAGAAGCAACACCAATTGGGAAAGGCCTTGGTGCATCTCCAGGAGCGGCTTGTGGTAAAATTGTATTTACTGCAGAAGATGCTGTAGAATGGAATGAACGCGGAGAAAAAGTAGTCCTTGTACGACTTGAAACTTCTCCAGAAGATATTACAGGAATGAAAGTAAGTCAAGGAATTTTAACTGTCCGTGGAGGAATGACGAGTCATGCTGCTGTTGTTGCTCGTGGAATGGGTACTTGCTGTGTTTCTGGTTGTGGTGAAATTGTAATGGATGAAGAAAATAAATGTTTTACCTTAAAAGGAAAGACTTATCATGAAGGAGATGCAATTTCAATCGATGGATCTACAGGAAATATCTACGATGGTTTAATTCCAACTGTCGATGCAACGATTGCAGGTGAATTTGGTCGCGTGATGAAGTGGGCAGATCAAATTCGTACTTTAAAAGTAAGAACAAATGCAGATACACCAAAAGATGCCAAAAAAGCAAAAGAATTAGGAGCTGAAGGTATTGGTTTATGTCGTACGGAACACATGTTCTTTGAAGAAGATCGAATTGCAGCTTTCCGAGAGATGATTTGTGCGGATACAAAAGAAGAAAGAGAAAAGGCTCTTGACAAGATTTTGCCTTATCAACAGGGAGATTTTGAAGCCCTTTATGAAGCTTTGGAAGGATATCCAGTAACCATTCGTTTTCTAGATCCTCCTCTTCATGAATTTGTTCCAGTGGAAGAAGCAGATATTAAAAAGTTGGCAGATGCTCAAGGAAAATCAGTAGAGGATATTAAAAACTTAATTGCTTCTTTACATGAATTTAATCCAATGATGGGACATCGTGGTTGTCGTTTGGCAGTAACTTATCCAGAAATTGCAACGATGCAGACTAGAGCGGTGATTCGTGCTGCAATTAATATTAAGAAAAAACATCCTGATTGGGAAATTAAACCAGAAATTATGATTCCATTGGTATGCGAAGTAAAAGAGTTGAAGTTTGTAAAAAAAGTCGTTGTCGATGCTGCAGATGAAGAAATTTCAAAAGCGGACATTGATTTAGAATATGAAGTGGGTACGATGATTGAAATCCCACGTGCGGCATTAACAGCAGATGAAATTGCAAAAGAAGCTGATTTCTTCTGTTTTGGAACGAATGATTTAACACAGATGACTTTTGGATTTTCTCGTGATGATGCTGGAAAATTCTTAAACGCTTACTATGATGCTAAAATTTTGGAAAATGATCCATTTGCAAAATTAGATCAAACTGGCGTTGGTAAGTTAATGGAAACAGCAGTAAAATTAGGAAAACCAGAGAATCCAAATTTACATATTGGAATTTGTGGTGAACATGGTGGAGATCCATCCTCTGTTGAGTTCTGCCATAAAATTGGTCTGGACTATGTATCTTGTTCTCCATACCGTGTGCCAATTGCAAGATTAGCAGCAGCACAAGCTGCAATTAAAGAAAAAGCAAATAAATAGTGATCAATTAAGACTAAGATATTAAATTGCATATCTTAGTCTTTTTAAGAATAATGTGTCAAGGTTTGAAAATAACAAATTAAATTTAATATAAAGTAAAAAAATAGAAGATAGCTAATATGAGAAATTTGCAAGAGGTTAAGTTTTAATATATAATAGAAATGAATAAAAAATATAAGGAGGAAAAAATATATGGCTCTAATTAAATGTAAAGAATGCGGAAAAGAAGTTAGTGATAAAGCGGCAACTTGTCCAAATTGTGGATGCCCAATATTTGAAAAAAAGGAAGAAAGTAAAGTAATTATTTTTGGACTAAGTCAAATGGGTTTGCTTGGTGGAAAATTAAAAATTTATGTGGATGGAGAATTCGTTGGTGAGGTTAAAAAAGGACAGAATTTAGAAATTCCAATTGAAAAGGATTGTACTATTTCAGCAAAATGTGGTATAAATCCAAGCAAAGGAAAGATAGATGTTAAAGCAGGGAAAACAACAAAAATTAAATATGAATATAATCGAATTTCTGGTTGTTTTATCCCATGTATTGTAGATGAGGTTACAAATACAGTCAATTATTAAAATCACAATATAATAAAAAAAATTAAACAAGGGTTCTATTTTAAGATAGAACCCTATTTTTTTACATTAAATTCTTAGTTTTATATAATTTTATAATTGTTTATTAAATAAAATAGTGGTAAGGTATTATCTTGGAGGCAAAAATATGCGAAAAATAACTGATTTTATTGTAAAAGGACGATATGTCTTTTTGGCCATATTTATAATAGTAGCAATATTTAGTTTATATTTATCTACTAAAGTAAATATAAATGACGATATTATGAAATATCTTCCTAAAACATCAGAAACTAAAATAGGTAAAGATATTATGGATAAAGAATTTGCTGAACAAGATTCTTCGGTACTTAATGTTATGTTTCAAGGATTAGAAGATAGAGAAAAGGAAGATACTTTAAAAAAATTACAAAATGTTGATGGCGTAAGTTCTGTTGATTATAAAAATACAGAAGAATATAATAAAGATAAATATACTTTATATGTTCTAAATGTAGATGATTACGATCATTCAAAAACTGCCACGAATGTTTATAATTATGTTAAAGATAATTTTAAAACAGCAGGAATGAGTGGATCTATATATGATGAAAATAAACCAATATTACAATTATGGATTGTAATATTAGCAATCGCTTTTGCCATGATTATTTTAATCATATTAAGTGATTCTTATGTTGAACCGTGGCTATATTTAATTTCTATAGGAATAGCAGTATTCATTAATAAAGGAACAAATATTATGTTTGATAGTGTATCCTCTATAACAAATTCTATTGTAGCCATATTACAACTTGCATTATCAATGGACTATTCAATTATGTTATCCAATAGATATAAACAAGAAAAATTAACTCATAATAACAAAATTGATGCCATGAAAGAAGCGTTATACCATTCCTTTAAAGCGATATCAAGTAGTTCGGTTACAACAATTGTCGGTTTAGTTGCTCTTGTATTTATGAGTTTCACAATTGGTAAAGATTTAGGCGTCGTTTTAGCCAAAGGTGTGTTATTAAGTTTAATTAGTATTTTCTTTTGTTTACCTGCCTTACTCTTAATATTTGATAATTTGATTACAAAAACACAAAAGAAATCTCCTAAATTTAATTTAACTGGATTAGGAAAATTTATATATAAGACTAGATATATTCAAGGAATTTTCATAGTTGTGTTGTTTATTGGAGCTTACTTTTTAAAAGGAAATATTGGGATACTTTATACAGATTCAGAGCAAGATAAAGTTGGAAAAGTTTTTCCAGAAACAAATCAAATCGCTATCGTATATAATAATAAATATGAAGAATTAATAAAGAATTATTGTAAAAAACTAGAAAATGATGAAAACATCGATCAAGTGTTATGCTATTCAAATACAATAAATGAAAAATTAACGTACAATGAATTAAATAAAAAATTTAAGGATTTAGGTCAAGATACACAGATAGAAGAAGACCTAATTAAACTTATTTATTACAATTATTATAATCAAGATGCCAATAATAAAATGACATTAAATGAGTTTATTTCATTTATTAAAAAAGACATCTATACAAATGATAAATTTCGGGATTCAATAGATCAAGACACTAAAGAGAATTTAGATTTACTAGAAAATTTTACAACGCCATCTTTAATTAACAAAAATAGAAGTACAAATGAGATTGCTGATATTTTAGGAATGAATAAAGACGATGTCGAAAAGATTTTGATTTACTATAATAGTAAAAATATTAAAACTAAAATGACCATTCGAGAATTTGTTAATTTTATGCTTACTGATGTTGCGAATGATAAAGAGTATTCATCAAGTTTAGACGCAGCAACGATTTCAAAATTAAACCAATTGCAAAAGTTTGCTAATGTAAATAATATAAATAAAAAGATGAATTCAAGTGAACTTTCTAACGTTTTTGAAATCGATAAAGATTTAATAGAACAGCTATTCTTGTTTTATAGAACAACTATAAATAGTAATACAAAAATGACTCTAAATGAGTTTGTAAATTTTGCTTTCAATATGTCTTTAGAAAATACTTATAAAGACATGTTTGATGAAAATACCATTCAATCATTAACAATTTTAAAAACATTAAGTAATAAGCAAAATGTAACTACAAATTTGGATATGTCATCTATGAAGACATTTCTAAATAATTTAGGATTGAGTTTAGATGATCCTGCTTTATCACTTTTGTATATTTATTATACGGGTTATAATACAGATACCCAATTAACTTTAAATACTTTCGCAAACACGGCCTTAAATATGGCAAAGAATGAAAATTATCAATCCTATTTTAATGAAGAAACATTAAAATCATTGCAAACTATAGTATCATTGAATTCTTATTATGATTCTGAATTATCTAATACAGAATTATATAAAATGTTTGAAATAGATGAAGCAACGGGTATGAAATTAAATTATGCTATTACTCATGAATCTACAGGTACTTATAATATGACACCTTTACAATTTGTAAATACATTACTACAAACAAGTGACATCGTATCACAATTAAATGAAACTCAAAAATTATCTTTAAGTACTGCCCAATATATAATGAATCATATTTCTACTGAATATGGTGTAGATGAATTATCAAATGCTTTGACTCAAGACAAAACTGTGGTGAGTATGATTTATGGAGTATATGATTCTCAAAATGGGAAACTCAAAAATATATCTGTAAAAGAAGTCATTAATTTCCTATATAATAATAAGAAAAATCCTTTATTTGCAGAAAAATTGACACAAGTAAGTAATTTATTAGAACTTGCTCATATAATCGTTAATAATTTAGATACAACTTATAGTTTTTCTGAAATAAGTAATATTACAGGTACAGACAAAGAACAACTAGCTAAAATATTTGGAGTATATGATTATAATAATGAAATAACGACAATGACACCATTAGAATTTGTAGATTTAATATTAAAAAATAAAAATAATGAGTTATTAAAGGGTAAAGTATCTGATTCAGAATTTAAAGAACTATCCTTAGTGAAAGAAGTAATGACATCAACACTCAATAATACAAAATACACCTCTTCTAGTTTAAGTTCATTATTAAATATTGATAATCATACGATGAGTTTATTATTTAGTTTATATCATTCTAAATATATAAAATCAAATCAAGAAATTTCACTATATAATTATGTTCAATTTATCGTTCAAGATGTTATGAACAATAAGGATTATTCAGCGAAATTCGATGATTCAAAGAAAGAAAAATTAACAACGATTCATAGTATAATGAACAAATCTTTAAATAGTGAAAAATATACAGCTCATGAAACATTTACATCCTTAGATATATTAAGTAATCATTTAGATAAATCTCTTGTAGATTTAGTATATATGTACTATGGAAGTAATAAAGAATATCATGATTCATGGAAGATGACAATTGAAGAATTTATTCATTATTTATATTCTGATATTTTAACGGATTCAAGATTTGATGATTTTATAAATTCATCAATTCGAAAAAAAGTTATAAATTCTAAAAAAACAGTGGATAAATCAAAAGATTTAATTGTATCTGATAAATATTCAAGAATTATATTAAATACAAAATATGCGAAAGAACAGGAGGATACCTATAAGTTTATTCATTCTATTCAAAATGAAATTGGAAACTATGATGATATATACATTGTTGGAGATTCTCCTATGGCAGTAGAAATTTCTAAAACTTTCAATGATGAATTAAATAAGATTACAATTTTAACAATGATATTTATATTTATTGTTGTTGCAATCACATTTAAGGATTTAATTATTCCATTTGTTTTGGTACTTATTATTCAAACTGCTGTATATTTAACTATGAGCGCTATTTCCATTACAGGAGGTTCCGTATATTTCATATCTTTATTGATAGTTCAAGCAATATTAATGGGAGCGACGATAGATTATGCCATTGTTTATACCTCTTATTATCGGGAATCAAGATTGACGATGGGAATTAAAGATTCTGTAATTAATGCTTATAATAAATCGATTCATACCATAATTAGTTCTTCATCCATCTTAATAATTGTTACATTAGTAGTAGCAGGATTTGCCTCAGCCATTGCAGCTAAGATATGTGAAACGATTTCACAGGGGACTTTTGCTTCGGTGCTATTAATTTTATTTGTATTACCTGGTGTACTTGCTGCAACAGATCAAATAATTTGTAGAAAAGGATATTATAAAGAACATGACGAAGTAAAAGTTAAAAAATAAAATGAACGATAATCATTGTATAATATATTATTTATGTAAGGGATCTATTATAAAATAGAACCCTCTTTTTTTTGCAATCATAATCTTCTTCCTTTGGTGGGAGAAAATGAAGAAAAAAGGGAGTAGAGATAATCAAATTGACGAAATTTTGTCACCATGATATCATAAACATAGAATTTGAATGGAATGAGTAGTATGAGTAAAAGAATTGATAGTTTTCAGTATTTAAGATGTTTGTGTGCAATGGCCGTTTTTGTCAGTCATTTACCTTACTTTTCTAAAATGAATGAAATGAATGGGCAAGCAGGTGTAGCTTTATTTATGATCATGAGTGGTTTTTTTATTATGTTTTCTTCCGAAAGAGAAAAAAATAATATATTGTTAAAAAAAATAATAAAAATAGTACCCTTATATTGGACTTTAACTCTATTACTTTTTCTAGTGGCGATCCTAAAACCAACTTTATTAAATTACACGGAAGCTTCAGGAATCCAATTAGTAAAATCATTATTTTTTATTCCCTTTTACGTGGCAGGCTCTGGTCATAAACCGATTATTAATGTAGGATGGTATTTAGATATTGAAATGGCATTCGTTCTTCTTTTTGCTATTATATCTAAAATTAATTTTCATAGGCGAGGGGTTTATACAGGGACTATTTTATTAGGACTCTTTTTCCTAGGAAGACTGCTGCCATCTTCAAATTTTTTCTTTGAAGTCTACACTTCATTTTATGTGATTTATTACTTCGTTGGAATCTTGTTCTACTATATATATATATATATATAAACAAGAAAAAAATTCAATATAGTTTCCCGTTTGCAGATATTTTATTATTTCTTTTATTTATTCCTTATGCCTATTTTTTTAAATATAATTATTTCTTTTTATTTCTCACTTTCCTTTATTTTTTTAGTATTTGTATTTTGGGAAAAAGTACTTATAATTCATTTTTTCTAGAAATGGGCAATTATAGTTATGCTTTTTATTTGATTCATTACTTTATTATAGGGATATTTAACCGAATTTTCTTATGGAATTTAACAGAGTTAAATTTAATGACTATTTTTCAAATTCTTTTCATCTTTTTCGTTACCTTTTTTATAGCAAAGATAGTGACGAAAATATTTAGTAAATTGGAAAAACAATTGAAATTGAAGCTATTAAAAAATTGATAAAAAAATAACAAAATCATAGGATTGTTGTTATTTTTTGTTTTGAAAGAATGTATTGATTTCTTTTTGTAATATTTTTTGATACTCATTTGATGGTTCATCTTCATCATAACAGACGATATCTAAAAGTTTGGTCATCCTTGCAAAGGCAAAAGGATTATTGTCCATCACTTGATTGTAATAAACTACTAAATCGGGAACCTCAGTTTCTTGAATGAAAGTATCTTCTGCGAATTGTTTAAATTGTGGGTCCTGATATAGTTTTTGCAGGAACTGGTTTTCTTTTAAATGAAATACAATAGACTTGTTGGGTTCGTTTTGAACAAAAGAATCTAATAAATAGTTTTCTCCAGGATGATTTTTTCCATAAATTCTTAAAAAGTTGGCTGCTTTTTCAGTGCAGTGAGAAAGAATTCCGTTTTCAAGTGAGGTATGAACATAAGAAATCGTATCTGTGGGAAGATCCCAGTTATAGCGAGCAATTCCAGATTTAAATAAGACACTCTGATCGAAAACTTCTGAACTTTGAATTCGAATGGCTGCTAATACTTCATGCAAAAGGGTTGTGATTGCCAAGGAAGTGTTTTTTTCTTGAGTAGAAATAAAAAGCGTTCTCTGTTCTAGTAATTCATCTTCATTAAAATCATATAAATTATAAAAAAAAGATGATTTTTCACTTAATTCATATAAATCTTGAAATTCATATTCTAATCCGTTTTGAATCATTAAAGAGGGGATATCTTCTTTGCCATAAAAAATGTTTAACTCTTGAAAGAAAGATTGAATTTTTTCGTGAACGAGTTTTCCATAGCTCAAATCAATGGCTAACGTGACTAAAGAAAGTTCTTCTTTAATTAGGGAAGGAATATTGGAATGTGTACAAAGATTTTCATCAATTATTTTTTTAGATTCTAATAAATTCATGTGGTTTCCTCTTTTCTTGATGAATTATTCTAGCACAACTGTGTTTGCTTGTCTACAAGTTGTTAACTGTTGTCAATCAAAAAAAATTCTATGTTTCATCTGGATAGGGCTTTGGTATAATAATAATGAGGAGTTGATTGGATGGAAGCTATTTGTATTGGACATGTGTCCTATGATATTACGTTACCACTCTCATCTTATCCAGTAGAAAATACCAAAACGAGAATTTCAAAAACGATCGAATGTGGAGGCGGGCCTGCGTCAAATGCCGCTTATCTTCTTGCAAAATGGGGAATTCCGACTAGTTTTGTCGGTGTCGTTGGAAATGATTATTATGGACAGAGAATTAAAGAGGAATTTGATTTGATTGGAGTAAATACCACTTATTTACAAGCCGCATTTCAGTATCAAACATCCAGCAGTTATATTCTGGCCAATCAAAGTAATGGATCTAGAACCATCGTGACGGCCAAAGATTCTACTAGAGGGGATCTATTGGAAGGAGAAGTCGATGTTACTGGTGATTTTATTTTAGTGGATGGAGAAGAGTTACAAACAGCCATTAAAATTCTTCAAGAAAAAAAAGAAGCCATTAGTATTTTAGATGCTGGATCATTAAAAGAATCGACACTGACTCTTGGAAAAATGGTGACTTATATTGCCTGTTCAAAAGATTTTGCCGAAAGTTTTACGAAGACAAAAATTGATCATTATGATCTTGCTTTTTTAGCATCGATTCATAAACAGTTGGAAGATTATTTTCAAACGCAAGTAATTATTACATTGGAGGCGAAAGGATCTTTTATAAAGACAGATACCTATAAGATCATTCCAAGTATCTCTGTAAAGCCAGTGGACTCTACTGGTGCTGGAGACATTTTTCATGGGGCATTGGCTTACTTTATTGGAAATCACTATGATTTAGAAAAAGCGGTTCGTCTTGCCAATGTAGCTGGTGCAATTTCAGTAGAGAGAATTGGGGGACGATTTGCGATGCCAAGTTTACAAGAAGTTTTTGAAAGAAGTAAAGAGTCTGATGAAGTTATATAAAAATTATCCAACGCTCGATTTACATGGCTTAGATGCAGATTATGCAGAAATTTTAATTCGCGATTTTATTTCTGATCAAATCAAAATGAAAAATAAAGAGGGAATGATTATTCATGGCATTGGACAGGGGATTTTGAGAAAAAAGACACAGGAAGTGTTACGTCATCACCCTCAAGTAGAAAGTTTTCATATCGACAATTTTAATGTTGGTTGTACGATTGTGAAGTTGAAGTCGGATTGACATTGAGCCCTTTTTATGATAAAATAAGAAACCGCAAGTAAGGAGAAGAATTATGTGGACAGAAGAATATGAAGCAAAAGGATTTCCATTGAGAAATTTTTTATTAAAATTAGTTTTCGTCGTTGTATTTTTGCTTTTACTCGTTTTTATTGTCTCTAAATTTACAACACCGAAGTTATCCATTCCTAAAGAAAATTTAACGACCATAACAGATGAAGTATTCTTAGAGAATATAGAGAAAATGAAAACTACAGCGACAGATTTTTATCGAAAAAAAGAGCTTCCAAAAAAAGAAGGGGAAACGGTAAAGTTATTGCTTTCAGATATGATTCAAAGTAGAATTATTGTTCCTTTAGCTGATAAAGATGATAAAGTTTGTAACATCAATAAGTCTTACGTGGAAATAAAAAAATTAGCAGTCGATTATTTAATGAAAGTAAATTTAAAATGCGGGAAAGTAGAAGACTATGTTTTAATTCCTATGGGCAGTTATTCTTATTGTGAAACCGCTATTTGTGAAAAGAAAAAAAGTGGAGAAAATGCATAATTTTAATTGACATTTAAAGGAGTATATGGTATAATATCTTTACTTTGAAGGTATCGGGGTCTTCAAATCATGTAGTTAGGGGGTTGAATATAATGAACGGTTTTATATTCGAATATTTAGATGAAAATGATTTTCGTAAAAAAGAAAGATCAGTAAGAAAATATAATATGCTTGCTTATAAGAAGTTGACATTTAATTATTATCCAGAACTTCGAAAAGGAAATTTTTTAGGAGAAGAAGTAGCACGTAGTGAGAAAGATAAGACAATTTCTTATGAATTAAAGTTACCGACGGATGATTTATTTGCTAAAGTTCATGGAGAAATTCGTGTACATTATACAGTTTATACAGAAAAGAAAATCATTTTATTAACTAATATTACACCAGAGGGAATCTTAGATGAGGGTCATCGAGCTGAACTTTCTACTTATAAGGGCGTGATGATTTCTAAGACGAATCCAGAAAAAGATATGTTCAAAATCAATTTATTGAATATGTTACAAAAATAGAAAAAAAGTAGATTATTTGATTGTAGTCTAAAGTAGATATCTTGATGTCTACTTTTTTTTCGTCATTCGACATTCATTGACAAATAAAAAGATTCATGATATTTATATAATGTATAGTAAGAATTAAGAGGTGAACTATGAACGAGAACGAAAAAATCACGATAAAAAAAGAGGGAAAAGAAGTAGAATGCGAAGTGTTGTTTACATTTGATTGCGAGGCAAATGGAAAATCTTACGTAGGTTATACAGATCATGAAGTAGATTCCAGAAATCGGAAAAATATCTATGTATCTTCTTATGATCCTGTTTTTAGGTTCGATAAGCTAGAAGAAGTGACAACGGAAGAAGAAAAAGAGATGATTGAAGATGTGTTAAATCAAATTCGTAAAGATGCTGGAAGAGAGGGAGGTATAGAATGACAATAGAAGAAGCGATAAGAATTTTAGGCGTTGATCCCAACAATACGACAAGCGAAGAGCTCGATGTTATCGTAGAAAATTTACGTCAGCGGTTTGAAGAACGACTACATTTGATGAATCCACAAGCGGTTATGGATCGGGTATATGAAGCAGCCGATGTCGTTCGACCATTTTTACCAAGCTCGATTCAACGGACAGAAGAACGGACTGAAGAACGTGAAGAGGATAATCCAATAGATGAACAGACTTTATCAATTGAAGATCGATTATTAGAACTTCGCAGAAACCTTCTTCATATTTATTCTCAAGAAAGAGAAGAAGCATATCAAAATGGTCCTTTTAATGCAGAAGAGTATGAAAAATTTACTGAAAAATATCGCAAATTAAAAGAAGAGGCCAATCAAGAATTAGAACAATTAAATAGACAATATAAAGAAGAAAAGGAAAAAGAAGCGAAGAGAATCAAAGAAGTTTTAGCATCAATTGTAGATAAGGATGCGCCAATTCGGGACATAGAAAATAAATTAGCGGAAAGTAAAAAACGCTTTGTTTATATTTTCGCTCAAGAAAGAGAAGAAGCATATCAAAATGGTCCTTTTACTGCAGAAGAATATGAAAAATTTACTGAAAAGTATCGTAAATTAAAAGAGGAAGCCAACCAAGAATTAGAACAATTAAATAAACAATATAAAGAAGCAAAAGAAGGAAGACTCGGCCTCCCAGGATCCGTTTCAGGTGAGACGATGGGTCTTCCAGGACCTACCATCGGAGAAATACCAGGTCTTCCAGGTCCCGTTTTAAAAGAAGAGGAAGATTCTATAGAAACAGAAAAAGATAAAATTCGAACGCTTCATACGATTCTTGCAGAAATTGAAGATGGTCTTATGATCGATAAAAAGAAAGATCATAAAGTATTGAGAGCATCGAATATCCAAGTTGCGGATTCTTTTAAAAAAGAGATGTCTTCAGGAAATTATTTATATAATATCGTTCATTTAGTTCCTACTCTTATTATTAAAGTACCAATTCAATTATTGACCAAATTAAAAAATAAAATTATGAGTAGTCAAGAGACAAAAGAGAGAATTGCTACTATGAAAGAGCGAATCGAAAATTTAAAAGAAGAAGATCTACAATTGATTTATGATGAATATAGAGCGGATGAGACGATTCAAGATGATATACCAGTTGTCGTCAATGATTTATTGAAGTCAAGAATTAGCCGTTGGGTAGGCGAAAAGACTCAAGAATTAAGTGAAATGACGGAAAGAATGATGTTGAATGTCATGGGTTCTTATCAAGAAGTTCAAGAAATTGATAAGATGTTAAAAACAGATAATCTAAGTGATGATGTCAAGGAAATGTTAGAATATCGTAGACAAGAAATGATTCGTGGTAAAGATGAGATGATTGATACGATTCGACGCAATCAAAAAACGGAAAGACAATGGTATTCTGGAGGACTTCATGGCATGGAAGAAGATATGAAGGCTAGAGAAAGTAAGCAATCCAAAGTTGGTTATCGTTTTGCGAAAGAATCTAGAATTCATAATGTAGAGTTAGATAAAGAAATTGCCCAATGTGAACGGGATGAAAAATATGCAATTCTTCAAGGAGATGCCGAAGGTGCGATGAACGCTTTCATGAATCGAGAAATGCTATTGAGCAAGAATACAAAAATTGAGGATAGCGTCTTTGGAAAACGTTCTGTAGGAGATAAGTATTATAGTCCACTTCCTAGTATGCCAAATTATAATAATGATCCGTTTGTTAGAGATTTATTTACTTCAATGGCACTCGTTGGTGCAGTCGCAAGTGCTGCCAATGGAATTATTACTCATCAAGTAGAAAGTAAGAAAATTTTAGAAAATCAAAATGATGATACGATGAAAGAAGTACATCAGTTAGGGAACGAGTTAAAAGGACAGAGTGATACATTTGCAAAAGGAATCAAGCAACAAACACAACAGAGTGTTCATGATGCCACTGGCACAATCGAAAGAACGACTTTAGATAAAAATAATTGGAATTTTACAGATCAATATCATGTAGATGACTCTCTTGGACATCAAGCTTATAATGAGTTGTACCAAAATACAGAGGGTGCCTTTACAAAGATTGCCAGTGATTACACGAGTGGAGCACTAAGTTCTAAGGAAGCCTTAGATGCAATTAGTGATGTTGCTGCCAACACACAACAACATTTGAATGCTGTTTATGGAGCATGTAGACCAATTATGCAAGAGTATGCCAAAACTCATCCACAATTCGATTTGGAAGGAGCTCTTTCTTCCATGGATTCTTTAATCCAAAATCCAGAAGCAATCATTAATATGAATGAGGCAATGCAAAGAAGTGTAGATATTGGAGAACAAATTGCCAATCTGACTGCCAATCAAGCAGATGTGATTGCTACGCTTCCAAGCGATTTATCGACTACATTAATTGGTTCTTTAACTTCCGCTGCTTTAGCATCCAATGTAGCAAATTCAATGAATTATTCTAAGAGAAAATCTTCTTATGGAAATTCCGTAACCGACATGGTCGAAGATTTTGTTTCACAACAAGCAGAAGAGCAAGTAGAAAAAACAAGTAAAAAATAGTTGACTTTTTAAAAAAAAGTACATATAATATTAACAGTCAAGAAAAGGAAAGCGATGAAATATCCACCTGATTGCGAAAAGCGATGGGTTCAAAGCCAAAAAAATATAGAGATTGTTCTATTGGTTTTAAAGTGGATATTTACGTATCCACTTTTCTTCATTTATGGAGGTGTTAATTATCGCAAGCAATAAAAATAACATGATGATTAACGAACAGATTAAAGAAAAGGAAGTTTTAGTGATTGGTCCCAATGGAGAACAAGTAGGAATTAAATCCATTGAGGATGCATTGACACTGGCTAGGTATGCTGCTCTAGATTTAGTGTTGATGAGTCCGAATGCGAATCCACCTGTTTGTAAAGTAATGGACTATAATAAATATCGCTATGAAAAACAGAAGAAAGAAAAGGAAGCATTAAAAAGACAAAGAGCTAACATGTCTGAATTAAAAGAGTATCGTCTTTCTCCAACCATTGATGTCGGAGATTTTGAAACGAAACTTCGGAATGCTTTAAAATATTTACAAAAAGGGGATCGGATCAAATTAACTGTTCGTTTTAAGGGTCGCCAAATGGCTCATACCGATCTTGGTAAAGAGGTCATCATGCGTTTTATTGAAAAAACCCAAGACTATGCGGAAGTAGACCAACAACCAAAATTAGATGGAAGAGTCATGTCTTGTATATTAGTGCCTAAAAAAGAAAAATAATAGGAGGAATTTTATGCCAAAGTTAAAAACACATAAAGGAACAAAAAAAGTTTTAAAAATAAGAAAAGGTGGGACCATTAGTATTGGAAGACCAGGAAGTCGTCACAATACAGGTAAAAAATCTAGTGCCGTAAATCGTAAAAACAGAAAAGGATCTACATTAAGTAAGGCAGATCAAACAAGATTTAAGAACATTATTAAATAAGTAAGAGGAGGATAAAATATGGCAAGAGTAAAAAACGGAGCAGTAACAAAAGCTCGTCATAAAAAAGTTTTAAAACAAGCCAAAGGATATTTTGGTAGTAAACATCGTTTGTATAAAACAGCGAAAGAACAATTAATGCATTCTGGACAATATGCTTTCCGTGATCGCAAACAGAAGAAAAGAGATTTCAGAAAGTTATGGATTACTAGAATCAATGCCGCTTGTCGTGAAAATGGTGTGAGTTATTCTAGATTTATTGAAGGATTGACAAAAGCGGGAGTGGAAGTCAATCGTAAAATGTTATCAGAAATTGCGATTCATGACAAAGAAGCTTTCAAAGAACTTGTAAAAGTTGCTGAAGATGGTAGAAATGGAAAAGTGAAGAAAGCAGAAATCGAGGCAATTCAAGAAGTAACTTTAGCAAAAGAAAGCAAGGAAAAGAAAGAAGCCCAAGTGGATTCAAAGAAAAAAGAAGAAAAAGCAGCAACGGTAGATTATTCTAAAATGACGGTAGCAGAATTGAAAGAATTAGCAAAAAAACAAGGAATATCAGGGGTATCTACTATGAAAAAAGCAGATTTAATCGCTGCATTAAAATAAAACATATTGGTGAATTTATTAGCCGAGTGCCTTCGGGTGGTTAATATTCGAAACTAATAGAAGAAAAAACGAAAAGGAGAAAAATATATGACGATAGTTTCAATGAATTATTTATTAGAATCCGGTGTTCATTTCGGACATCAAAAAAGAAGATGGAATCCTAAAATGAAGGAATACATCTATACAACAAGAGATGATATTTATATTATCGATTTAAAAAAGACAGTAGAAAAATTAGAAGAAGCCTATGAAGCAATGAAAAAAATTGCTGAAGAAGGTGGAAAGTTCTTGTTTGTTGGAACAAAGAAACAAGCGCAAGAGGCTGCAGAAGAGGCTGCTGTTCGTACAAATATGTACTTTGTTAACGAAAGATGGTTAGGTGGAACGTTAACAAACTTTAAAACTATTCGTTCTAGAGTTAGAAGAATGGATGAAATTGACAAAATGGAAAGTGATGGAACTTTTGATTTATTACCAAAAAAAGAAGTTATTCAAATTAGAAAAGAATATGAAAAATTAAATCGTAATTTACGTGGAATTCGTGAAATGAAAAAAGTTCCTCAAGCTTTAGTAATTGTCGATCCAAAGAAAGAGGATATTGCAATTAAAGAAGCTCATATTTTAGGGATTCCAGTATTCGGAATTGTAGATACCAACTGTGATCCAGATGTTGTCGACTATGTGATTCCAGGAAATGATGATGCAGTTCGTGCAGTAAAATTGATGATTGGTGTTCTTGCCAATGCAATTGCCACTGTCAATGGAAATGAAGTTATCGATTACTTAACTGAGGAAGATAAACAGAAATCTTCAAAGAAAGAAGAAGTAAAAGCAGAAAAAGAAGTTGCAGTTGAAGAGAAAGCAACAGAAAAGAAAGTAGAAGAGCCAAAAGTTGAAGAACCAAAGGAAAAAGTTCAACCTGCTAAAAAAGAAGTAAAGAAAGAAACCAAAAAAGAAGAAAAAAAGGAAGAGGCTAATTTAGAAAAAATGACATTAGCAGATCTTAAGAAAATGGCAAAAGAAAAGAGTATTAAAGGATACTCTACTATGAAAAAAGCAGAATTAATTGAAGTTTTAAAATAATTTGGAGGGTGGCAGGTGATGACACCCTTTTTTATAGGAAATTAAAACAAAAGGAGGATATATATGTTTAGTGCAAGTGATGTAAAAGAATTAAGAGAAAAAACGGGAGCGGGAATGCTTGATTGTAAAAAAGCATTAGAGGCTACGGAAGGAAAAATGGAACAAGCGATTGATTGGTTGAGAGAAAAAGGAATTTCTAAAGCTGCAAAAAAAGAATCTCGTATTGCAGCGGAAGGACTTTGTGTCATTAAAACAGATAACAATCAAGCTGTAATGTTAGAAATCAATTCTGAAACTGACTTTGTTGCCAAAAATGAGGAATTTGTAAATTTTGCAAACAAGTTAGCCGATGTAATTTTAAAAAATGATGTAAAAGAAGTAGAAGACGTTTTAAAGATTGAAGAAGATGGGGAAAGTATAGAGCAAAAATTAGTCGCTCTTGTTGCCAAAATCGGAGAAAAAATTAGTTTTCGTCGTTTTGTAAAAATAGAAAAACAAGATCAAGAACAATTTGGCCCTTATCTACATATGGGTGGAAAAATTGGTGCTCTAGTAGTAACTGCAAATACAACGGAAGAAGTCGCTAGAGATGTAGCAATGCATGTGGCAGCAATGAATCCCGTTTGTGTAACTCGAAATGAAGTTCCTAAAGATATGTTAGAAAGAGAAGAAAAAATTGTAAAAGAACAAGTGATGGCCGAAGGAAAACCAGAAGCAATCGCTGAAAAAATGGTCGTTGGAAGAATGAATAAATTCTATAAAGAATCTTGCTTAGAAGAACAAGAATTTATTAAGGATTCTTCAAAATCTGTAGGAAATTATGTAAAAGAAAATGGGGGAAGTCTTGTTTCTATGGTAAGATTTTCTGTTGGAGAAGGAATTGAAAAGAAACAAGAAGATTTTGCAACAGAAGTAATGAATCAAATTCATGGTTAAATTTTGGAGTAGTTATGAAAAAAGTCGTTCTTTTTCTCGGAGTCCTTTTATTCGTCTGTGGTTGTTCTGTTCAAAAAGTAGAAGAACAGAAGGACAATGAAAAGTTTTCTATCGAATATAATATTAGTAAAAATAATCCCTTTATCTATGCAAAAATAGATGAAGTTCTCTTTCTTTTAAAAGAAGAAAATGGGATCTTGTTTTTAGGAGACTCTGATAGTGAATGGTCTAGAGTTTTTGCCAAAATATTAAATCAAGCGTGTAAAAAAACACAGATTGAAAAAGTATATTATTTCAATTTAAAACAAGCAAAAGAAGAAACTCCTAAAAGATATCAAAAAATTGTAAAGTCGATTCGTCAAGTACTAAAAAAAGAGGAGAAATTAGAATATCCACTTCTTCTTTTCATCAAAAGTGGTAAAATTATCAATTATAGTTTGGGATATGTAGAACTTTCAAAAGATCAGAATGAAGATGGAGTAATAAAAAAAGAACAACAAAAATTAAAGAAAAAATATATTCATTATATAGAAGAATTTCAAAAAGATACAAATTAGTGTCTTTTTTTTGATTCCTATATTTTTCTTTTCTTTCTGAATAAGTTATATTATAATAATAACAAGGAGAGATGAAAAATATGGAAAATGATATTATTCCGAAAAGCAAAGAACAATTTGATAAAGCAATTGAAGCATTAGAAAAAAAATTTACGACAGTTCGAGCAGGAAGAGCAAATCCATCGAGTTTAGATGGGGTGATGGTTTCTTATTATGGGAGCATGACTCCTTTAAAACAATTGACGACGATTTCAGTTCCCGAAGGGAATCAGTTATTAATTAAACCTTTTGATAAGAGTTGTCTAGCAGAAATTGAAAAAGCGATATTAGCTGCTAATTTAGGTTATACGCCCAACAACGATGGAGAAACGATTCGAATTATCATTCCAGCACTGACAGAAGAAAGAAGAAAAGAGTTAACAAAACAAGTGAAAATGTTGGCAGAAGAAGGGAAAGTCCGCATCCGAAACATTCGTCATGAAGCCATGGAAAAAATTGAAAAAGAAAAACTTCCAGAAGATGTAGAAAAAGGATTAGAAAAACAAATTCAAGATTTGGTTAACACATATAATAAGAAAGTAGAAGAATTACTTAAAGAAAAAGAACAAGAATTGTTGACGGTTTAAAAAATTCATTTACAAAAGAAAACAAATATGTTAAAATTAGTCATATCGACGAAGAGAAAAGAGTAGTAGTAAACAATTTACTTGTAGAGAGATTATGGTTGGTGAAAATAATCAGTAATAGTTTATGAATTCGCTTTTTTAGTTCTTATTAATAGTAAGCGTAAATCTTGCGTTAAAAGATTCAAGTGTATAGTGAACAACTATAAATTAAGGTGGTACCGCGAAAGATTCGTCCTTAAATTTATAGTTGTTTTTATTTAGGAGGAGTTACTATGAACAAGGAAAATGAAATATTAAAATCTTTGGAAGAGGATCAAAAGAAGATTACCACTTTACAAGAATTAAATGAATTAAAAGTAAAGTATTTAGGTAAAAAAGGTCTCATTACAGAATTGAATGCAGAAATTAAAAATGTAGCGGTAGAAGAAAAAAAAGCTTTTGGTCAAATGGTCAATGCTCTAAAAGAAAAATTCTTAAATTTTTATGAAAGTAAAAAAGAATCTTTAGAAGAGGAAATTTTAAATAAGAAGTTAGAACAGGAAGCCATTGATATCAGTTTACCTAGTAAGAAAGTAAAAAGAGGATCTCTTCATCCTATGACTAGAATTACTGAAGAATTTGAAGATTTATTTGTATCCATGGGATATACTGTTTACGAAGGACCTGAAATTGAAAGTGATGAAAATTGTTTTCAAAAATTAAATTTACCAAAGGGACATCCTGCAAGAGATGCACAAGATACTTTTTATTTAAAAGATGAGTATGAAAATTATCTTCTTCGTACACAAACTTCTACTGCACAAGTAAGAGCGATGGAAGATCATACAGAAAAAGGACCACTTCGCATTGTTTGTCCTGGAAAAGTGTACCGAAGAGATGAGGATGCTACTCATTCTCATCAATTTATGCAAATAGAAGGATTGGTCATTGATGAGAACATTTCTATGGCAGATTTAAAAGGGACTTTAGAATTATTCTGTAAAAAAATTCTAGGAGAAAAAACCAAAGTACGTTTTCGTCCTAGCTTCTTTCCATTTACTGAACCTTCTGTAGAAGTTGATGTCAGTTGTTTTAAGTGCCAAGGAAAAGGCTGTGCTTTATGTAAAGGAACAGGTTGGATTGAAGTCTTAGGTGCTGGAATGGTGCATCCTCATGTTCTAGAAATGAGTGGATACGATAGCAAAAAGTATCAAGGATTTGCATTTGGAACAGGAATTGATCGTTTTGCGATGTTTAAATATGGTATTCCTGATATTCGAACGATTTATGGAAATGATATTCGTTTTATTGAACAGTTCGATAGAAAGGATAGTGAATAATATGAAGTTAAGTAGAAAATTTGTAAGTGATTATATTGATTTAGATCCTGAGTTATCGATTGAACAAATCGCTCTAGATATGACGAATGTTGGAAATGAATTTGATTCAGCTTCTCCATGGGTTAGCTGTACGAATTTAGTAGTAGGAGAGGTCTTAGAATGTGAAAATCATCCAGATTCGGATCATTTACATGTTTGTCAAGTAGATGTAGGCAAGGAAGTTTTACAAATTGTCTGTGGCGCTCCCAATGTTCGAAAAGGTTTAAAAGTGATTGTTGCCTTGCCAGGGGCAAAACTTCCTCTAGGGGAGATTAAAAAAACAACCATTCGAGGAGTAGAATCTAATGGTATGATCTGTTCTATTGCAGAACTTGGTATCGACCATAAATATTTAGAAGAAAAAGATTATAAAGGAATTCACGAATTCGATAAAGAGGCACCAGTTGGATCGGATCCCATCGCTCTATTAGGATACGATGATGAAATTATCGATTTTGAATTGACTTCAAATCGTGGGGATTTGTTAAGTATCTTAGGTATGGCTTATGAACTTGGTGCAATTTATAAGAAGAAAGTAAAAGAGATGGAAGTTTCTTTCAAGGAAAATAAAGAAAAAATAGAACGAGATTTTCATGTGGAAGTAAAGACCGATTATTGTTCTTTATTTCTAGCCAAAAAAGTAGTTGGAGTAAAAATAAAAGAAAGTCCAGATTTCATTAAAAAACGCCTAATGGCATCTGGAATTCGACCTATTAATAATGTCGTTGATATTTCTAATTATGTTATGTTAGAAACAGGACAACCTCTTCATTATTATGATGCCGATCGCCTAGGAGATCAAATTGTCGTACGAATGGCGAAAGAAGGAGAAAAATTGACGACACTCGATGGAATTGAAAGAACTTTGTCAACCGAAGATATTGCAATTACAAATGGCGAAGATGTCATTGGCCTTGCTGGTGTGATGGGTGGTTTATCTACGGAAGTAGAAATGGATACAAAAGACATTATTATTGAGTCTGCTATTTTCGACAACGTAAAAATTCGAAAAACATCGAAAAAAATTCTAAGAAGTGAGGCTTCTAATCGTTTTGAAAAGGGATTAGATCCAAAAAGAAGTTATTTGGCTATTCTCCGTAGTTGTCATCTATTAGAAAAATATGCAGATGCAACCATCGTTGGTGGTATGATTGAATACAATCATGAAAATATGGATGAAAAAGTGATTGAAATTACTTTAGATAAAATTAAAAAAGTATTAGGAATAGAAATTTCTATGGAAGAAGTAAAAAATATTTTCTTGGACTTAGATTTTAAAGTAGATGTAGAAAAAGAGAAAATGATCGTCACAGTTCCAACGAGAAGATTAGATATTTCGATTGCCGAAGATTTAATTGAAGAAGTTGGAAGAATTTATGGAATGGATAAGATTGAAGGAAAATTACCAATTTTAGACGTCATTACGGGTAGTTATAATAAAACAAGGAGAAATATAAAACATAAATTAGCAGATTTAGGATTAAATGAGACTTTTAGTTATTCCTTGATTCCAAATCAGGAAGTTCATCGATTTACTACAGATCATTTTAAAGAGGTGATGTTAGATTATCCAATGAGTGAGGATAAAAATACACTTCGGTATAGTCTTTTATATTCCTTAAAGGAGATTTATTTATATAATAAAGCTAGAAATCAAAGTAATATTTCCATTTTTGAAATTGGAAAAGGATTTTATCAAGAAGAAGATATTTATAAAGAAGATTTAAAGTTAGCAATCTTAATGAGTGGAGATTATTATTTAGATATTCAAAATCAAAAGGTTGATTTTTATATCATCAAAGGAATTTGCGAGGAATTATTCAATTATTTAGGTTATGAAAATCGATATCGTTTTGAAGCAAGTTCTAATTTACCAAAAGAATTTCATCCAGGACAAAGTGCAAATATTATTTTGCAAGGAAAACAAGTAGGTGTGATTGGAAAAATTCATCCTAATATTTTAAAAGAGGATGTCTATGCAATGGAAATTAATTTAGATCAATTACTACAAAATCGACCAACTCGAATGGAATATAAGGATATTCCTAAATATCCAAGTATTGAAAAAGATTTTGCCTTTGTAGTGAAAAAGAATATTATGGCCGAAGAGTTAATTGAAATTATTAAAAAAACAGGAGGAAAACTTTTAACAAATGTAAGAATATTCGATGTGTATGAAGGAGAAAAAGTAGGAGTGGATGAAAAGTCGATTGCATTTAAATTAACATTTATGGATCCAACAAGAACTTTAACAGAGGATGAAGTTATGACGGTATTCAATAAAATTATTGAAAAAGTGGAGAATAATCTTTCTGCAAAGTTGAGAGACGAATAAGATGGATATAAAATATATCCATCTTTTTTATTATTTTTTTAAAACTTTTTCTAAAAATATTTTCTTTTCAAAAGACCCTCTTTTTTCACATTTTTTATTTGCGACGGTGATTACTTCCTCTAATGTTGCATTTTCTAATTGAGCTAAATACTTTATAACTTCTAACATGTCAGCAAGTTCTTCTATTCTATTTTTTCCAGAGGCATCTAATACTTCTCGATAAAGTTCGAGTATTAATTGGTTTCCTCAAGGAAAGAGTACGACGACTCTATATTATCCTTCATTTATAATTTTCTTATTTAATATTAAAGAAATTATCTATTCCAATGACACCATCATAATAATTATTCATGATTTCGATACATAGTTTAACACTTTCATTATCAATAATTTGATTCGTTTTATAGTTGTTAATAATTTGATTAAATAAATTATCATAGTAAAAAGTAATGGATCCATATTTTGATTGGATCAAAATAGCAACTAAATCATTAATTTTTGATTTAATATCTTCTTCTAAATTTGATAATAAATAATCATTTATATTAACTTTTTCTCCATCAATTTCCATCTCACTACCAAGGATAGAAGATAATTTCTTTTGTAATGGCAACTCTTCATTTTTAATATCTTCTATTAAATAGTTTTTATATTGTAATGTTTTTTCTACTGTATATTTGGAAATTTCTTTTTCTTTATTATTTGTATTTTTAGGAATTAAATTTCCAATTACAAAATCTTTTTCTTCTGTTTTATTAAACTCCAATATTTTATCATCATTAATATCAATTAAAGCCCAATATTCAGGTTTGATATGCTCTTCTTTGCTCCAAACGTTATCCTTATCTTCTGTTAGCATTACACCAACATACAATTTTTCATTTTCCATTCTTAACATAGGATATAGTGGAATATAATTTGTTAACCCTTTTTTTACTTTTTCATCATTGACAATATTTAAATATTTGTCCAAATTTAAATTATTCATAATATCTCTCCTTTACTTTATTTCTTGCGCTATATAAAAAATATTTTATATTTGCCTCCTTAGTGTTTATTTTTTCACTAATTTCTTTTATTGAAAGGTCATCAACATAGTACATTTTAAATACAGTTTTTTCTTTATCTGTTAAACCAATATTATCTAAACTATTTATGATTTCTTTATATATAATTTTATCTAATATTACAACTTCATATCCGGATTCTCGAGCTTCTTCCAATATTGTATTACCTTTTTCTTTAACATAATTTTTTGCTTTGGTGCACCATAAATTATAAGCAATTTTCCATATTAAATTTTCTATTTTTTCAACCTTGATATTTTTATTGAAATATTCAAATATTGCTAAAAAAACATCATTTGTTAAATCTTCTGCATCTTCTTTATTGTTAGTTTTTTTAATTGCCCAATTATATATTTTATAATAATATTCATCATAAATTTTGTCCATAATAATCACCTTTCATTTATATAGTAATTATTTTCATAAAGAGGTTAGTAATTTTAATAAATTATTTACAAGAAATATTCATATTCTTTTTACTACATATTAACATAATCAGTGTGTTTTCTAAATTGTCAAAATTCAATATAAAAATATTGTATCAAAAACATTTGTTTGATACAATTAATTTGGAACATTTAATAGTTGGGTGATTGCCAAACTTCGTGAAGAAGGGAGGCGGTAGTATGAATACGAAGGATTTTTTAATTCTATCCTTAATCATTCTTATCTTCCTATTAATATTATTACTATTTATAGTTTTAATATAAAAGAAAATCACCTAACTCAACTGCTTTGAATTAGGTGAAACCAATCTTTTGGCAACACT
>CANQMB010000002.1 GCA_947624845.1 uncultured Bacilli bacterium
AATTAACATTTTTACTTTATCATATCGTTTTAATTTTTTTAACTTTTTGGTCTCACATCATTTACAACTACACACAATTACTTTCGTACTTTTTTCTTTTTTTCCTTTTTATTTATTATTTTGATTATATTGATTTGGAATACAACGTTTTTTTACTTTAACAAGAGCTTCTTCCACCGAAGAAGAGGTATATAAAGTTTTATAATACCAATTTTGTAAAGTTTCAAAATCACTCCAACTTGGACTTTTCTGCTTAGAAATTAATACATTGTGATTTTCTTTAAAGTTATTTTGTTCATCTTCCTTTTTTTCTCTTGTCTCGATATTAATATATTGATCATATTGAGTATTATCTTCTCTAGTAAATCTTCCATTGTAATAATAGATCTCTGAAGATAAAGAAGTCTTTAATCCATAAGATTTTAAAATTACTAGTAAATCTCGATCAACTTCCCACTGATCTAAATCAAATATTTGCATAATTTCTAAGTATTTTTTGACCGAAGGATTTTGTTCCAAGTTTTGTTGTTCTTTTTTTAATTTAAAAAATTGATTGGTAGTCAAATTTTTTTTCGGATTTAAATCTAAATATTTTTTAATTGCTAATCTAAATTCACGATCTGTCATCTTCATCATTTCCTTTCTAGTTTTTATTTGAAAGTATTACTAAACTTCGTTTACTATTTTCAATAGGTAGTAAAAACTTTTCAATTTTGATAATTTTATATTTTTGTTCAATCCTTCTTTTTGTTTTTTCAGTAAGTTCAGAGGAAATATCCCCCTTCATGGCAATCAAAACGCCGTTGGAATTTAGTAAGTGCATCGTATATTTTACTAGTTTTTCGATATTGGCAACGGCACGAGAAGTAACAACGTCAAATTTTCCTTGATAATCCTCTCCTCGACAGTGAATCGCTTTTATATCTTTTAATTCTAATTCTTGAATGATTTCATTTAAATAAATCACTCTTTTATTTAAAGCTTCAATCAATGTTATTTTTAAATTGGGAAAGACAATTTTTAAGACAACACCAGGAAATCCAGCCCCACTGCCAACATCACATAATGTCTCTACATGATTTAAATCTACTCCTTTACAAATCGTAAGACTATCATAAAAATGCTTTAAATAAACTTCTTCTCTTTCTATAATTCTCGTCAAATTCATCTTTTGATTCCATTCGGAAAGTAGCCAATAAAATTTTTCTAATTTTTCCATTTGATCATCTGTAATCTTTATTCCTAGATCCTCAGTAGCCAATAAAAATTCTTCTTTATTCATTATATTCTCTCTTTCTTAAATAAACCATTAAAATAGAAATATCTGCTGGATTCACACCACTAATTCTCGAAGCTTGACCTAAAGAAGTAGGATGAATTTCTATTAATTTTTGACGAGCTTCACTGGCTAAATTGGGAATCGTTTCATAGTCTATATCTTCTGGTATTTTTTTATTTTCTAAAGAAAGCATTTTTTCTGCTTCTTTCATGGCTTTTTTAATATAACCTTCATAACGAATATTAATTTCTACTTGATAACAGACCTCTTCACTATAAGGTACAGAAATAAAATGTTGAATATCTTCCATGGTAATTTCTGGTCTTTTAAGTAAATCATATAGCCTAATTCCATCTTTTAATTCTGCACTATTTTTTGATTTTAAATACTCATTTGTCTGTTTTGTAGGTGTAATTTTATTTTCTTTTAATAATTGAAACAATTCTTTCATTTCTTTTTCTTTTTGTTTTAATTGTTCATACTTTTTCTCATCAATTAATCCGACTTGATAACCATATTTTCGTAATCTTAAATCTGCATTGTCATGGCGGAGCAACAGACGATATTCAGCTCGAGAAGTTAAAAGACGATAAGGATCTTTTACTCCCTTTGTTACTAAATCATCAATTAAAACCCCAATATAAGATTCGTTTCTTTTTAAGATTAGAGGTGATTTTCCTTCTAATTTTAAAGAGGCATTTATCCCTGCGATTAAACCTTGTCCAGCCGCTTCTTCATAACCACTTGTACCATTAATTTGTCCAGCGGTAAATAAGTTTTCAACTATTTTTGTTTCTAAACTTTGTTTTAATTGCCTAGAATCAATCGCATCATATTCAATTGCATAGGCATATTTTTTAATTATGGCATGTTCGAGTCCACTTAGACTATGGACCATTTGTTCTTGAACATCTTCAGGCATACTACTTGAAAAGCCTTGAATATAAATATCATCATAATAGCGACTTTCTGGTTCTAAAAATAATTGATGCCGTTCCTTAGATGAAAAGCGAACTACTTTATCTTCAATGGAAGGACAATACCTTGGACCAATTCCTTCGACATAACCTCCATACATACTCGATTTATCTAAATTTTCTTTGATAATTTGATGTGTTTTGTCATTCGTATAAATTAAATGGCAAGGTTCTTGTTCTTCTGGTTGATAATAGGCAATATGATCAAAAGAAAAGGTATGAATTTTCTCATCTCCTGTTTCCAAAGAAGTTTTTGTAAAATCAATGGAATCTTTTACAATTCTAGGAGGGGTTCCCGTTTTTAATCTTAATATTTTAAATCCTAAATCTTTTAGTTTGTTACTCAAAAATTTACTTGATTTTTCTCCATGTGGACCTTCTAGTTTTTTCTTATCACCAATTAAAATATTACTTTTTAAATACGTTCCAGTCGTTAAAATTACACATTTAGATGAAATTTTCGTTCCATCTTCTAAAATAATTCCTTTAATTTTATTTTTTTCAACTATTAAATCTTCAACAAGAGATTCTTTTATTTCTAAATTTGATTGATTATTCAATGTTTTTAACATTTCTTGTGGATAAATAATTTTATCTTCCTGGGCTCTTAAAGCTTGAACGGCAGGGCCTTTTTTAGTATTTAACATTTTTACTTGCAGAGCCCCTTTATCCGCATTTCTTCCCATTTCTCCACCTAAAGCATCGATCTCTCTAACGACAATTCCCTTCGCAGGGCCTCCAATAGAAGGATTACATGGCATATCGGCAATATTTTTTATATTTCCCGTTATTAATAATGTTTGATGGTTCAATCTTGCACTGGCAAGAGCAGCTTCACATCCAGCATGTCCACCACCAACGACAATGATTTCGTATTTCATTTCTTTCACTTCCCTATTTTCCTACACAGAAGTTTGAAAATAAGTGATCTAATATTTCATCACTATATTCCTCACCAATAACTTCTCCTAATAAATCTAGTGCTTGTTTTAAATCAATCGCTAAAAAATCCATAGGTAATTCTTCCTCAATCCCTTTCAATACAGATTGAAGCGCTTTTTTTGCTTGATTGATTAAAGATATTTGTCTGGCATTACTCAAGTAAGTGGCATCGTTATTTTCTATTTTTTCTAATTGAAATAATTCTTTAATTTTGTCTTTTAATTCATCTGTTCCAGTCATATCCTTTGTATTCGTGCTAACTACATTGTAATTTTTAAAATCTTCTTTTTTTATTTTTTGATCTAAATCATTCTTATTTAGAATAATTATAGTCTTCTTTGGATTCACTTTTTCAAGCAATTTTTGATCTTCTTTGGTCATATTTTCTCCACTATTTAAGACTAGTAAAATTAAGTTTGCTTCCTCAATTAAAGATAAACTCTTTTCTACTCCTATTTTTTCAATTGTATCTTCGGTTTCTCGAATTCCTGCTGTATCGATCATATTTAAATGAATTCCTTCAAATTGAAGACTTCCTTCGACAATATCTCTTGTAGTTCCTTCTATATCTGTAACGATTGCTTTTTCTTTTCCTAATAAATGATTTAATATACTACTTTTTCCAACATTAGGACGTCCAATAATAATTGTTTTGATTCCTTCTTTAACTATTTCTCCATTTTTGGCATTTTGTAAAAGGATCTCTAATTCTTCTTCTAATTCTTCTGTCGATTTTTTTATTTTTTCTAATGTCATAATTTCAATATCATAATATTCTGGATAATCAATATTGACTTCAATGGATGCTAATAAATCTTTAATTTTTTCTCGAAATTCATGAATAGAATTTGAAATTTTCCCGGTCAATTGTCCTAATGCTTGTTTTCTAGCAATATCACTTTTACTTTCTATTAAATCCATTACAGCTTCTGCTTGAGTTAAATCAATACGGCCATTTAAAAAAGCTCTTTTTGTAAATTCTCCGGCTTCTGCTAATCTTGCTCCATGATTTAATAATACTTCTAAAACTTTATTGGTTGACATAATTCCACCATGACAATTAATTTCTACCACATCTTCGGTTGTAAAAGTTTTTGGAGATTTCATGACACTAACTAATACTTCATCGATAATTTCTTCCTTTTCCTTGATATATCCATAATGAATTGTATGACTATCCACTTTCGTTAAATCACAACCATGAAATATTTGATTGGCAATGGCAATAGCCTCTTTTCCACTAAGACGTACGATGGATATGGCACCTGTGCCTAAAGCTGTTGATATAGCAGCGATTGTTTCTTTCATTTTTCCACTTCCTAAAAATAACTATCGATATTATACTACAGTACATAAAAAAAAAGAAGAATTATTTTTCTTCTCTTGGTTTAATTACTACTGCACGGTTTGGTTCTTCTCCAATACTTTCTGTATATACTTTTTTATGATTTGTTAACGCATTATGAATAATTCTTCTTTCATAAGAATTCATTGAATCTAATTGAACTTCTATTTTCGTGGATGCTACTTCTCTTGCTGTTTGTTTTGCTAGACGTTCCAATTGTCTTTCCCGATGTTCTTTATAATCACTGACATCGATTACAAATTTAAAAGGAACATCGATTTCTTTTTTTAATGCCTGATTGACTAAAACAGATAATGCTTTTAAATTTTTTCCATTTTTTCCAATTAATAAAGCATCATGATCTGAATAAATAATATAATTTGGTGTTTCTCCTTTGGTTTTTATTTCAATATTTGCAGTAAAACCTAGATCTTTTAATAGATGAAGAATATACTCTTTTATAAATTTTACTACTTCTCTTTTCTCAATAACTTCTATTTCTACTTTTTTACTTTTAAATAAACCCGTCTTTATTTCTTTTTCTTGAATAATTAGATTTTCTTCTACTTCTTGTAGTTCTAATTTAGCATTACTAATAGCCTCTTCCTTTGTTTTTCCAATATAACTATGCTTTTCCATAAACTTCTTTGCTCCTTTTTACTAATATATTTTGAACAATGGTAAATACATTGCTTGTAACCCAGTAAATTCCTAAAGCAGAAGGCATAAATAAAGACATTACAATAATCATAACACTCATCATGATTGGCATCGTCTGCATATTGACGTTGCCACTGGTACCAGCCATATTCATTTTGAAAGAATAAAAAGTAGTAAATGCAATCAAAAGAACTAAAATTATATATATATACCATGCACTTGAAGTAAATCCAATCATTGGAGTGGTTCCTAATTGCAATTTAAGAAAATAATCTTCAAAAATTGCTGGCGTTCTTTGTACTGCTTCAAAAAAAGCTAGTAATAAAGGAAGTTGTAACATTGAAAATAAACATCCAGATAGGGGACTTATATTATATTTTTTGTAAACAGCCATTAATTCTTGGTTTTGTCGAATCATCGATTCTTGATCTTGTTTTCCCTCATATTTTTTCTGAATTCGATTAATTTCTGGTTGAGCTTTTTTGATGATTTCAGATTGAATTGCCGTTTTTTTCGTTACTGGATAGGCAATAAAACGAATAATTAAACTGATGATAATAATAGATAATGCATAATTTTTCAAAAGTTTTCCAAGAATTAAGATTAAGAAGGCAAGTGGTTTTACGAAAATACTCGTCCACAATCCTTCGTATTCTCCAGAAGTTACTTTAAATTCATCACAATTTGGTAATTTTTCAATATTTACTTTTGTTTTTTCATAAGCTTTAATGGTAGATTTATCTGTTGGTTTACATAATATATTTTCAGTTAAATTCTGACCTGTACTTTCATTTTTTACAGGATTATTCTTTTTATCCACTAATGTTTTGGTACAACCAGTAGTAAGCATCAATACCAAAAGGAAAATAACTATAATTTTATTACGATATTTTGATTTTTTCATCTTTCTGCTCCTTTATTTATCTTCTGTCATTAATTTAAAAAAACTATCTTTCATTTCTTGATATGTACATTCGAGACAGGTCTTTCTTAATATTATAATATAATTTTGACTATTTTGATAGTCTTTTTTATATTGATCTACGATTGCGCGTATTTTTCTTTTATATTTATTACGAATGACCGCCTTCCCAATTTTTTTGCCAACAGAAATTCCATATTTATCATAGCCCAAATCATTTTTTTCACAATATATGACAAATTCTTTATTCTTTTTCATTGTTCCTTGATGGATAATGCGATTAAAATCTTCTGGTTTTTTTATAATATTTACTTTTTTCATATCATCACCCTAAAAAGTAAAAAAAGCCACTAAAGTAGTGGATTATTTACAAAGTATTTTTCTTCCTTTTCTACGACGTAAATTTAAAATATTACTTTTTTTACGTGCAAAAAAACCATGTTTCTTTGCTTTTTTACGATTGTTTGGTTGATAAGTTCTTTTCATTGTTCCACCTCCAGACATAAATCTACATTATTATAATAGGAAAAACCTTTTTTTGTCAATGAGAAAAAGAAATTAAATTACTTTTTCACAGTTTCAACAAATTTGTGGATAAAAATTTGCACGATGTGAAGAAAAATTTGTGGAAAATGTGGATAATTCATTTTATTTTATATTTTTCAATTCTTTTTTATGTGGAAAAACTTGTGGATTCCTTGTGAATAAAAATTTTTCTTATAAAATTGTTTCTTTTTTTCACAAATTGAGATACACTAAATTTAAGTTTTAACTTTTTGGTGGGGAGATGGTAGAATGAATGTAGATTCTTTATGGTCTAAATTTTTATCGACAATCAAAGAAGAACTATCCTCCCTTTCTTATAATATTTGGTTTGCAGACACAGAACTTTATAAATTAGAACAAGACCGAGCCATCATTATTGTTCCAATGCCAATTCACAAAAAACATTTACCTGAAAATTATAAAGAAATTATAGAAAGTACTTTAAATTCAATTACAGGTTCCAATTTAGAATTAGAATTTTTATTAAAAGAAGAAATTCCAAATGAAGAAGAGGAAGAAATCAAAGAAATTATTACGATTGAAAAAGAAACTTCAACTCCATTGAATCATTCACCAGTTCAAACGAATTTAAAAAAACAATATACTTTTGAAAACTTTATTGTTGGAAATAGTAATAAATTTGCCCATGCAGCCGCTCTTTCTGTTGCAGAAAATCCTGGAAAAATGTATAATCCTCTCTTTATTTATGGAAATAGTGGGTTAGGGAAAACTCATTTAATGCATGCAATTGGAAATTTTATCGTAGAAAATAGTAATAAAAAAGTCTTATATGTAACAAGTGATCAATTTATTGAAGATTTTATTGGAATTAATAAAAAAAACAATCGAGAAAATAATTTTGATTGTGTAGACTTCTTTAAAAATAAATATCGAAATATTGATGTTTTAATTATTGACGATATTCAGTTTTTAGGACCGGCCACACAATCTCAACAAGAATTTTTCCACACTTTTAATTCCCTATATAATGATTCAAAACAAATTATTATTTCTTCAGATCGATCTCCTGATGATTTAAAACTTTTAGAAGATCGTCTG
The DNA here is from genome assembly GCA_947624845.1 of uncultured Bacilli bacterium. Taxonomy (GTDB): domain Bacteria; phylum Bacillota_I; class Bacilli_A; order RF39; family UBA660; genus MGBC119817. The sequence goes on from CANQMB010000002.1 coordinate 7,731, forward strand.
AGAACTCGATTTTGTTGGGGTCTTACCGTTAATATTTTTCCTCCAGATTTCAATCTTCGAGTAGAAATATTGAAGAAAAAAATTATCGCTGGAAATTTTGAAAAAGAAATTCCGAATGATGTCATTGAATATATTGCTTCTAATATTGGAAATGATGTCCGACAATTAGAAGGATCTATTACTCGATTAATTGCATATTCCACAATTATGGGAGGTGCTGAAATTAATTTAGATTTAGCCATTGAAGCTTTAAAAGACTTTATTAGCAAAGGAATGTGTGAAAAAAATGATATTCATCGAATTCAGCGGATTGTATCCGAATATTTTCAAATCTCAGTAGAAGATATTCGAAGCAAAAAAAGAAGTGCCAATATTGCTTTTCCAAGACAAATTGCTATGTATCTATGTAGAAAAACAACATCTGAATCTTTTCCTAAAATAGGAACAGAATTTGGGGGAAAAGATCATTCTACTGTAATGCATTCCGTTGAAAAAATAGAACAAGAAATTAAAATAAATAAAGATTTGGCTAATATTATAGAAAAATTAAAAAAAGATATAGAATAGGGGATGTGGATAATTTTTTATAACTATTTTACTTTTCCACATAGTTTCATGTAAAATAGTCTTTATAAATCAATGGAGATAAAAGTTTTAAACTTTTTCCACAGTAATAATAACAATATAATAAAAAAGAAAGAAGGAATATTATGAAATTAACAATAAAAAAGGAATTATTATTAGATGCTTTAATTAAAGTTTCTAAAGCAATTTCTACTAAAAATTTAATTCCTGTTTTAGCAGGGATTCGATTTGATGTTTCAAAAAAGAAATTAACTTTAACAGCATCCGATAACGATATTACAATCGAAACGACAATTGATGCTAACGATACCAAAGATTTTGTTATTGAAAAAGAAGGTTCTATTATTATTCAAGGAAAATATATATTAGATATTGTAAGAAAACTTCCTGATGAATATATTAATATAGAATTAATAGATGAATTAAAAATTATGATTTATACAGAAAATAGTGAATTTAATTTAAATGGAATCAATGAAAGTGAATATCCTTCCATTGATTTAGAAGAAAGTAAGAAAAAAATTGTGATTTCTAATTCAGTAATGAAAGAAATTGTTTCCCAAACAGCTTTCGCTGCTTCCCATGAAGAGACAAAGCCTGTATTAACTGGTATTAATTTCAATATCGTAGGGGATACCTTAGAATGTAATTCGACAGATTCTTATCGTCTTGCAAGAAAAATAATCAAACTAGAAGAAGCCAGTGATGATAATTATAATATTGTAATTCCTAGTCATAATTTAGAAGAATTTTGCAAAATTTTGGATGAAGATAAAGAAAATATAGAAATTCATATATTTAATAATAAAATTTTATTTAAATATAAGAATATTAAATTTCAGTCTAGATTAATTAATGGAACTTATCCAAATACATCCAATTTAATGCCTACAGATTCCTATTTAATTGTCAGTGCAAATTTAAATGATCTTTATAGTGTCATTGATCGGGCAAGTATTTTAACAAGTGATAAGGAAAAAAATATTGTTACTTTGGAAACAGAAGGGGACACATTAATATTAAAATCTTCCTCTGCAGAAATTGGTAGAGTAGAAGAGAAAATGAAAATTCAAAAGAATAATCAAGAAAATATCAAAATTTCTTTTAGTGCAAAATATATGATGGAAGCATTAAAATCATTTAGAACAGAAAATGTAGAGCTTCATTTTGGCGGAGAAATTAAACCTATTGTATTAAAATCGAAAGAAGATGAATCTTTAACTCAATTAGTATTACCAATTCGCACTTATTAAAATATTCAAAATTAAATTTTGGATATTTTTTTTTATTTTCCAGAAATTTCAACAAATATCGACACCAGAATTTGATATGCTAGAAAGTGAAAACGCAAATTTTGGGTTTTCGGAAAGGGGGTTTTATGAAATACGAAATTAATGAAGGAACACTAGCAATTCTTCCCATTGATTCAGAAAAAAGTAAAGTTTTTGAAGATCAAAAAGAGTATATTATCGATGAAAATCCATATCAAATATTGGATGAAAGTTGTAAATACTTTGGAAGCAGTTATCAAGGAAGAAAAGAAGGGGCAAAAAGTATTTTAGGAGATGGCTATAAAATACCTATAGTTGTAGAAGATGGAAGAAATATTATCTTTTTTCCAACAATTTCTCCATTTGATAAAGAATGTATTTGGTTATCTTCAAAAAATATCCAAGGAATTGAAGAAATTGATGATGTAACTTCTCGAATTATTTTTAATAATTCAAGAAAAATAGAGATTCCAATTTCTTATCGATCTTTGGAAAATCAATTATTTCGTGCAACACGGTTAGAATCTGTCGTACGAAATAGAAAAATTAATAAGAATATGCAAAATTAGGTGCATAAATACCCATATTATGATATAATATTCTCGTAGGTATAGGAATACTAATACAGGGATAAGGTGATAATATGGGTCTTTTTTTACCTAAATTATGATTTTGCAAAAATTAAATCTTTTAAATTTTAGAAATTATGAAAAAGCATCAATTTCTTTTGGTCCAAATTTAAATATTATCATTGGTAAAAATGCACAAGGAAAAACAAATATTTTAGAAGCCATTGAAATTCTTGCTCTAACAAAATCTCATCGTAGTGGAGTTGATCCAAATTTAATTCGAATTGGAAAAGAAAAAGCAATTTTACGGGGAAGAGTAAAAGAAAATAGAATTTTAAATGATTTAGAAATAGAAATCATTACTGGTAATAAAAAAATTCAAGTCAATCAGAATAATATAAGTAGAGTTGCCGATTATATTTCATATTTAAATATTATTATGTTTACACCAGATGACTTAGAATTAATTAAAAATTCTCCAAGTATTCGAAGAAATTTCTTAAATATCGAATTAAGTCAATTATCAAAAACTTATCTAAATACCTATAATGAGTATAATAAAATTTTAAAAACTCGAAATGAATACTTAAAACTTCTTTTTACAAATAGTATTGCTGATAAAAAATATTTTGATATTTTAACAGAAAAATTAATTGAAAAAGCAATTATTATTTATAAAAAGAGAAAAGAATTTATTGATTGTCTAAATCAAAAAATTGATCAAATTTTTTTTGATATTTCTAAACAAAAGAGTCTAAAAATTTTATATGAACCAAATTTAGAATTTGAAACGATGGAAGAAGATCATATCCGAGAAGTGATGAGAGAATCGTTTCAAAAAAATTATGAAAAAGAATTAAATAATAAAATGACTTTATATGGTCCTCATCGGGATGATTTTTCCTTTTATTTAAACGATATCAATTTAAAATATTTTGGTTCTCAAGGTCAACAACGTCTTGCTATCATCTGTATGAAGTTAGCAGAAATTCCAATTTTTGAAGAAGTATGTAAGACAAAACCACTTCTTCTATTAGATGATATTTTTAGTGAATTAGATTTAGAAAAAAGAAAAAAATTATTAAAGTATATTAATAAAGATTTACAAAGTGTCATTACAACTACAGATTTAAAAAATATTCAAAAAAAATTTTTAGAAAATGCAAATATTTATTATGTTGAAGAAGGTAAAATTACAAGAAAGTAGGGATAATGTGGAAGAAAAAAAATATGATTCATCATCAATTCAAGTATTAGAGGGATTAGAAGCTGTAAGAAAACGTCCAGGAATGTATATTGGAACAACGAGTTCTAGAGGACTCCACCATTTAGTATGGGAAATTGTGGATAATGCAATTGATGAGGCTCTAGCAGGATTTTGTACTCATATTGAAGTAATTATTGGAAAAGAAAATACAATTACTGTAAAAGATAATGGTCGTGGAATTCCTGTAGATATTCATCCAAAAACAAAAAAGAGTACAGTTGAAACTGTCTATACTGTTTTGCATGCTGGTGGAAAATTTGGAGGCGGCGGATATAAAGTATCTGGAGGACTTCATGGTGTTGGAGCCAGTGTAGTGAATGCTCTTAGTAGTTGGTTAGAAGTTCGTGTTTATCGAGATGGAAAAGTATATTTTCAGCGATATAGTAATGGGGGACATGCGGAAGATGAACTTAAAATTATAGAAGAATGTGCAAAAGATCGGACAGGAACAACCGTAACATTTAAACCAGATCCTAATATTTTTACAGAAACGACGACTTTTGAGTACGAAATTTTAAAAATCAGACTTCGAGAACTTGCTTTTTTAAATAAAGGATTACGTATTTCTTTATATGATGAAAGAGAAGTTGATAAAAGTGATTCTTTCTGTTATGAAGGTGGTTTAAAAGAATATGTTACAATGTTAAATCAATCAAAAAATCCAATTCATGAAACAATCATTGATATTTCAGGAGTAGATAAAGATATTTCATTAGAAGTTGCACTTCAATATAATGAAACTTATAATTCTAGTATTTATTCTTTTGTTAATAATATTACAACCCCTGAAGGAGGAACTCATGAAGATGGTGTCAGAAGGGCATTAACTAGAATTTTGAACAAATATGCAGTTTCCAGTGGAATGCTTAAAAATAATGATGATTCTTTAACAGGAGATGATGTTCGAGAAGGTTTAACGATGATTATTTCCATCAAACATCCAAATCCACAGTTTGAAGGTCAAACAAAAACAAAATTAGGAAATGCAGAAGTTCGTGGAATTTCTGATAAAATATTTTCTACTGCCTTTGAAAGATTCTTAATGGAGCATCCAGATGAGGCCAGAGCGATTGTCGATAAAGGAATGACTGCATCTCGTGCGAGAGTTGCTGCGAAGAAAGCTCGTGAACTTACAAGAAGAAAAGGGGATTTGGATATTACAAACTTCTATGGAAAACTTTCTGATTGTAAAAGCAAAGATGCTTCTGTCAGTGAAATATTCTTAGTCGAGGGAGATTCTGCAGGTGGATCTGCAATTAAAGGTAGAAATAGTATGACTCAAGCAATTTTACCTCTTCGTGGAAAAATTTTAAATGTGGAAAAAGCTAGATTGGATAGAGCTTTATCCAATGAGGAAATTAGAACAATTATTACTGCTTTTGGAACAGGAATTGGTGAAGAATTTGATTTAAGTAAATTGAGATATCATAAAATCATTATCATGACCGATGCTGATGTGGATGGATCTCATATTCGAGTATTATTATTAACTTTATTTTATCGCTTTTTTAGACCAATTGTGGAAGCGGGTCATGTTTTTGCAGCTCAACCACCACTTTTTGTAATCAAACATGGAAAAACAATTAAATATGTATTAAATGAAACAGAAAGAGATGAATATTTAGCATCTCTTCCTGAAAATACAAAATATGAAATTGCTCGGATGAAAGGTTTAGGAGAAATGGATGCCGAGGAATTAAATGAAACTACAATGGATATTGAAAAAAGAGTTTTAAGACAAATTACTGTAGAAGATGCAATGCTTGCAGATGAAACCTTCGCTCAATTAATGGGGGAAGAAGTAGAACCACGACGCAATTTTATTGAAGAAAATGCAGTTTATGTAGAAAATTTAGATGTTTAGGAGGTGCGGCAAATGGATAGATTAGAAAAAAATAATATTGTAAATGAAGTAAGAAACTCCTTTCTAGAATATTCGATGAGCGTTATTGTCGCAAGAGCTTTACCAGATTTAAGAGATGGATTAAAACCAGTTCATCGACGTATTTTATATTCAATGTATGAATCTGGATATACGCCAGATAAACCCCATAAAAAAAGTGCTAAAACTGTAGGGGAAGTCATGGGAAATTATCATCCTCATGGAGATTCAAGTATTTATGAAGCGATGGTTCGAATGGCTCAAGATTTTTCTTATCGTTATATGTTAATTGATGGGCATGGAAACTTTGGTAATATTGAAGGTTATGGTGCAGCCGCTATGCGTTATACGGAAGCACGACTTTCTAAAATTTCTTTAGAACTTCTTAGAAATATTAATAAAAATACAGTAAATTTTATTCCAAACTTTGATGAAACAACGAAAGAACCAGAAGTTTTGCCTTCTCGTTTTCCAAATATTTTAGTCAATGGTACTATGGGAATTGCTGTTGGTATGGCAACCAACATTCCTCCACATAATTTAGGAGAAGTGATTGATGGATGTATTGCCTATATTGATAATCCAGATATTGATGTCGATGGATTAATGCAATATATTAAAGGACCAGATTTTCCAACAGGAGCGACGATTCTTGGAAATAGTGGAATTAAAAAGGCTTACGAGACTGGTAGAGGTAGTATTACAATTCGAAGTAAAGCTCGTATTGAAGAAGACAAAGGCAAACATTATATCATTATTGATGAAGTTCCTTATGGTGTAAATACGCTTGATTTAAAAAATAAAGTTGCTGATTTAGTTCATAATAAAGTAATTGATGGAATCGCGGATTATCATACTGATTTAAAAGATGGTATTAAAATTACAATTACATTAAAGAAAGATGCCAATCCTCAAGTTGTATTGAATAATTTATATAAACATACTGCCTTTCAAACGAATTTTGGAATTATTTTCTTAATGCTTGATCAAGGAGTTCCAAAAACATTGGGATTAAAAGAAATTATTTCCAAATATATTGATTATCAGAAAGAAATTATTATTCGAAGAACTCGATTTGATTTAGAAAAAGATGAAGCTCGTGCTCATATATTAGAAGGCTTGAAAATAGCATTAGATCATATTGATGAAATTATTAATTTAATTCGTTCTTCAGATAGTGATGAAGAAGCAATACAAGGCCTTATGGGAAAATATCATTTATCTGAGGCTCAGTCACAAGCAATATTAGATATGCGTCTTAAGAGATTAACAGGCTTGGAAAGAACTAAAATAGAAAACGAACTTGCTGATTTATTAAAGGAAATTGAAGAATTAAAATCAATTTTAGCAAGTGAGGAAAAAGTATTACAAATCATTAAAGAAGAAATGTTAGAAATCAAAAATAAATATAGCGATGAACGTCGTACTAACATTGATATGACTGCAATTGAATATATAGAGGATGAGTCTTTGATTCCAGTAGAAGATATTATTGTAACACTTACAAATAATGGATATGTCAAGAGATTAAAATCAGATACTTATCGTTCTCAAAATCGCGGTGGTGTGGGAATTAAAGGAATGACAACCAATGAAGAAGACTTTGTTAAACATTTAATTAACATGAAAACTCATGACTATATTTTATTCTTCTCTAACAAAGGCCGTGTTTATCGATTAAAAGGATATGAAATACCAGAATTTAGCAGACAATCAAAAGGACTGCCAATTATTAATCTATTATCATTAGAAAAAGACGAAAATATTAGTTCGATAATTAAAATTGATTCAGACCAAAGTGAAGAAAATGATGAATATTTATTCTTTACAACTAAAAATGGATTAGTAAAACGAACTGCTATGAGTGAATTTGATAGTATTCGCAAAAGTGGAAAAATTGCTATTATATTAAAAGATAATGATGAATTAATCAATGTTTCGAAGACAACAGGTGAAAATGAAATTGTTTTAGGTGCTCATAATGGTCGAATGGTTCATTTTAATGAAAATGAAGTTCGAATAATGGGACGAAGTACTTCTGGTGTTAAAGGAATGGAATTAGATGGAAGTTATATTGTTGGTGCAGAAGTTATTAATCCAAATCAATTAATATTGATTGTTACTGAAAACGGTTATGGAAAACAGACAGCTATTGAAGAATATCGTTTAACTCATCGTGGTAGTAAAGGAGTAAAAGCATTAAATATAACTGATAAAAATGGTGAAATGGTATCTTTAAATACTGTGGATACATCAAAGGAGCAAGATATTATTATTGTCAGCGATAGTGGAATTGTAATGAGAATGCCTTTGGAACAAGTATCAACATTAAAAAGAGCCACTCAAGGTGTACGTTTAATTCATTTAAAAGATAATCAAAAAGTTGCTACTGTAACCATTGTTGAAAAAGAAAATGAAGAAATGGAAGAAAATACTTCAGATGAACAAATAGAAGCAGAATAATGCTTCTATTTGTTTTATGTTTCACGTGAAACATTGCCAAATTATTTCCCGGGAAATAATTTTAAATTAAATTTATTAATAATTTGCAATATTTAAATGTTTGTAATATAATAAATACGATGCAATGAATAGGTTGGAATCAGGTCAGAATCGGAAGATAGCAGCCTTAACAATTTTTATTCATGTGCATCATTTATTTTGGAGTGAAAATTTATGTATAATCAAAAATTTATGAAACTTGCTATTGAAGAAGCAAAAACAGCCTTAAATGAAGAAGAAGTACCTATTGGTGCTGTTATTGTAAAGAATAATCAAGTAATATCTACAGGATATAATCAAAAAAATGGTTCTAATTTTGTTACAAAACATGCTGAAATTATAGCAATTGAAAAAGCAAATCAAATTTTAAATAATTGGCGCTTGATCGATTGTGATATTTATATAACTTTAGAACCTTGTCCAATGTGTATGAGTGCAATTCAACAAGCAAGAATAAAAAATGTTTTTTATGGAATTTCTAATCGGGATTTAAACAATGAAAAAATTATTAAAGAAATTGCTAAAAAAAATCAAACAAATCCAGAAGTTTTATTACATCACGGATATATGATTTCAGAAATTGAAAATCTTATGAATAAATTTTTTTTAAAACATCGCTAAAAAACATAAAATTATTTCCCGGGAAATAATTTGGCAATGTTTCACGTGAAACATTGCATCGTTGTTTACTAAAACTAGTTTAATTATAAGGGTATTTATGATATAATATAAGTATATTGAATGGGGGCAAATGTATGTATCAAGCATTGTATAGAAAGTATAGACCCATTGTCTTTAAGGATGTTGTCGGTCAAAAATCTATTGTCAAAGTTTTACAAAATTCAATTTTAAATCAACATATTGGTCATGCTTATATGTTTTTTGGTCCTAGAGGAACAGGAAAAACATCTTTAGCAAAAATTTTTGCCCGAACAATTAATTGTCAAAGTTTATCCGGTGGGGAAATTTGTCAAAAATGTGATTCGTGCAAAGAAATGTTATCAACAAATTGTGTTGATATTATTGAAATTGATGCAGCATCTAATAATGGTGTTGATGAAATTCGAGAATTAAAAAGTAAAATAAATTTAGTTCCAGCACAATTAAAATATAAGGTTTATATTATTGATGAAGTTCATATGTTATCCATTGGTGCATTTAATGCTTTGCTAAAAACATTAGAAGAACCACCAGAACATATTGTTTTTATCTTGGCAACAACAGATCCTCAAAAGGTACCTGAAACAATTAAATCCAGATGTCAATGCTTTAACTTTAAACGTATTAGTCATAATGACATTGTTCAAAAATTGACTGAAATTTGTCAAAAAGAAAAGAAAAATGTGGACGAAGAAGTACTTAAAAACATCGCTATTTCTTCTAATGGCGGATTGAGAGATTCTATTGGAATGTTAGATATGCTTTGTTCTACTTATAATCAAAAGATTACGATGAAAGAATATGTGGAAATTAATGATTTGATAGAAGATGAAGAAATTCAAACTATTTTAACAGAAATCTTTGAAGCAAAGACGAATGATTTATTAGCACATATTGAAAAAATAAATAATTCTGGAAAAAATTTGTTGTCGATTAGTGATTTGATTTTGCAAAAATGTAGAGATTCTATTGTAAATTATTATAGAAATAAAGAAAAATTGGAATTTTCTTTAGATTTGTTAGAAGATTTTGCTTTTATGTTAAATGAGAAAAATTATGATTTCAAAAGAGCAGCAAATCCAAAAATTTATTTTGAAATGCTATTATTAAAATTTATAAATGATCATATTAAAATAGAAAAAGAGCCAAAAATTATTTCCCGGGAAATAATTATAGAACAAAAATTCGATAAAAAAACAGAACAAGAAGTAAAAACTGAAGATTTGAATGAGAAAAAAGAAAGAGAAACCTTTTCTGAGAAAGATTCTTATGATAAAATAGAAAAAGATTATTTAGATGAATATCACAAAATTATGGATATTCGAGTAAATAATACACTATGTAAGGCAGAAAAAGAATTATTGAATACAACAAAAGAAAAATTTCAATTGTTGAGTGAATATGTTTTTGATCAAGAAATAGGATATTTGGTTTGTGAATTGATGGATGGAACCGTTCGGGCGGTAAGTCCTGAAAATATTGTTATTAGTTTTGAATATGATTCTATGATTGACACAAATATTAAAAATATTGATTTATTACAAAAAACAATGGAAAAAATTACCAATTTAGATCAAAAACTTGCCTTTATTACTGATGAAGAATGGAATCAACAAAGAAAAAAATATATTCAGTTACTTAAAACAGGAAAAAATTATACTTATATTGATGAGCCTTCTTTACCAGTAATTCCAAAAATCGAAAAGAAAGAAAGTATATTAAATCATGCCCAAAAATTATTTGGCGATATTGTAGAGGAGGAATAAAATGAATATTCAAGCCATGATGAAGCATGCGCAAACATTACAAAAGGAAATGCTAAAAGCAAAAGAAGAAATTGATAATACTACATTTGTAGGAGAAAGTTCATTTGTAAAAGTTACAGTCAATGGAAAAAAAGAACTTGTCAAGATCGATATATCAAAAGATGAGGGTATAGAAAAAGAAGATATTGAAATGTTAGAAGATATGATTGTTATTGCCATAAATAATGCAATGAAACAAGTTGATGAAATGACAGAACAAAAAATGGGTAAATTTGGAAATATGACGGGATTGTTTTAATTATGTATCCAGAAAGTTTGCAAGAATTAATTCAATCTTTTCGTTATTTACCAGGAATTGGGGAAAAAACAGCGGAGCGGTTTGCTTTTGCTGTTTTAGGAATGGATGTAGAAAAAATAGAAATATTTTCTGAAAATATTAAACAGGTCAAAGAAAAGATTCATCCCTGTAAAGTGTGTAATACTTTAACGGAAAAAGAAGTATGTTCCATTTGTTCTTCTGAAAATCGAAATAGCAAACTTCTTTGCATTGTCGAAGATGTCAAAAATGTCTTTTTGTTTGAAAAACTTGGAATGTATAAAGGATTATATCATGTTTTAAATGGTTTGATATCCCCATTAGAAGGAATCAATCCCGAAGATATTGGAATTAATCAGTTATTAAAAAGAATTCAAGAAGGAAATTTTGAAGAAATTATTTTTGCTTTTCGTCCCAGTATAGAAGGAGAGACAACCGCCTTATATATTAAACAAATTCTAAGTGGATTAAATATAAAAATTACAAAATTAGCTAGTGGTGTCCCAATGGGTGCCGATATGGAATATTTGGATTCGTTAACCTTAGAAAAGGCTTTAGTGGATCGTAAAGAAATAACATAAATAAAAAATAAAATCATATTCTATATTGGGTGAAACATATGAAATATATTATTAAATATAGTAAACGTATTATTTTAGGTGTTTTTATTTTATATGGTTATAATATGATTGCTTCTAATTTTAATATGATGATTCCAATGAATGTCTTTACAATTGGTATGATTGGAATATTAGGATCTCCCGCTTTATTAGCGTTGATACTTCTAAAATTGATAATTATGTGAGGTTAGTATGAAAGAACACGAAGTAGAAGAAAAAGTATATGGCATGATTCAAAATCAATATCAAACTCAAAAATTATCTCATGCTTATTTTATTGAAAAAGGGAATTATGCTAATATTGAAATGTTGATGAAAAAAATCGCCAAACTCTTTTTGTGTCCAAAAAATGGAGAGCATTTCAACAATTGTTCTACTTGTGATTTGATTGAAAAAGATATTCATCCTGATTTTAAAGAAATTTCTCCAGAAGGAAATATGATAAAAAAGGAACAACTATTGAATCTAAAACAATTATTTAAAACGACTTCCTCTTCTAATTATCGATTATATGTTATTTATGAAGCGGACAAGCTAAATCCAGCTTCTGCGAATACGATTTTAAAATTTTTAGAAGAACCAGAACAGGGAATTATTGCTTTTTTGATTGCTGATAATAGATATCAAGTATTAGAAACATTACTTTCTCGCTGTCAAATTATTAATATGCCTTCTTTATTTTCCTCTGATTTTTCTGATGAAATGATCAATTTACTTAGTGATCTTACTTCAAGTAAAAAAATTTATTTAGATTTCAAAGAATTATTGGACAGTAGTTTTTCTTTAAAAGAATCAACAAAAGATTTGTTAGATTCTATGGAACTTTATCTTCATCAATTATTATTAATAAAAATAGGTAAAAAAATCCCTTTACCAAAACAGGAACTTTTTACAAATTTAACAGAAGATAGTATAATAAAATATATTGCTATTTTAGAAGAAGAAAAAAAGAAATTAACATATAATATCAATTATAAACTTTGGCTTGATCATTTTTTAATACGTTTTATGGAGGTGATTTCATGATTGAAGTGATTGGTGTTGTTTTAGATTCTTCAAAAAATGTTTATTATTTTTCTCCACAAAATTTAAATTTAAAGAAGGGACAAGTTCTCTTAGTAGAGACCGAAAATGGATTACAATTGGGAACTGCTTTTACTGATATAAAAAAAGAACCGAAGGAAAATTTAGTTTTTCCTTTAAAACCTGTGCTTCATATTGCAACAGAAGAAGAAATCAAAAAGAATGATCAATTAAAAAAAGAAGCAGAAGAAGCTTTATTAAAAGCTAAAAAATATGCGAAGGAATTAAATTTGGATATGCATTTTGTAGATGCAAATTATACGTTTGAGAAGAACCAATTGTTTTTTTCTTTCGTCTCAGAAAATCGGGTTGATTTTAGAGAGCTTGCCAAAAAATTAGCCCAAAAATATAAAACAAGAATTGAACTTCGGCAAATTGGTGTCCGTGATAAAGCTAAAAAAATTGGAGGAATTGGTCCTTGTGGATTGTTCTTATGTTGTCATACCTTTTTAACAGATTTTAATAGTGTTTCTATTAATATGGCAAAAAATCAGATGCTAGCACTAAATCCAAATAAAATTAATGGTGTTTGTGGTCGACTTTTATGTTGTTTAAATTATGAAGATGAAATTTATAGTGAATTAAAAAAGGATTTACCTCAAATTGGAATGATGATGCAAAAAGAAGAAGGAACTGGAAAAGTCGTTTCAGTGGATGTTTTTAAGAAAACTTACCAGGTAGATTTCGGTTCTAAGGGAATTATTGAGTATAGTAATGAAAATTAAAAAAATATTTCAAGATTTAGAATTAAAAAAGGAATCTCTTATTCTCTATCAACCAGAAAAAACATTTCATTTGACAACCGATTCTTTATTGTTGACTCGCTTTGTTCATCCAACTCTTCGCACAAAAAAAATATTGGATATTGGCACTGGTTTAGGAGGAATTCCTTTACTTTTAAGTAGGAATACAAAAGCGCATATTACAGGGGTGGAAATTGATCCTAATCTTTCCAATTTTGCGAGGAGGGCAGTAAAAGAAAATCATTTAGAAAAACAAATTACAATTATTCATCAGGATATCCGGGAATATGCAAAAACATGTCCAACCAATACCTATGATATCATTGTATCGAATCCTCCATATTTTCAAAAAGAAAAGGGGAAAATGAATCACTCTAAAAAAATTGCCACAGCAAAACATGAAACTAATTTAACTGTGGAAGATATATTTAAAATTTCAAAAAAGCTCTTAAAAGATCAAGGAAAATTAATATTAGTTTTTACAACTGCTCGATTCATAGAAATTTTAAATTATTATGAAAAATATCATTTTGCAATTAAAAAAATTCAATTTATTCACGGAACTGCCGATCATAAAGCAAAAACATTCTTAATTGAAGGCAGTAAAAATGGCAAAGCATCTACCCAGGTTCTTTATCCAATTTTATTAGAGAAAGAAAGTGATATCCATGAGTCAAAAAAGTTATGATCAAACACCGACATTATTTTTGATTCCAACTCCCATTGGAAACTTAGAAGATATGAGTATTCGTTGTTTAAAAACGCTACAAGAAGTGGATTATATCTTATGTGAGGATACGAGAACCACGGGAAATTTATTAAAAAAATATGAACTTCGAAAACCACTTGTCAGTTGTCATGAATTTAATGAAAATCAAGTGAAAGAAAAAGTAGTCAAAGATTTGAAAAAAGGTCTAAATTTAGGACTTGTTACGGATCAAGGAACACCAATTATTAGTGATCCTGGCTATAAAGTAGTAGAGGAAGTCCTTCGAAATGGATTGAATGTTGTCTCTCTTCCAGGTCCCACGGCCTTTGTCCCTGCTTTAATTAATTCTGGAATTTCTCCCGCTCCATTTTTGTTTTATGGTTTTTTAAATTCAAAAGGTGGAAAACAAATAAAAGAATTAGAACAACTAAAACTAAGAAAGGAAACATTAATTTTTTATGAAGCCCCTCATCGGATTCAAAAAACGTTAGAACAAATGCAAACGATTTTAGGGGATCGAAAAATTAGTGTCAGTAGAGAAATTTCTAAAATTCATGAAGAAATTTACCGGGGACCGATTTCTAAAGTGAGATTAGAAATTACAAACCCAAAAGGAGAATTTGTTATTGTAGTCTCAGGTAATTTAGAACTAGAAAACTATGAGGAAATCTCTATAATAGAACATGTTCAATTATATTTAGATGAAAATATGACAGAAAAAGAGGCCATTAAAAAAGTGGCACAGGAGAGAAATCTTTCCAAAAGCATTGTATATAAAGAGTATCATCAAAGTAAGGAAGTGAGAAAATGAAACTTGTTGTCGGATTAGGAAATCCTGGAAAGGAGTATGAAAATACTCGTCATAATTGCGGATTTTATATGTTGGATTTATATTTAGAATCTAAAAATTTAACAAATTTTAAGAGTAAGTTTCAAGGAATGTATGTACTTGCCAATGTGAACGGCGAAAAAGTGATTTTTTTGAAACCCCAATCTTATATGAACTTATCTGGTGAAGTGATTCGAAAATTTATGGATTTCTATAAGATCGATGCAAAAGATATTTTTATCATTCATGATGATTTAGATTTACCCTTGGGAAGTTTTAAATTAAAAGCATCAGGAACAAGTGGGGGTCATAATGGATTAAAAAATATAGAGGAAAACATTCATACAAAAGATTATAAACGATTAAAAATTGGTATTTCTAAACCAGAAGGAGACAAAATAGATTATGTATTAGGAAAGTTTTCTAAAAATGAAGGAGAAATATTAGAAAAATTAAGTATTATTGTTGGAAATTTATTAGATGATTTTTTTCAAATGAATTTTGATGATTTAATGAATAAATACAACCGGAAAATTAGGTGATTTATATGAGCATTTTTCGTAATTTAATTCAAATTTCAAAATCGACAAACATGGGTATAACGAATCTTACCGATGAGTTTTTTTGTGTCTATTTAAAAAATTTATTAGAAGAAAAAAATCAAAATATCTTAGTGGTTGTTTCTTCTTTGTATGATGCCAATAAACTTTACAAGCAACTTTTAACTTATACGGAAGAAGTTTCTTTATTTCCAATGGATGATTTTTTAACGAGCGAAGCAATTGCTATTAGTCCGGACTTAGAAATGATTCGAATTGAGACGATGATTCGTCTTTGTAAAGAAAAAAAACAAATTGTAATTACCAATTTTATGGGATTTTTACGTTATCTTCCAAGTCCTCAAACATTTAAAAAATATCTATTAAAATATCGTTTAAATGATCAAATAGATCCAACATCTCTAGCGGAAGCTTTGTATCAATTAGGTTATAGTAGAGAAACGATGGTTACGCAAACTGGAGAATTTGCAGTACGAGGTTTTGTGATTGATATTTTTCCACTAACTTATGAAAATCCAATTCGTATAGAGTTTTTCGGTGATGAAATTGATGATATCCGTACTTTTGAAATAGAAACTCAAAGATCTATTGAAAAGTTAGAAGAAGTTACTTTATATCCTTGTTCTGAGTTTATTTGCAAACAAGAAGTAGAAGAAGAAAAAAGAAAGCAAAAGTATTTAAAAGAATATACCAATGATGTTTCTTCCATTGTACAGTATTTGAATTCTTGTATTACAGTTTATAAGGATTATTCTCAACTTGAAGTATTCAATCGACAATTACAGGAAGAAATATTTCATTATCAAAAGACAAAAGATGTCGACTATTCAGGAAAATACATGTTTTCATGGGATGAGATTTCCACGAAAAATAATATTTATTATATGAATATAAATAACCTAACAACCAAAAAAGAGCTTCCCTTTATTGATTATCAAGTAAAATCGGTTCCTTTATTTCGAGAAGATATAAAGCTTATTAATCAGTATTTAGAAAAAGCCTTAAAAGAAGGAAAAATAGTGATTATCGCTCTAAGTAAGATTCAAAGAGAAAATTTAATTTCCAAACTCACTGTTTCATGCCATAAAACAACAGAAGATCATATTGTGCCTGATAAAGTGAATTTAATTGTAAAACCGATGAGTGAAGGATTTATTTATAAAAATTATATATTTATTTCTCAAAAAGAAATTTATAATGAAAAAAAAGTAGTGAAAAAACAATCTGTTCATTTTCAATATACGTCTAAAATTAAAAGTTTAGATAAATTACAAATCGGAGATTATGTTGTTCATGATGTTTATGGGATTGGAATTTATAATGGCATTCAAGTATTGACTCAAAATGGAGTTTCTAAAGATTATTTAGAGATTCTTTATAAAAATCACGATAAACTTTATATTCCTGTTGAAAAAATTGATTATTTGAGTAAATATAGTGGAAAAGAAGGCGCAGTTCCTAAAATTCATTCTTTGAGTAGTGGAGAATGGGAAAAAACGAAACGTCGCGTATCTCAAAAAATTGCCGATATGGCAGATCAATTATTAAAACTTTATGCAGAAAGAGAAAGTAGAAAAGGATATGCTTTTTCAAAAGATCAACCCATGCTTTTAGAATTTGAAAAAGACATCTCCTTCGAGTTGACTAAAGATCAAAAACTGGCCATCCGTCAAATTAAAGAAGATATGGAAAAAAATACACCAATGGATCGACTTCTATGTGGAGATGTTGGTTTTGGTAAGACAGAAGTCGCTTTTGTGGCGGCATTTAAAGCGATTTTAGATTCTAAGCAGGTTTTATTTTTATGCCCAACGACGATTCTTTCCAACCAGCATTATGAAAATGCAATTCAAAGATTTCAAAATTTTCCTGTCTCCATTGCACTTTTGAATCGTTTTACTCCAATCAAGGAAGTTCATCGTGTTCTTAAGGGATTAGAAGAGGGAACCATCGATTTGGTTTTTGGAACTCACCGGTTGTTAAGTTCGGATATCAAACCGAAAGACTTGGGACTTTTAATCGTTGATGAGGAACAACGATTCGGTGTTGGTCACAAGGAAAAAATTAAACAATATAAAACGAACGTAGATGTCTTAACACTAACGGCAACACCTATTCCTAGAACTCTACAAATGTCGTTAACGGGGATTCGTAGTCTTTCTTTGATAGAAACTCCGCCACAGGATCGTTATCCAATTCAAACTTATGTTATTGAAGAAAATAAACCGATGATCAAAGAAGCGATTTATAAAGAATTATCTCGAGGAGGACAAGTATTTTTATTGTATAATCGAGTAGATTTTATTGAAAGAAAAGCTCAAGAAATTCAAGATTTAGTCCCAGATGCTCGTGTTGTTTTTGCCCATGGACAGATGACGAAAACAGAATTAGAAAACCGGATGCTTTCGTTTATTAATCACGAATATGATATTTTAGTTTGTACGACGATTATTGAAACTGGGATTGATATTCCTAATGTAAATACACTGATTATCTTAGATGCCGATCGTTTTGGATTGAGTCAATTGTATCAAATTCGAGGACGGGTCGGTCGTAGTAATAAATTTGCCTATGCTTATTTAATGTATAAACCATTTAAAGCTCTCTCAGAAACGGCCATTAAAAGACTTCGTGTTATTAAAGAATTTACAGAACTAGGCAGTGGTTTTTCTATCGCAACAAGAGATTTATCAATTCGTGGTGCGGGAGATATTTTGGGAAGAGAACAAGCTGGTTTTATTGATAGTATTGGTATTGACTTGTATTTAAAATTATTAAATAGAGAAGTAATGAAAAGACAAGGAGAAGAAGTCGAAGAACAAGAGGATGTTTCAAATCCACTCATTAATGTCAAAACACATATTGAAGATAGCTATGTAGATGAAGAGGATCTTAAAATAGAAATTCATCGTCTAATTAATACGATTGACAGTAGAAAAAAATTAAATCAAGTAAAATTAGAGCTTGAAGATCGATTTGGAAAAATTAATGAAGATTTGCTTATTTATATGCATGAGGAATGGTTTGAAAAACTTGCAGAAAGGATACCAGTAAAAAATTTTAGACAATCTAAAAATTCAATGGAACTTTCCTTTTCAAAGGAAATTGTAAAAAAATTAGATATGGAACAATTATTTGTCGATGTTTGTAATATTAGTATGATGTTTCGTTTTCAAACATTAGGAGAAGTTTTAGTCATTATTTTGGATACGATTAAATTAGATAAACATCCAATCTATTATTTATGTGATTTATTAGAAAAAGTAGAGAAACATTTAAAAAATATTGACTAAAAAATAAATGATTGTTATTCTTTTTAATGAAATCATAGAAAGAGGTGGACTAGTTGATGGAAGTAGAAAAACTAAAGCAGCAACACTTAGAAAGTTATAAAATGGCGGTGTTAGAATTAATACAAAATAATACAAAAACTTTAATTCAGGAGGATATTACTTCTTTACTTAGAGAACCTCCTCTAGATTCTATGGATTTAGTAAAAAATAAGTTGCTCCATTATTCTAAACAGGCATCTGTTGTATTAGATATTGATCAATTGAATCCTCTCGTTTCTAATTATCGTAAAAAACTGGTTCAATCTTTTCAAAATATTGGAGAGGAGAGAATTTCAAAATTAGGAAAGAGAGTTCAAGAATTTCATCCTTTAAAAGAAAATGAAGTGATCAAGATTCCCAAAAAAGAGTTCACCCTTTTTAATAAACAACTAAAAAAAGAAGCGAAAGAAAAAATACATTTTTGTAATCAATTTTTATTAGATCAAATTTTTACTCTGTTTAAAGAGGGAACCTCGGAAAATAGTAAGAAAAAAATTGCAGAACAGATGAATAAATATCTTTCAGGGACATATACGAAAGATTTACTTGATAGTATCGAAATGAAATTAATTATAAAAGATACGACACTCATGAACAGTATTTTAGAGCAAGGGGAAAGGTATTTATTTACGAAATCGAATTCTCATTTGTTTGATGAAGAAGCACAAGACGAATAAGTCGTCTTTTTTTATTTGAAAAAGTTTACTAAATGGAAATATTTACCAAAGGAATTTATAGGAAGAAAGATTATAATATATATAGAAGTAACATAGAGGTATAAAGTTTTAAAAATTGTGAATGATAATTGTAGAAAGAGAGGAATCACTATGAAGACAACTGGCGTTGTAAGAAGAATAGATGATTTAGGAAGAATTGTTATTCCTAAAGAAATTAGAAGAACTTTAAGAATCCGAGATGGGGAATCTCTAGAAATATTCGTAGACAAAGAGATGATTACTTTAAAAAAATATTCTTCTATGGACGATATGATGGAAATTGCAAAGACTTTGTCTGAAACTATTAGTTCTACAATTAAGAAAAATATCTTTATAACAGATCGGGATCGCTTTATTGTGGCAACAGGTGAAGAAAAAAAATATTTAAGTAAGTCCATTTCTAGATTTTTAGAACAGCAAATGAACGATAGGGAGATTCGCATTGAAAAAAATCTTCATTCGCTTGAACTTGTGGATGGCAAAAAGGAAGAATACGCATACATTATTCATCCAATTAATGTAAAAGGAGATGTTGTAGGATTAGTTATTATTCTTTCTAAAGATGAAGCAATAAGCAATATGGATGAAAAAATTGCCGTGGTCATGGCAAATTTTTTAAGTAAACATATTGAAGAATAATTCCTTTTGTGATATAATCTTTGCTATATTAATTAGTGATGACGAAGAGTTTAATAGACCAATCTAGCAAAGAGAATTCTTGAGGGTGAAAATAGAATCTAGAAGTTTATTAAATATGGCTTTTGAACTATTAAGTCGATAGGTAGGCTTAATCGTAAGTAGGCGTTAACTATTTGAGTGTATAATAGAATTATTATAAAATAAGGTGGTACCGCGAAATGTTCGTCCTTATATTATAATAATTTTTTATTTTAAGGAGAGTGAATTTATGAAAGAAAAGTATTATATTTCAACAGCCATCGCTTATACGTCTGGAAAACCTCATATTGGAAATACATATGAAATTGTTTTGGCAGATGCTATTGCTAGATTTAAAAGATTGAAAGGATACGATGTCTATTTTCAAACAGGAACAGATGAACATGGAATTAAAATTGAACAAAAGGCGAAAGCAGAAAATGTAGAGCCTCAACAATTTGTAGATTCTGTTTCCAACGAAATCAAAAGAATATGGGATTTAATGAACACGAGCTATGATCGCTTTGTTCGAACGACGGATCCAAAACATGAAAAAGTGGTTCAACATATTTTTAAGAAAATGTACGACAATGGGGATATTTATAAAGGAGAATACGAGGGACTCTATTGCACTCCTTGTGAATCTTTTTGGACGGAATCTCAACTTGTCGATGGAAAATGTCCAGATTGTGGCAGAGAAGTCATTCCCCAAAAAGAAGAAGCTTATTTTTTTCGTTTAAGTAAATACCAAAAAAAATTAGAAGATTATATTGAGGCTCATCCTGATTTCATTGAACCCGTT
This sequence comes from uncultured Bacilli bacterium, assembly GCA_947624845.1. Classification (GTDB taxonomy): domain Bacteria; phylum Bacillota_I; class Bacilli_A; order RF39; family UBA660; genus MGBC119817. Next base: position 28,600 of record CANQMB010000002.1, read on the forward strand.
TCTAGAAAAAATGAAATGCTAAATAATTTTATTAAACCTGGATTACAAGATTTATGTGTCTCTAGAACTTCGTTGAAATGGGGGATTCCTGTTGATTTTGATGATAAACATGTCGTTTATGTTTGGTTAGATGCGTTGACAAATTATATTACCAATATTGGTTATGATGTAGATGCTCAAACAGAAGAATTTAAAAAATATTGGCCTGCTGATCTTCATTTGATTGGAAAGGATATTATTCGGTTTCATTCCATTTATTGGCCTTGCTTCTTATGGTCTTTAGGATTGGAACTTCCTAAAAAGATCTTTGGTCACCCTTGGCTTTTAATGAACAGTGATAAAATGAGTAAATCTAAAGGAAATGTCATTTATGCCGATGATTTAGTAGAAAAATTTGGAGTGGATGCCGTTCGATTCTATTTACTTCATGAAATTCCTTTTGCTAGCGATGGAAATATTACTTATGATTTGGTGATTGAAAGAACCAATGGAGAACTTGCCAATGTTTTAGGAAATCTTGTTCAAAGAACAATTTCTATGGGACATAAATACTTTGATGGTAAAATAGAAAATCGTCAAAAAAGGGAATCTATTGATCAGATGCTTTTAGATTCGATTTCTTCCCTAGATCAAAAAGTAACAGAAAAAATGGATCGACTTTTCGTCAGTGATGCTATTACGGAAATCTTTAATGTACTTAGACTTTCCAATAAATATATTGATGAGACTACTCCTTGGGTTCTTGCCAAAGAGGAAGAAAACAAAGAACGTTTAGAAACGGTTTTATATCATTTATTAGAATCCATTCGTCTTTGTGCTTGCTTATTAGAGCCTTTTATGCCAAATACGAGCAAGGAAATATTGAATCAGTTACAAATGACAAATAAAAATCTTACTTATCAGGAAAACTTAACTTATCAATTAGGAGAAGCAAGTCCAATTTTTAAGCGTATAGAAAAAAAAGAAAGTTAAGTTTGTCAATTTACAAGAAAGAAAATAAAAACTATTTTCTTTTTTATTGTTTCTTGATAACATGAAAGGAGCAGTTGTAGTAAATCTAAAAGAAAGGAAGGATTTATGGATACATCTCAGCTGTGTATACCTAAAGTAGTAATTCGTTTTTTTAATATAAATACACTTTATATTTTGGCTGCTAGCACTTTACTTTTATTAATTTACTTAGGACAGAATATTATGGATGTTTTATATTTAGGTCTTGTTACTTACTATTATGTTAGAGTGAAAAGACATCGACAAAAAACAGGAAAATAAGAGATATCGTTGACAAATGATATTTTTTTATTTTTAATGAGAATAGGTGAAGATTATGTTTATTGATACTCATTGTCATATATCTAAAGAGGAAGAAAAGGATCTTTCTTTCTTCATGCAGGAAAATAAAAAAAATAAGGTAGACAAAATTATTGCTTCTTTTTGTGAAAAAGAATCGATGAAAGACGCCTTTTTGCTTTCTTCTCAGGAAGATATTTATTTGTCTTTTGGTTATCATCCTTCTGAAGCAGGAGAAATTCAAGAAGAAGATTTAAAATTATTGGAAAAAAATTTAACTTTAAATAAAGTGGTTGCTTTAGGAGAGATTGGCCTAGATTATCATTATGGAAAGGAAAATAAACTTGACCAACAGGATCTTTTTGAAAAGCAACTACAAATTGCAGAAAAGATGCATCTTCCCGTCATCATTCATTCTAGAGATGCCACGTATGATACCATAAATTTATTAAAAAAATATAAAGTCCGAGGCGTCATCCACTGTTTTTCTGGAAGTGTAGAAACCGCTTTGGAATATATTCGAATGGGTTATTTTTTAGGAATTGGAGGCGTGATTACTTTTAAAAACAGTAATTTACCTCGAGTCATTGAACAAATCCCTCTTTCTGCAATCGTTTTAGAAACGGATAGCCCCTATTTATCTCCAGAACCTTATCGAGGAAGAACAAACAGTAGTAAAAATATTCCAATTATCGCTCAAAAAATCGCTGAAATAAAGAATGTTTCTTTGGAAGAAGTTGAGAACCAAACGACGCAAAATGCGTTTCAAATATTTGACTTTTAACCTTGTCTATGTTACTATTTTGTTAATCATAGAGGTGGGAATATGAAGGGAATCTTTCGTAGATATAGTTATCTATTTTTCTCTGTTGTATTTTTCTTTGCAATTTTATTTGTCATTGCAACAGGAAATCATCGAATGTCTGTGGTTACTTACAATGTAAATAAATTAAAATCAATTCAGGCCATTCGCATGCAAAATCAATATAGTTTATTTTTATCATCCAAAGTGGTTGCTACGACACCTGTTATCTATGATTCTTTTTCAGATGCCATTGCTACAGCACAATCTGGTCAGGAAGCTTCTTTTAATGGAAAGTTAACTGGTTATGGCCCAGATTGTAAAGGTTGTGGCGGGGCAGGTGCTTGTTCGCCTCGACAAGATTTTCGTAACGGAAATATTTATTTTAACGATGCTACTTATGGTAAAATTCGTATTGTTGCCGCTGATCGATCTCTTCCCTGTGGAAGTATTGTAAGAATTCATAATATTAAAATTTATAGTGAACCAATTCTTGCAATTGTAATGGACAGAGGTGGCGCTATTAAGGGAAAACATTTAGATTTACTTTTTGAAACTGAAAAAAATCTGCAAGGGTTTAGTACTCAAATGGTTCAGTTTGATATTGTCCGTTTGGGATTTTAACTGATTCGTTGAAAGGAGGTATTGTATATGGAAGAACAACAGAAAAAAGCGAGAGAATTTGTTTTTTCTTTATTGTCGATTGCTTTTCTTATCGTCGTTGTTCTCGGTGCTACTTATGCTGCTTTTTCTTATACAGGAGTGGGTTCTGCTGATAATACCATTTCTACTAGCAAACTTACTTTTGAATATATAGAAGATCGAAATGGAATTAATTTGGTCAATGCTTATCCAATTTCAGATGAAGTAGGGAAAAATTTAATTCAAACCAATGAAGACGATGGTATTTTAAGTGGTTATTTTGATTTTACAATTTCTAGTAATATAGAATATGCTTTTACGAATGAAGACGAAGAGGTTCCTGTACAAGATCCTGTTCATTATGAAATTTATGCAAAAGATATAACCGATGAAGTCATAGCGAGTGAATCAGAGCAATCATTAGAAAAATTGGATGGACAATATGTAAAAGTATATTTGACTTCTGGGGATTCTGAAGAGTCTCTTATGGGAGATGAGGATACGGTTCCTACGTGGAGCAGTTTGGAAGATTCTACGGAAGAAAACTCTAAAACAATATATAAAGGTTCTTTTGAAGAAAATGGAAGTCAAAATTTCCGTTTGAGAATGTGGGTTGCTCAAAATTATACAGATGGAAGTGCTCATCGGACATTCGCAGTAAAAGTTGGTGTCAAAACAATTAAATAATTAAAAAAAATGTTTGCAAAAATTAATTATTATGGTATAGTTAGAGTAAGGAGGATAAGATAAAATGGAAAACCAAAATAATAATCAGATGAAAGACAATTCATCAAAACAAATATTATTGTCTGTTTTGGGAGTAGCAATCCTAGTTGTAGCTGTTGTCGGTGTTTCGTTTGCAGCATTTACTTATACTGGAGAAGGTACTGAAGAAAATACAATTAGTACAGGTACTCTTAGTATGACTTATACTGAAACGACAAACGGAATTTCTATTTCAAATGCTCAACCAACAGAAGATGAAGCTGGAAAGAAATTAAGTTCAGATAATGAAAAATTTGATTTTACAGTTTCTGCTGAAATCAATGGTGAAGCTGAGATTCCTTATGAAATAGCAGCGATTAAACAAGTAATTCCTGAACCAATGGTTGCACTTCAAAATAAAGATGTTAAATTATATTTGGAAAAATCTGAAGATGGTATAGATTATACCTCAGCAAAAGAACCAACAGCATTTACTCCATCTGGATCTACTACTGAAGCTGGTACTCCAGTTGGTGCCATGGTTTTATATAAAGGTACATTCCAACAATCAGATGAAGAATATTTCCGTTTAAGAATGTGGGTTGACCACGAAGCTACTTTAGATCCAACCAATTTACAAGCATTTACAGTTAAAGTAAATGTCTATGGTAAAGCACAAGCTAAAGCAGGTTAAAAAAAGGTATCAATGGATACTTTTTTTTTGTCTATTTTTTGTCATCCGTGTTTTTTTCTTTCCATTTCGTCTGTTTTATGGTATGATAAAATCAGAATATAAGATAGAATTTTGGGGAAGGCAAGAGGGAAGCTGGTGAAAAAATGAGTGAGCATACGGTAAAGACAGATCTAGATGAAAAAGATCTGCATCCATCAATTTTTACTATCATTAAAAAGATCTATAATTTTGTTGCCAAAGTAATTTTATATTCTATTATTATGGCGATGCTCTTCATGGGTGTTTTATTTGTTACTTATTCGATTGATTATATGCAAAATATTTCCAAGGGAAATTACAAACCGTTATATGGTGCCTATATTATTGTCAGTCCCAGTATGGTCCCTGCCATTCATGTTCAAGATGCAGTCATTGTTAAAAATGTTGCTATGAATCGTCTTCGTAAAGGCGATATTATCACTTTTACTTCTACGGATTCTAGATACTCAGGATTAATTGTTACACACCGAATTATTGATATTGAAAAAAATGAAGATGGAAAATATTTATTTCGGACAAAAGGGGATAGTAATAATAGTCCCGATGATGCCCTAGTAACGGAAGATAATATTCATGGAAGGGTGTTTGTAAAAATTCCCAAAATAGGTTATTTACAAAGCTTTTTATCTCATTCTTATGGTTGGATTATTTGTGTCGTTATTCCATGTCTTGCTTTAATTGCCTATGAAATTTTAAGAATTATTCAAGCGACAAGAGATACCGTCGTAAAAAAAGTGAGTAAAAAAAATAATCAACAATATAAGACTAAGAAACAAAGAAAAAAACATCAAGTAGAAGTGATTGCCAATGCCAAAGATAAAAAAACAACAAAAGAAAAAGAAGAAATTGAAATTATATCTTTAGAAGATGAAAATAATAAATCAAAACATAAAAATTAGAAAGGAGTATTGATATGGAAAATAAAGTAGATACAGAAAATAAAATTGAGGCAGAAAATACAGTTGATACGGAAAATACAGATAATACAGAAAATAAAGAGAAAAGCCGAAGTAAAGTATTTTTAGAAATTTTTATTTGTGGAATCATCCTTTTTCTTTTTTCTCTCGGTACTTCCTTTTTTTGGTATAAGCTTTTTCAAAAAGATAAGGTAGCATTTACAAACTTTGTTATTGCTTTAAAAGATGGTGGAAAGGGTGTGGATGTTACTTCTGCAGTTCCTCAAGAGGATAAAATAGGACAAACGACTCCTGGGTACTCATTTGAAATTAGTAACAATGGAGAAATTCCAGGAAATTATGAAGTGATATTAGAAGATAGTATTGAAAAAGATGAAGATGGATCATCCTTAGAAAATTTATTAACGAGAGAGCAATTAAGATATCAATTAAGTTTAAATGATCAAGTTATTAATAAAGGATATTTATCTGAATTAGAAGATAGTATTTTAGATATTCGTTCTATCAATAAAAAGAAAACGAATGTGTATAATTTAAAAATTTGGGTAGCAAAGAATGCCGTCGATTGGGAAAACAAAATCTATCATTATAGAGTCGTTGTAAAACCAATGGAAAGGGGTAAATAAGATGAGAAAATTATTTGGTGAATATAGTCAGATTATCGGTTATACTTGTACAGGCTTAGTTTTTGGGCTTTCTTTCTTTCTTCTGTTTTTGAATTTTTATCATTATAAAGAAGTATCGATTCAAACAGATAAGACAAAATATGTTGATGATACTTATCAAAAAATAATGACAAATAATGAAAAAATAAAAAATATTGTTCAAAATTTTGATGTAAATCGATATACAGGAAGTGAAAACGATTATGGTCTGTTATCGATTCAATCTAGATTAGAGATGTGTACTAAAGATTTTGAAGATCAAAAAATAGCTTCCTATTTCCAAAAAGAAAAATTATCTGTTTCGGATATCTATGATTTTGGATCTTTATATAATTCTAAAATAGTAAATAGTTGTATTGTTAAGGAACTATATGATTTCTTTGCGAGTACGCCTACGAATGCTGATTCAAGATTTTCTTCTCCTAAAATATTAAATGTAACACCCATTATGAAGTTAGAAGCGGATTCTTTAATTAGACGTATCGATTATGTTTCTTCAAATCTTGAAAATAACAGTAGTTATTACTTTAATAACAAACGAGCTCGTAATCATGTATTTAATGTTGCTAAAAGTAGTTATTATGCGATTGTGACTTCTTATGGAGATGCTTCTGATTTTCTTTTAGAAATATCTAATTGGTTTGCTCGTTATATTGGAGGTGCTGCATGAAAAAAATATTTAATGGTTTATTTTATTTCTTAAAATTTTTATTGTTTGTTGCCTCTTTTTCTCTCACTTTATTAATTATTGTTCAGATGTATAATCGATTAGGCAAAGATGTATTTGATTCTATTCCTGTTTTTGTTCCTTATTTATGTCTATTAATTTTATTTATTATTAATATTCTTTTAAGACAAAAATCAGTAACTAAATGTGTATTCTATAATATTACTTGTTGTCTAGTTTTTGGAACGATTCTTGTCGTAGGACTTCGAGCTATGTTCGACAGTAATATGATATTAAGGGCACAATTAGGTAGAAAGATTAATTTCAACTTTTTTGATTACTTTATACCTTTTATGAAAGTAATGCTATATGGTTTATCAATTAGTAATTTCTTTTTGATGTTTACTGGAGAGAAAAAAGAAAAAAAACTAGCGAAATTAATAAAAGAAGAGGATATTGAACAAGTAATTTAACTTGTTCCTTTTTTTTGTTTGTGGTATAGTGTGAGTGGTGATTTTCATGGGTGAAAAGTTTCATTTTAAAAAGAAGTATGGGCAAAATTTTTTAAAAAATGAGCAGATATTAGATTCTATAGTAAAAAAATCTGAAATTCAAGAGAATGCTTTAGTAATTGAAGTAGGTCCAGGGCAGGGGGCACTTACCAAAAAATTGGCCTCTGTTGCGAAGAAGGTAATTTGTTATGAAATTGATCTAGAATTAAAAGAAAGCTTAACAGAAAATTTAAAAGAATATGAGAATGTTTCTATATTTTATGAAGATTTTCTTCGTGCAGATATTTTAAGTGATATTGTAGAAGAATACGATCATATTTATTTTATTAGTAATGTTCCTTATTATATTACAACTCCTATTATTATGAAACTTACGGATTTAAATCTTTCTTTTGATAAAATTGTTATGATGGTTCAAAAAGAGGTGGGAACCCGGTTTTGTAGTAAAGAGGGAAGTAGAGATTATGGTTTTATTTCAGTTTATTTAAATTATTTTTATGATACAAAAAAAATATTAGATGTCAGTAGAAAAAATTTTATTCCAGAACCCAATGTGGATAGCGTCGTTCTTTCGCTAACACCCAAAAAGGAGAAATTAAAAGTATTTGATTTTGACTTTTTTGTTAAGTTAGTTCACGATAGTTTTCAATTTAAAAGAAAGACGATAAAAAATAATTTAAAAAATTATGATTTAAAAAAAGTAGAACAAGTACTTTCTAAATATCATTATGATTTAAATGTTCGAGCTGAAAGCTTATCTGTAGAAATTTTTGTTGAAATTAGTAATACTTTATCAAAATAAGTGTCTAATTTCTTAATTCTTGGCATAAACTTAGGTGGAGATGATGCCAATGATGTATGGAGGAAGTCCATATGACAATTGAAAAAGTGAAAGAAATGGTCAGCAGAAATACGAATCAACCATTAAAATTTAAATTTAATGGGAGTAGAAATCAAGTAGAAGAATTTTCTGGAAAAATCGTAGAAGCTTACCCTGCTGTTTTTATTGTCGAGGTGTTGGATGCAACAAATCGTCGTAAATCATTTACTTATAGCGATATTTTAACTTCCAGTTTAGAAATTATCGAATAAATATTTGTTGTCTTTTTAAATCTTTTTGAAAATAGTTGCATTTTGTAAACTCTTATTATACAATAGTCTTATAAAGTTATAGACTTTAAGAGGGAGGAATACATATGAAGATTACATCTGTCAATGTACGCAAAATCGAAAAAGAAGGATCACGCATGAAAGGAATTGCTTCTGTCCTATTAGATGACAGTTTCGCAGTTCATGATATTCGCATTATTGAAGGTGACAATGGCCTATTTATTGCAATGCCTAGTCGTAAAACAGCTACTGGATCTTATCGTGATATTGCACATCCGATTAATCCAGAAGTACGTGCTATGTTCGAAGATGCTATTATCGAAGCATATAATAATGCCGATGATGTAGAAGAAGCAAGTGAATAATAAAGATACGGAAATCCGTATTTTTTTTGAGTTAAAAAATTAGAAAAAAGGTATATTTTTCTAATTTTTTCATATATTTTTTTAAGGAGGAACCCATGGAAAAAGAAACACATATAAATAATTATAATCATAGCATCAATTTAACAGAGAGAAAAAATTTAATGATTTCTGGAGTAAAAAAAATTGATAATTTCGATAATGAACAATTTTTAATGGATACGGTAATGGGTTTTTTACTAGTCAAAGGAGAAGGTTTAGAACTCATTAAATTAGATACTTTGCAAGGAAGCGTAATTATTAAAGGAATTATTCATAGTATGAATTATTTAGAAGAAAAGACAGGAAAAAATAAAGAAAATACTATTTTTAATCGCCTATTTAAATAATGAATTTACAAATACAAATTTTTTGTTTTATTTTTTCTTTCCTCTTTGGCGTTCTTTTTGCTATTTTAGTAAATTTTCATTACCCTTTATTGTTTTCTAAAAAGAAATGGTTTCGAATTATCATGAACTTTATTTTTGTGATTGATATGGCCTTATTTTATTTTTTAGTTTTAAAAATGATAAATGGTGGAATTGTTCATTTTTATTTCTATCTTCTGATTTTACTGGGCTTTTTCTGCAGTTATTCGAAGACGAAGAAGATGAGAGATATTCTTAGAAATTTGACAAAAAAGAAAAAAGTGTTATAATTTTTTTATCGACTTTGAATGAGAAAAGTACTATTTGAATTTATTTTAGCGAGTTGGAATTTGGTGAAAGTCCAATAATAAACAAATAGGAAAGAACACTCAGGAGTTGCTTACCGAACGATTTCTAGTAGGCTAAGCCGGACGGCAGTTCGTTATAAAATGCTAGATTTGATAGAATCGAAAAAGTGATCATAGAAAATAAAAGTTTATGATAAATTGGGTGGTACCGCGGAATGCTAGTTTTCGTCCCTTATTGAGGATGAGACTAGCGTTTTTATTTGAAGGGAGAGATTATTATGTGTGGCTTTATGGTCATGACAAAAAAAGAAATTAGCAAAGAAGAGTTTGCAAAGCATTTTGCAAAAATGAAATACCGTGGTCCAGACGAGACGAGAATTCTTGAAGGAGATTATTTTTTTGGATTTCATCGACTTGCCATTATGGGACTTACTGAGGAAGGGATGCAACCATTTGAGAGAGATCAAAATATTTTAGTATGTAATGGTGAAATTTATGGATTCCGTAAAGAAAAAGCGAAATTAGAAAAAGAGGGTTATCAATTTAAAAGTGATAGTGATTGTGAAATTTTACTTCCTATGTATGAAAAATATAAGGAAAAGATGTTTCAAAAGTTAGATAGTGAATTTGCCCTCGTTTTATATGATGCCAAAAAAAAGAGTTTTATTGCTGCAAGAGATCCTATTGGGATTCGTCCGATGTTTTATGGATATTCTAAAAAGAGTGGTTCTATTCTTTTTGCTAGTGAAGCAAAAGTATTGATTGATCTATGTTCCTCTGTTTATCCATTTCCACCTGGGCATTATTATCAAGACGGAAAGTTTATTTGTTATCATGATGCTAGAAAATCTAAATCAAAGAGAGACGATTCTCTAGATATTATTTGTGATAAAATTAACGAAAAGTTAACGAATGCGGTTATTAAGAGGTTAGATTCTGATGCCCCTGTAGGATTTTTACTTTCTGGTGGACTAGATTCTTCCTTAGTATGCAGTATTGCAGCTTCTTATTTAGAAAAACCAATTCAAACTTTTGCGATTGGGATGGATAAAGATGCAATTGATTTAAAATATGCTCGAATGGTAGCGGATCATATTCATAGCAATCATACTGAAGTGATTATGGCGAGCAAGGAAGTCATCGAGGCATTGAAAGAAGTTATATATCATTTGGAAACTTGGGATATTACGACCATTCGTGCTTCTATTGGTATGTATCTACTTTGCAAATGGATTTCTAAAAATACGGATATTCGAGTTTTATTGACTGGAGAAGTAAGTGATGAATTATTTGGATATAAATATACGGATTTCGCTCCTAATGCTCTCTCTTTTCAAAAAGAGAGTGAAAAAAGAATTCATGAACTCTACATGTATGATGTTCTAAGAGCAGATCGTTGTATTTCTGGATGTTCTATTGAAGCTCGTGTTCCTTTTGCAGATTTAGAGTTTGTTGATTATGTTATGGGAATTGATCCTGCCAAAAAAATGAATACTTATGGGCAAGGAAAATATTTATTACGAAGAGCTTTCAGTAAAAAAGATTATTTACCAAAGACAATTTTATATCGTGAAAAAGCTGCTTTTTCAGATGCCGTAGGACATTCTATGGTCGATTATTTGAAAGAGTATGCCGAGAAAAAATATAGTGACGAGCAATTTCAAGAGAAATGTAAAAAATATTCAAAACATACACCATTTACGAAAGAATCTTTATTGTATCGTGAAATTTTTGAGGAGTTTTTTCCTGGGCAGAGTGAATTGATTGCAGATTTTTGGATGCCAAATAAAAATTGGAAAGGATGCCAGGTAGATGATCCAAGCGCAAGAGTCTTATCAAACTATGGTGACAGTGGAAAATAAGTTGTAAAATGTTTGTCAATGTCTAGTTATTTTTCTTGCACTTCTTATTGACATATTCTATAATTTATAGTAGATAGGAAGGTGGTAAAGTGGCTAGAAGAAAAAAAAGCAAAAAAACAAAACGTCGTCTTTTGTTTTTAGGCTTTACATCTGTTTTAATTATTATGATTACCACAATTTCTATTGGACATTATTGGGTTGAAATATTTGCTAAGTATCAAGAAAAAAAACAATTAGAAAAAAAATTAGTAAAAATGAAAGAAAAAGAAGAAGCATTGAAAGTGGATGCAGATAAATTACAAGATCCAGATTATATTGCTCGTTATGCAAGAGAAAAATATTTGTATTCAAAAGATGGAGAATTTATATTAAAAATTCCATAAAATGATCGAAAAGATCATTTTTTTGTTTCAAAAAAAGGAGGTCATAAAGGTAGATACTTTATGGTTTTTTTTAGTGATACGAAGATATAGTAAGGATTTTTAATTTTTTGACTAGAAATTTGACTAATTTTTTTGATTGTCGAATTTTATTAGACGAATTATTTTTGAATAAAATTAGACTAGTTTTTGACTGATAATAGCAAAGAATTTGGAAGATTTATTGATAAAAATAGGGAATTATTGTATATTAATAAATAGAAAAGATAAAAATAACACTTATAAATTCGAGGCCATAAAGTATCTACCTTTATGGCAAGAGGAAAAAAGGAAAATGAAGAAGATATGGTATG
>CANQMB010000003.1 GCA_947624845.1 uncultured Bacilli bacterium
GCAGAACAATGCTATTATCCAACTGTCTTAGCCCTTCATGGAGCGGAAAAAGCGGGGATTTCTTTAGATTTAAAAGCGCCAGAGAAAGATGATGGCTATGCTAAACTCACTTGGTATTCATCTAATCACATCAATACAGACAATATTTTGCATGAAAAGACGTATCCGTATTTAAATTGGGCATATTATCATTATTCTCCTTATGGATTGTTAACGGTATTAGATGAAATTTATCCACTTACCTATGAGGGAGGATCATTGAAAAAATTAGAGAATGAATGTTATATATCCGAATTCTACTGTGAACAAAAAATTCATATCTGTCATTTGTGGCATGCTTCTGAAATGTTTTTATTCTTAGCAGAAGTGGATGCAAGTTAAAAATTTCGTGAAAAGAATTGGAAACTTGTCGAAAAAATAGTATAATAGCTCTAGGGATTACCCAAAAGGAGATGTTGTTATGAAAAAAATATGGAAAAAATTAATGATGGTAGTACTAGCTGTTGTTCTTCTTTCTCCTATGGTAGTAATGGCAGAAGAACAGACGAAGGCAAATCCAACTTCCATTCAAGAAGCTTGTAAAGAAGAGGGAATTACATTCGATCATAGTGATTATAAAAACAATCAAGAAGATAAAGTGAATATTTATTTATTCCGTGGTCAAGGATGCTCTCATTGTTATGAATTTTTAGAGTATTTGGAAAGCATTATCGATGATTATGGAAAATACTTTAATGTAGTTACTTTCGAAGTTTGGAATGATACGACGAATAATGATTTAATGGAAAAGGTTGCTGCTAAATTTGAGGAAGAGGCCAGTGGAGTTCCATATATTGTTATTGGAGAAAAGACATTTTCAGGTTATTCTTCTTCAATGAACGAGGAATTACAGTCTTTAATAAAAGAAGAATATGAAAAAGAAGATCGCTATGATGTCATGAAAGAATTGAATGTTGATACCACAGTTCGTAATGTAAAAGTGACGCCAGAGAAGACGAATGCTTCAGATATTATTATTGTGGTTGTTGCCATTTTAATTGTTGGTGGAATTGCAGCTCTTGCAATTACAGCACGTAAACAAAATTAGAGTTTTACTCTTTTTTTTTGAAAAAGAATAAAAAGATCCTAAATTATGCTATAATAAAGTAGAGGAGGATTTTTAATGAACGAAGAGTTTGATATTAAGAAAAAACGAGTTAGTATCATAGAGACATATGGAGAAAATTTTACTAAAAAAGAGTATGTTACGAATCCAGCGATTGGTAGAGATGAACAGATTAAACAATTGGTATTAATTTTGTTAACTCCAGAAAAATCAGCGATTTTAACGGGAAAACCTGGTGTTGGAAAAACAGCGATTGTCGAGGGACTGGCTTATCGTATTCAACAGGGAGCGGTTCCCGATTATTTAAAAAATTATACGATTATTAAAATAAATACATCTTCTCTTTTAGGAATTGATCCAATTACGAATGAAAGTAGAATTCAAATTTTATTGGATGAATTAAAATCATATCATAATTTAATTTTATTTATTGATGAAATTCATACGTTAATGGGATCTAAGGGAGAAGCTTTGGATTTTGCTAATATGTTTAAACCTGGTTTGGATCGTGGGGATATTAAAGTAATTGGTGCAACAACAACAGAAGAGTATGAACGATATATTTTAAGAGACAAAGCTTTTGTTCGACGGTTTCAGAAAGTAGAAGTATTGGAACCTACAGTGGAAGAGACGATATCAATTCTTCTTGGGACTTTACCAAAAATTGAGAAAAAAACTGGAGCAAAAATGTTATATAGTTCTTACATACAACAGAGAATTATGGCTTTCATTACAGAAATTACTAGTGAATATAAAAGGATTTATGAAATTGGTTCTAGGTATCCAGATATTGCATTAACGATTGTTCAACAAGCTTTTTCTTATGCGATTTTTGATAATCGTAAAGAAGTAAATATTATGGATTTTAGAAAAGCAATTGAAAATTCAAAAAATATTTATCCAGATGTAATCAAAAAAGAATTACCACGATTTGATGAAATTTTTAAAGATGAGATTGAAGAGGGGAACGTTTTGGAAAAAAACGAGTATTTAAAAAATGATGAATAAAGTTTTATATTATATGGGGTTAATTTGTGATGTTTTGTTTTTAATTATGGTATGTGTTTTACTACCTATTATTTTAAAATCCGGATGGCAAGGTATATTATTTTTAGTAGTAACTGTAATTTATTTTTTCATTCGTCTGTTGACGTTGATTTTAGGAAAAGAGAAGATTGAAAAAATTAAAGGTTATTTAATTTTAATTATTGCACTTTTTTTCTATATGGGAATTATCTTTACTCGAATTATGTTGGTTACAGTTCATACGAGTTCTTTATATCAACTCAGTATGAAATATTGCCAAAATAATTTCTTTTTGATTTCTATTACGATGATTTGCATTACTTTAAATACTATTTTGATTCTATCCTGGAAAGAAAAAAAGAAAGCTGTATGAGACTCATACAGCTTTTTACATCTTATGATGTAATTATTTTAATTGGGGCGGTATAAGAGGATCGAACTCTTGCATACTGGTGCCACAAACCAGCGTGTTAACCACTTCACCAATACCGCCATAAAACATTATTATCTTATCAAAAAAATGGGAATTTGACAAGAGTTTTTTATAGGTTCAAAAAAATATAGACAGAGTGCCTATATTTTATATATTGTTTCTTGGTTCTATTTTAGAGTTGTATTTTTCATTATAATAGTCGTACAATTCTTTAAAACGATTAAAGTGAACAATTTCTCGTTGTCTTAACCAAAGAAGAGGACCAATTACATCTTCATCTGTAGCAAGGTCAATTAAGTTTTCATAAACGGCTCTTGCTTTTTGTTCTGCTGCCATATTTTCTGACAGATTGGCGATTGGATCTCCAACGGCAGCAAAATAAGTAACTGTAAATGGAACGCCACTAGCGTTTACTGGATATAGATCTTTTCCATGTTCAGAGTAGTAATCATCTAGTCCTGCCGCTTTTAGTTCGGCAACACTTGCATCTTTTGTTAATTGATAAACCATGGTAGAAATCATTTCGACATGACTTAGTTCTTCAGTACCAATATCGGTAAGTAATGCTTTCCCACGATCATCTGGCATGGTATATCTTTGATCCAAATAACGAAGCGCTGCGGCAAGTTCACCATTTGCACCACCGTATTGTGTTAAAATGGCTTTGGCCATTCTTAAATCTTTTTTCTTAATATTAATAGGATATTGTAATCTTTTTTCATATTTCCACATCTTCTAAATTCCTCCTTCCCAAGGCCATTTTTGGTCAACCCAGGCAAATGGTGTTGTATTTAAGGCATTACTAGAAATATCAATTGGACCATATTTTTGTTCATATTGATTTTTTAAAGTGTCTGATTTTTGACGATAGTCATTAAATAATTGAATCATTGACTGGTCATTTGGAAAATTATCTAAATATAGATTTAACTCATGAGCCGCAAATGCCATTCTAATAAAATCTAAATACAATTTTTCTTTTTCATTTTTTCCAGTTAAAGCAACTGGTTGATAGTTTTTATATGGATCATATAAATTTGCAAATAAATTCCCACGATCTAAAGCTTCTTTTGGTGTAAATAGTTGCATATTTTTGTTGGGCATTAAATTTATTTGTGGTAATGGTGTAAAATGGATAGGATCAGAAGGTTGTGGTGGGTAATTATTTGTTAAATAATTATAATTATTCATTGAAATCCTCCTTCATCTTAATGTATTCTATCTAAAACTCTATGTGTGGATATTTGCCCTAGAAAAAATTAAAAAGTTCAAAATTATTTTCATTCAATTTCTTTTATGATATATTGTTTTATAAGGAGACGATGACATGATTGAAAAAATTAGAGAAGAAGGAAATGAAGAGTTTCTACAGAAGTATTTTGAACTTTTGATTAATAGGCTTACACATTCTAGTATGTCCTTAGAAGAGGATTTAGGAAATGTAGATGATAGTAGAAATGCTTATGCATTAAAAGATTGTATGGAAGCTTTAAAAATGTTATTAGAGTATCAAAATACAAAAGAACCACTGGATTTAGATACGATTATTGCTATTGGAAATAAAATAAATGAAAGTTCTATGTACACTAGTCTCGGCTTTCGAAAGATTGGAAATTACTTGGCAGAAACATCGATTCCAATTTCAAATCCCAAAGATATTCAAAAGCAGATGCAACAGTTACTCCTGGATTATCAAACGACATGGAAAGATTTAGATCCTTTTTTAAGAGAGGCAAAATTTCATATTACGTTCATTCATATTCATCCATTTGAAGATGGAAATGGAAGAGTTAGTCGTCTACTTTTAAATTATAATTTATTACAAGCGGGGCAGATGCCTGCAATTATTACGAGTGATTTAGTCGAATATTATCAAGATTATATTCGAAGAGAAGATGAAGAAGCGATGGCTCATCTGTTTCGAATTCAATCTCAAAAAGAAAAAGAAGTCATTACAAATTTATATAATCAAGAAACGCAAAAAAAACATTTTTCTTCGAAGAAATAAAGAATATTTCTTCTTTTTTTGTAAAAAATAAAAAATAAATAAGAAATATTTTTAGCACTCGCTATTGACAAGTGCTAAAAATAGTGCTATAACATTAAATGAAAGGAAAGTGATAATTATGTTGCCAAGAAGATTTTATTTTGACAATGCATTCGATCAATTTTTTGAGGAGGAAAGTGGTAAAATGAAATGTGATATTTATCAAAAAGATAATATTTATCATGTGGAAATGGATTTACCTGGATTTTCTAAAGATGAAATTAAAATTGAATGTAATAAGGGCAATTTGGTTGTAACTGCTGAAAAAATGAAAAAGGAAGATCAACAAGATGAAGAGAAGAAGTATATTCGTAGAGAAAGATCTTATGGAAAATATTCTCGTAGTTTTTATTTAGGAGATATTGACGAAGATAAGATTGAAGCAGAATATAACGATGGAACTCTACATGTTAGTATTCCTAAAATTGATGAAGATCAAAATAAAAAACAAATTACAATAAAATAAAAGATACTGTATAGTTATTACTATACAGTTTTTTTGTGTAAATCTTTAGTGGGAGCCAAAATTGGAGAAATGATTTTTCTAAGTTTTTCATATAATTTTATCAGGTGACTAACTATGGGCTCTTTTGTCGTAAATTTAATTAAAGAATATGGTTATTTTGGTATGTTTTTGGGTATGGTTTTAGAAGCTGTGATTATTATCATTCCCAGTGAAGCTATTTTGGCTACTGGAGGGATTTTAGCTGGAAACGGTATTTTTTCGTTTTGGGGAGCTTTTTTTACAGGACTTTTAGGTAGTGTTTTTTGTGCTATTGTTATTTATTATATGGGTTATTTTGGAGGGAGAATTTTTGTAAAAAAATATGGAAAATACTTTTTTATGAAAGAGGAAGATCTCGAAAAATCAGATCTTTGGTTGAATCGATATGGTTTAATTTCTGCATTGATCGGTCGGAACTTTCCTATTGTTCGAACTTTGATTTCTCTACCTATAGGAATCCTTCGTCTTTCATTTAGTAAGTTTTTACTTTATACGACGATTGGTTCCATTCCGTGGACTTTTGTTTTTGTTTATGTGGGATATGCCCTTGGAAATCATTGGGTAATTATCAATGATTATGTAAAGCGATTAAAAGTGCCAATTGAAATCTTGCTTTTTTTACTTGTTATCAGTTTTTTTTATAAAAAAATAAAAAAGAAAAATAAGGTAGAATAAAACGTTCAAAAAATTTGTTTTTTTTTGGTTTCTATGCTATAATGAATGGCAGTGCAAAAAAGAGGGTGTAGAAAATGAAAAAAAGAAATATTGCGATTATTGCGCATGTCGATCATGGGAAGACGACATTAGTGGATGAAATTTTGAAAACTTCGGGTATGTTTCGAGAAAATGAAGATATAACGGATGTTTCTATGGATTCAAATGCCTTAGAAAAAGAACGTGGTATTACTATTTTGGCTAAGACAACGGCTCTTGATTATCAAGGATATCGAATTAATATTCTCGATACGCCAGGACATGCTGATTTTGGTGGCGAAGTGGAGCGAATCATGAATATGGTCGATGGCGTACTATTAGTCGTCGATGCTTATGAGGGAACTATGCCACAGACACGTTTTGTATTGAAAAAAGCGTTAGAAGCGAAAGTAAAACCGATTGTTGTTATTAATAAGGTAGATAAACCGAGTGCTAGATGTAAGCAAGTTGTCGATGAAGTATTGGATTTGTTTATCGAATTAGGTGCGGATGATAGTCAGTTGGATTTTTCTGTCGTTTACGCTTCTGCTTTAAATGGTACTTGTAGTATTCAGGAAGACATTACTAGTCAAACACCAGGCTTTAGTGAACTTTTAGATTTAATTATTCAAGAAATACCAGAACCTCAAGGAGATCCGCAAAAAGATTTACAATTTCAACCAGCTTTACTTGACTACAATGAATTTGTCGGACGTATTGGAATTGGAAAAATACATCAAGGGACATTAAAAACAGGACAAATGGTCAGCTGTATTCGCTTGGATGGTAGTGTGAAAAATTTCCGTGTTCAAAAATTATTTGGCTATTATGGTTATAAAAGAATTGAAATTGAACAGGCAGAAGCGGGAGATATTGTTGCAATTGCTGGACTTAGTGATATTTCTGTAGGAGAGACCATATGTGAGCAAGGTAAAAATTTACCACTTCCTGTTCTTCACATTGATGAACCTACTTTACAAATGACTTTCGGAGCAAATTCTTCTCCTTTTGTTGGTAAAGATGGATCGATTGTCACGGCTAGAAAAATCGAAGAACGTCTATTGAGAGAAACACAGAGAGATGTGAGTTTAAAAGTAGAAAATTATACGAATGAATCTTTCTTAGTTTCTGGAAGAGGAGAACTTCATTTAGGAATTTTAATTGAAAATATGCGTCGAGAAGGATTCGAATTGGAAGTTTCAAAACCCGTTGTTATTATGAAAGAAATTGATGGCGTAAAATGCGAACCTTGGGAAGAGTTGCAAATTGAAGTGCCTGAAGATTGCGTCGGTACAGTCATTGAGCAATTGGGACTTCGTGGTGCTCAAATGCAAAATATGACAAATTTTGAAAATCAAGTGCGTTTAAATTATATGATTCCTTCTAGAGGCTTGATTGGTTTTTCTACAGATTTTATGACTTTAACAAAAGGTTATGGAATTATGAATCATACTTTTAAAGAGTATCGTCCTTATGAATCTGTTGATATCGGAGAAAGAAAATTAGGGGTTTTGGTTTCGATGGAAAATGGTAGTGCTACGGCTTATTCTATTGGCAATTTGGAAGATCGTGGTATTATGTTTATTGAACCCGGGGTAGAAGTTTATGAAGGAATGATTATTGGTGAATGTAATCGCGATAATGATTTGGCAGTAAATGTGGTTAAGGGAAAGAATTTGACGAATGTTAGAGCATCAGGAAGTGATCATACTGTCGTCTTAAAAAGACCAAGGGTGATTACTTTAGAATATGCTTTGGACTATATTAATGCCGATGAATTAGTGGAAGTGACACCAAATTTTATTCGTTTGCGAAAAAAGATATTGAATACTGAAGAAAGAAAAAAATTTGATGCAAAAAATAAATCGTAATTCTCTAAAAAAATGTTGGAGAATTCTTTTTTTATGATATAATGTTTATATAATCAAAGGGGTAAATTATGTTAAGAAAAGATAAAAAATTAAAGGACAAATTAGATACTCAGGTTATAAACTTAAAAGAAATTAAAGAAGTTGCCTCT
Organism: uncultured Bacilli bacterium; assembly: GCA_947624845.1. Classification (GTDB taxonomy): domain Bacteria; phylum Bacillota_I; class Bacilli_A; order RF39; family UBA660; genus MGBC119817. The sequence goes on from CANQMB010000003.1 coordinate 7,830, forward strand.
ACAGAAAAGAAGATAAAAAGCAAAAAAAATATGGCACTATTATTTCTATTTTTAGGCCTTTTTTTGCTTGTTCTTGGTATTTTATATCCTTTAATTATTGATGGAATGAATCATCCTAGAAAAGATATTTCTTCTGTGGATAAATTCTTTGATCCGGAGAAGACGAAAAAACAGGAGGAAAAAGAAAATAAATTAACTTGTGATTATGTTCAAGAAACAGAGGATCTGACTACTGCTAAAAAGTTAGAATTTATATTTGATTCTGAAGGGCTAACTCAATATCGAGAAGTTACAAATTTTGAAGCCAAAACAGAAGCTGGAAAAGAACAGAATGTAACTACGAGCAACAATTCGACTGAAAAGTATAGCCATATGGTTGCCGAAGGATTAAATTCAATTATTGATCTTTCAGAAGATTACAATCGGTTAACGTTGACCTTTGAAATTAATTATTTAGTATTTGATTTGGATCGTTATATTGAAAATCCTGAAAATACACCATTAGAAGTTTCCTATGCGAGAGGAAGAAAAAAAGAAGAAATCACTCAGCAGTTGGCAGAACAAAATATTACTTGTAAATAAATTATATTATTTGACTAAAAAAGACGAGCGTAATTTCTTACTCGTCTTTTTTATACTCTATAATAAGTTTTTTAAGCTGCTTTTTCTGCTTTTCTTAAAGTTCTTCTTTCTCTTGCTGTTAATCTTACTTTTGTACCATCTGCAAGTCTTTCTACTTGTAAGTTCAATTTTTGTTGTCTTTTTGTAGCATTTAAAGCATGAGATCTTTTATTTGCTTTTTTTGGTTTTTTTGTTGATATATTAACTGCCATTCTATTCCCTCCTAATCCGTTTTTGCTTTGCTTTATAACTTTATCATAAATTTGCTATTAAGTCAAATAAAACCTATATATTTTATGCCTTTTATGGTAAAATAAGACATAGAAGGAGGGATTTTGATGTTTATACCAATTCATATAAAAAGCAATTTCTCTCTACTGTCTAGTGTTTTGAAAATTGATGATATTATTCAGTATAGTATAGAAAATCATCTTTCGAGTTGTTTTTTGACAGATACGAACATGTATGGGGCTATGGAATTTTTTTTGAAGTGCCAAAAAAAGAACTTAAATCCAATTTTAGGATTAGAAGTCGATGTATCTGGACATAAATATTTAGTTTATGCTAAAAATTATCAGGGATATCAAAGTTTAATCAAACTTTCTACTCTTCAAAATGAAGGGAATTTAAGTTTGGAAGATTTTAAAAAATATCATCAGGAATTAATTTTAATTGTGCTTGATTATGACCCGGATTTGGATCAAGAACTTTGTAAAATCTATGAAGATTTCTATTTAGGTTATCAAAATAAACAGGAAGAAAAAAAAGTGTTCGAGATTACTTCCAATATTGTTTTTGTCAGAGAATGTCTCTATTTATCTCCAGAAGATGCTGATATTTTAAATTATCTTTATCGTATTCGTGATAATCGAACTTTCAGTGATGATGTTTCCTATGATACTTTGAACAAATCTTTAAAATCGTTCAATCTTTCTGATTTTACTGATAATATGGGAATTAATAATATAGAGAAAATTATTCAAAAATGTAAATTAGAATTTCCAAAACCCAAGTTATTATTGCCAATTTATGAGACGAAAGATCAGTTGGATGCTAGTACTTATCTGTTTGAACTATCCAAAGTAGGTTTAAAAAAGAGACTAAACAATAAAGTTCCTAAAGAATATCAAGATCGTTTACAATACGAACTTCAAATTATTGATAAAATGGGATTTAGTAACTATTTTTTAGTAGTTTATGATTTTATTAAATATGCAAAACAAAATAAAATTTTAGTAGGACCTGGAAGAGGAAGTGCTGCTGGATCTTTAGTTTCTTATTCTCTGGGGATAACAGATATCGATCCTTTGAAGTATGATTTGTTGTTTGAACGCTTTTTAAATCCAGAACGCGTGACCATGCCGGATATTGATACTGATTTTCCCGATCAAAGAAGAGGAGAAGTCATTGATTATGTCACTAAAAAATATGGAAAAAAAAGAGTGGCTGGGATTGTTACTTTTGGAACGATGGGTGCAAAACAAGTTTTGAGGGATGTTGCTCGTGTGATGAGTATTCCCGCTTATAAAGTAGATGCTTTATCTAAGTTTATCCCTGCATTTAGTAAAGAAAAATTAACAGATTTTTATCGTGAAAATCCATACTTTAAATCTAAAATTGAAAGTGATCATCAATTAAAAAAATTATTTTCTATTGCATTAAAAATCGAGGGATTTCCACGTCATACTTCCTCTCATGCTGCCGGAATTGTCATGTGTCAAAAAGATTTGGATGAAGTTTTACCTTTAACTGTCAGTGAAGGAATGTATTTGACGAGTTATTCTATGGAATATTTAGAGGATTTAGGTCTTTTAAAAATGGATTTTTTGGGTTTGAAAAATTTAACTTTAATTAGTCATGTCCTAGAGGATATTTCTTCTTTAGAAAAATTGGATTTTAATCAAATTCCTCTGGAAGATAATCAAGTTTTAAAACTTTTTCAAGAAGCGGATACTACTGGAATTTTTCAATTTGAGTCTACGGGAATGCGCGCTTTCTTAAAGAGACTTCATCCTACTTCTTTTGAAGATATTTTTGCAGCGATTGCCCTTTTTCGTCCAGGACCTTCTGAGAATATAGACTCTTATATTCGAAGAAAGCATGGAGAAGAGAAAATCACCTATTTAGATCCCTGTTTAGAAAAAATCTTAAAAAATACGTATGGAATTATTATTTATCAAGAACAAATTATGCAAGTGGCGAGTACTTTTGCTGGCTATTCTTTAGGAGAGGCCGATATTTTAAGAAGAGCGATGAGCAAGAAAAAAGTAGATTTGTTGCAGGCAGAGGAAGAAAAATTTTTAAAAAAGAGTGTAGAGCGAGGACATTCTTTAGAAAAGGCCAAAGAAATCTTTGCTTTAATATTAAAATTTGCAGGATATGGATTTAATCGAAGCCATTCAGTTGCTTATTCAATTATCGCGTTTAAAATGGCTTATTTAAAGGTTCATTACTGTCAGTTTTTCTTCAGTAATTTGCTGACCAATGTTATTGGAAGTGAGTCAAAAACAAAAGAATATCTTGTAGAAGCTCGAAGTAAAAATATTTCAATTGAAAAACCAAATTTGAATTTAAGTACTGATCGATATCGTGTAGTCGATGGAAAAATCATTTACCCATTTAGTAATATTAAACAAGTAGGTGCCGTTGCGACGAAGAGTATTTTAAAAGCTCGAGAACAAGGGAATTTTCAAGATATTTATGATGCCTTTAGCAGATTAGTTTTAGAAGGTGTAACTAAAAAGACGTTAGAATCTTTAATTCTTGCAGATGCTTTTCGGTTGTTCCCTTATAATAAAAAAACTTTAATTTTAAATTTGGATGAATTGATGAATTATGCGGAATTGACAAAAGATTTAGATCCTTCTTTAGTAATGAAACCAGAACTGAAGGAGACGGAGGAATATACCTCTTCTGAAGAATTAGAACATGAATTAGAAATTTTTGGTTTTTATTTTTCTCATCATCCGACGATGCTTTATCAAAAGAAATATCCAGGATGGGTTCCTCTTCGGGACATATCTAAGTATTTTTCTAAAACGATCACCACTTTAGTCGTGATTGATCGTATTCATGTAATTCATACGAAAAAGGGAGATAAAATGGCTTTCTTAACTGGAAGTGATGAGACAATGTCGATGAATTATACGCTATTTCCGAAAATTTTTCAGCAGTATTCAGATCTTTCTACTGGGGAGGTCGTTCGGATTGTCGGTGTAGTTGAAAAAAGATTGAATGAATATCAAATTATTGTCAATCAAATAGAAGTTGTATCGAAAGGAGAAGAGAATGAAGAAAGATAGTATTTATGTAGTTACATTGATTGGAATTATTTTAGATCAAATGATAAAATTTATCATTCGAGGTCAAATGGAGTTATTTCAAACAATTTCTGTCATTCCGAATTTTTTTGCCATCACCTATATTCAAAATCGTGGCGCTGCTTGGGGAATTTTTCAAGATGCAACAATTTTTCTTATCTTCATTAGTTTTCTTTTCTTTTATTTTTTATTAAAATATATTCAAGAGGAAAAAGATTGGAATTGGATAAAAACAATTTCTTTTGGAATGCTTTTAAGTGGTGTCATTGGAAATTTGTTTGATCGAATTTTATATCATGGAGTGACCGACTATTTGGATTTCCATATCTTTGGATATTCTTTTCCTATTTTTAATTTGGCAGATATTTTTATTGTCGTCGGTGTCTTTTTATTAATTATTTTATGGATGAGGAGTGAAATTAATGGAATTCGATGTAGAAAAGGGAAACGTTCGAATTGATAGTTATTTAAGTGATCATATTCATCTTTCTCGTAGTAAGATTCAAAAATTAATTAAAGAAGAAAAAATATTGGTAAATAATCATAAAACGAAAGCCAATTATCTATTAAAAGAAAATGATCATATTTCTGTGGAAGATACTTTTTCTTATGATATTTCTGTGGAAGCTGAGGATATTCCTTTGGATATTCTTTATGAAGATGATTATTTGATTGTCCTTAATAAGAAATCGGGAATGGTAGTCCATCCGGCTCCAGGACATGATCATCAAACGTTGGTAAATGCTTTGCTTTTTCATTTAGGAATTTCTAATACTTCTGATGTACGTCCTGGGATTGTGCATCGATTAGATAAGGATACTTCAGGGGTGATGGTTGTCGCCAAAAATGAAAAAGTGCATGAAATGTTAAGTGAAATGATTAAAAATAAAGAAGTGGAAAGAAAATATTGGGCGATTGTTGAAGGGGTTATTCCCAATGAAACGGGAACGATTGATGTTCCCATTGGTCGAAATCCAAATAACCGTTTTCAAATGATGGCAACCGATGTCCATAGCAAAAATGCGATTACAAAATTTCGAGTATTAAAACGTTTTTCTAAAAATACATTAGTGGAATGTCGATTAGAGACGGGAAGAACTCATCAAATTCGAGTTCATATGGCCTATATTGGTTATCCCGTAGTCAATGATCCGCTTTATCAAAAAAAGTCGACTACTGAATTTGGACAAATGTTACATTCCAAAAGTATTCGTTTTATTCATCCAATAACGAAGAAAGAAATTTATTATGAAGTAGATCCACCTGAAGAATTTTTAAAAAAATTAAAAGAATTAGAAGAAAAATAAAAACTTCTCAAGAGAAGTTAAACGTTCATTAAATAAATAGTTAGTGATAAAATTGTCGCAAATAAACTGAGAAGAAGATAGGGATTTAAATACTTGACACTTTTCTCACTCAAATTAGAAGTTTCTTCATAGAGAAATAATGCACTCACAAAAGTTCCTATGCAAGAAATAAATCCGAAAAAAGTGCTCTGTAAAGTGAAGAAAAGTAGAGTAAATGACTGGTTGAATAAATAGTTAATAATTAATGTCTTTTTATAACTACGAGGAATATTTTTATATGAAACATCAGAAATTAAACTAGAAATTGAAAGTGCAATCCCAATATAGGTAATGGTCCAAAAAACTCCATAGAACCAATTGGGTGGTGTAAAAAATGGCAAATTTAAAGATTCATAAAAAGAAAAATTCATTGGAAATAGGCTAGATAGGAACCAAGGAAGTAGACATACAATAAATAAAAATATTTTTTTCAAAGGAATCACCTCTTTCCATATTGTATGATTTGTTATATAATATTATTAGTCTTTTTGAGGAGGAATACTATGCAACAGGGCTTTGAAATCGTCCTAGATGATAAGAATATGATCGTGATGAAGTTACTTCATTATTTTATTACGGAAAAAAACTATAATCCGATTATTTTACAAGGTGTAGAAAATGAAATTTGGCTGGAAAACTTAGAAGAGGATTATAAAATTATTCGAATTGTCTCTGGATATATCCATAATGATGAACAATTTCGCTTTGATATGTTTAAAACAAAGCGAATTATGAAAAAAATTAAAGCAAAAACTTTATCATTGAAAATGAATGCATTAAGTATTTTTCTAGATTTAGGAGAAAGCGTCAATTTAAGTAAAAATTTTACGAAAGATGTGGATTGTCTAAAAGTAATAGAAGAGGAGGATCTAGATCGAAATGAGATTGTAAAGAGTTTTTTTCCAGATCTTACAAAAAAATTAACTTATAGTGAAGAAGGTCTTCAGTTGTTTGCTAAGATTACGAATGATATTAATCTTCATAATAAGACCGATGCTGAGAAAATGGATGAAGTATTTCGACCTAAGATTCCTTATGTGACCTATGCTCTCATTGCTCTTTGTGTTATTTTCTACCTAGGACCTCTTTTATTTGGATTTTATAATTCTTTTGTGGTTCAATTCTGTGTTTATCCTACTATGATTCGTGCAGGAGAGTACTATCGCTTGTTAACTGCCTCTTTTCTTCATGGAAACGTTTTACATTTACTTTTCAATTGTTATGCGTTATTTGTTATTGGGAGTCAAGTAGAGAGTTTTTTAGGCAAGGGAAAATATCTTTTGATCTATCTTTTAAGTGCACTCAGTGCTTCTTTGATGTCCATGTTATTTTTAGGAAATAATTTAAGTTTAGGTGCCAGTGGTGCAATTTTTGGTTTAATGGGTGCTTTACTATATTTTGGATATCACTACCGTGTTTATTTAGGAAATGTGATTAAAAGTCAAATTATCCCTCTTATTTTATTTAACTTACTATTAGGATTTACTTTTACTGGCATTGATAATTTTGCCCATATTGGTGGTTTGATTGGTGGAATTTTTGCGACGATGGCTTGTGGTGTAAAATATAAAAGTTCTACTTTTGAAAAAGTAAATGGAATCCTGATTTATTTACTATATACTGGCTTTTTAATTTATATGGGATTTATTTATCATATTTAAGAGAAATACTTCTCTTTTTTCTTTGTTTGCGAAAATTAAACTCTTATAGTATAATGATAGAAGTATAAGTGAGTAGGGTGAAGCATATGTACTTAAAAGAAATCATTACTTCTGGTTTTAAATCTTTTGCCGATAAAATAGATATTTCTTTAGATAATAAGATAACTTGTATTGTCGGACCTAATGGTTCTGGAAAAAGTAATATTGTCGATGCTGTTCGTTGGGTATTAGGGGAACAGTCGGTAAAATCTCTTCGAGGAGAAGGAACGATGACCGATGTTATTTTTTCTGGTAGCAAAAGTAGAAAAGCTTTAAATGTCGCTTCTGTAGAACTTATCTTCGATAATAGTGATCATTATTTAGCGCTTGATTTTTCAGAAGTTTCTATTAAAAGAAAAGTTTATCGTAGTGGAGAAAATGAATATTATTTAAATCAGGAAAAGTGTCGATTAAAAGACATTGTCGATTTATTTATTGATAGTGGAGTTGGAAAAGAATCTTTCAATATTATTTCTCAGGGGGAAGTACAAAAAATTTTGAGTCATTCTCCTTATGATAGGAGAATTATCTTTGAAGAGGCCGCGGGAATTTTAAAGTATAAAAAAAGAAAAGAAGAAGCGCTTCGGAAGTTGGATCGAACGCATAATAATATTGATCGAGTTCAAGATATTATTGCTGAATTGGAAGGACAAGTTGAACCTTTAAAAGAGCAGAGTGAAAAAGCTAAAGAATATCTAGAAAATAAAAAAGGATTAGAAAAATATGAAGTAGCTTTACTTTCTTATGATATTGAAGAAAATCATCGAAAAGTAGAACGATTCAAAGAAGAAAAAGAAAAATTATCTTCTGAAATGGTCTCTTTACAAGCGGATACAACTCATACGGACTTGATGGAAGCAGAAGATAAAAATAGGTTATTAAAATTAGAAAAAGATTTAAAAACCAAAATGGATCTATTAGTTCAAATCACTGAAGAAGTTGAAAAATTAAATAGTGAAAGGCAATTGTTAAAAGAGCGCAGTAAAAAAAATAATCCAGATGAGGCTGGTGAAATTTTACGTCAGTTACTTGAAGAAAAGGGAAAAATAGAAGCTCAAGTTAAGATTGAAAGAAGTAATTTAGAACAGTTGAAAACTACACAAACCAAACTTTCAGAAAAGATGAATCAACAGTTAGAATCTTTAGATCAAATAAAGAAAAAAGAGACGATAATTCAACAAGATTATTTAAAATTAAATAGAGAAAATACAGTATTAGAACAAAAAGAGAAAAATTTACAAACGGAGATTGATTCCTTTGGAAATATGCCAAATAGTGTTCGATCTGTTTTAAGAGCCACTTCGTTAGATGGAATTTATAATACTATTGGAAATATTTTGGAAACTGAAGATACTTATGCCAAAGCTTTGGATGTAGCAATTCAATCTAGTAGAAATTTTATTATAACCAAAGATAAAGAAGCAGCTGTAAATGCGATTGCCTATTTAAAAGAAAAAAAATTAGGACGTGCTACTTTTTTTCCATTGACTGTCATCCAGTCACGATACGTAGATGAGGAAACTTTATATAAAATAGAACATGATTCCGATTTTATTGCCGTTTTCAGTAGTTTAGTTACTTATGATCAAAAATATAAAAATATTGTGTTCAATCAATTGGGAACTACTTTGGTTTCGAATGATATAGAAAGTGCGAATCGCTTGAGTCAAAAAGTAAATCATCGTTATCGTATTGTTACTTTAGATGGTGACGTTGTTCATGTAGGTGGTTCTATGTCGGGTGGTTCAAATTATCATGCGAGTAGTACAATTTTAGTAAAACAAGAAAGAAATCGCATTTTAGAAAAAATTGACCAAAATACGAACGAATTAAAGGCAATCGATGAAAAATTAACAGAATTACAACGAGAATTGAGTATGGCAGAGAAGAATTATTTTGATTCTTCTAATGAAAATATTTTATTGAAAAGTCAAATTGAAAATAAACAAAAAGAAGTAAAAGATCTTGAAGATGAACATACTTCTATTGTGAAAGAATGGACCTCTTATGATACTTTGAATCATGATAGTGTCGATGAAAAAGAAGAGGAATTAATCACTTCATTCCATCAGAAACAATCTGAAAAAGAAGTGATTACAAAAGAGATTGAAAATATCAATCAGACAATTTCTTCTTTAAAGTCTAAAATGGAAGAAGATCAGGCAAGTGTTCGAGTAAAAAATAGTAAATTAAGAGAAATAGAAAAAGAAATTCAAGAAAAAGAAGTGGCAATGAATCGTTATGAAGTTTCTTTGGATCATATGCTTCTTACTTTAAATGAAGAATATTCATTAACATTTGAAAAGGCCAAAGAAGAGTATTCTTTGGATATAGAACCTGAAGATGCTCGAAGTAGAGTTTCTCTATATAAGAAAAATATTAAACAGATTGGTATGGTCAATTTATTGGCCATTGATGAATATGAACGTGTTTCTACTCGATATGAGTTTTTATTGAACCAAAAAAAGGATTTAGAACATGCGGAAGAAACGCTTCTTGAGATTATGGATGAAATGGATGAAGTAATGGAAGAAGAATTTCAAAATACATTTCATTCGATTGAAGAAGAATTTAGAAAAGTATTTAGAGAGTTGTTCAAGGGAGGAGAAGCAAAGCTCAAACTTACTAATCCAGATGATTTATTAACAACAGGAATTGATATTATTGCCTCTCCACCAGGAAAAAAATTAACGACCATCAGTCTCCTTTCTGGAGGAGAAAAGACATTGACGGCCATTAGTTTGTTATTTGCTATTTTAAATGTCAGAACAGTTCCTTTTTGTCTTTTTGATGAAGTGGAGGCGGCTTTGGATGAGGCCAATGTTTCAGAATTTGGTAAATATTTGGAACATTATAAAAATAAAACTCAGTTTTTAATTATTACTCATAAAAAGAAGACGATGGAATATGCGGATACTTTATATGGAATTACTATGCAAGAGTCTGGTGTTAGTAAATTAGTCAGTGTAAAATTAAACGATAGGGAAGAAGTAATTTAGGAGTTTATATGATCATTCGTTGGATTCAAATGGAAGAAATTGAAGAGTGGATCTCATTGTTGTCAGAATCTTTTCCTGTACAGACTACGAAAGAAAAAATTCAAAAAAATTTAAATGAGGATCACCGAATTTTAATTGCCAAAAAACAAGATCAATTGGTAGGTTCTATTCTTATCAACAAAGAGAAAAATTTTATTGAGAACTTTGTCAGTTTTCGTTTGCACAATATTTGTGTAAAAAAAGAATTCCGCAATCAAAAAATTGCTACTTCAATGCTTCGAGAAGTAGATCGTATTGCTAGAGAAGAAAATATTGATTTTATTGATTTGACTTCTAGCAATAATAGAGAAGTTGCACAGCATGTCTATTTAAAAAATGGGTATGAAAAAAGGGAAAGTTGTCTATTTCGAAAAAATATATCTTAAAGATCAAAAAAAATAATGAGAGATCATTATTTTTTTATTCTAGTAATTGATTCTATAATGGGTTGATTTTCTTTTGCCACGTTTTCTCCATCAGTTGTTTTTACTTCATCGCATATTTTATCGACAACTTCCATTCCGTCTTTGACATATCCAAAAACAGCATAATTACCATCTAAGTAAGTACTATCTTTATGAACGATAAAAAATTGACTACTTGCCGAATTCGGATCTTCTCCACGAGCCATAGAGATTGCACCTCTAGTATGAGAAAGTGGGTTTTTAATTCCGTTACTTGAAAACTCTCCTTGAATTGTTTGGCTACTTCCGCCTGTTCCATTTCCTTGTGGATCTCCTCCTTGAATCATAAAATCTTTTATAATTCTGTGAAAAGTAAGGCCATCATAAAATTTTTGATCGACTAATTTTAAAAAGTTTTCTACTGTAATGGGTGCATGATCTGCATCGAGTGTTACTGTAATTTCGCCATAATTTTTGATTTGAATTGCAATATCATATTTTCCTTTTAAAGTATTTTTGTTTTCTCCACAAGCACTGAGAAGAAACACTAGAATAAGAATTACTAAAAATTTTGTTTTTTTCATCGAATCACCACTATATAATTATCATAAATCTTTCTTTTTGTAAATAAAAAAGAGCTTAAATTGCTCGATATAATTCTTGATCTTTAAATGGATTTTTTGGATCAATATAGTCTGTGAACAAGATTCCATCTAAGTGATCTATTTCATGTTGAAAGGCGATAGCCAACTCTTCTCTTGCACGAACTCGAATTTTTTGGCCGAGTTCATTATATCCTTCCACTGTGACTCTGGCATATCTTGGTACAATTCCTTCTACCTCTCGATTGACAGAAAGACATCCTTCCCCAAGTTCAACATAAATTTTTTCTTCAGAGTTGCTGATGATTTTTGGGTTGATTAAAACATAATTGTCAAATACTCCATCTTCTACTTCATGGACAACGACAAAATATCTCTTGGCAACTCCAAGCTGAATCGCAGCCATTCCCATTCCGGGACGAAGATCGTATTTTTCTGCTTCTTCTTCGATTTGACTGGCTGTTAAATATTCGATCATTTTATTTATTCTTTCTTGATCTTCTTTCGTTAATGGGAAGATCACTTCTTTACTTACTTGTCTGAGCCTTCTATCTTTTTCATCTAAAATTTCATTCATTTTTAGCATGAATATCACCACCAACGGCTTTATTTTATCAAAAAAATGAGAAAAAATAAAGTATTTGACTATAAAAAATAAAAAGACTTCAAAGATTGAAGACTTTTATTTATTAATTTGCCCAACGAGTTCCAATCACGATGACTAAAAGAATGAATAATACTAAGATAATGGCATATGTAGAACCGTTGTTTCCAGAACCGTAACCATATCCGTATCCGTATCCGTATCCTGGATAGTATGGCATTTGATAACCTGTGTTTCCGCAACCACAAGATCCTCCACCATAATAGTACATAATTTTGCCTCCTTTTATTTTAATCTACTATAGGGTATGTAAATTGTCATATTTTGTTCATTTAAATTTACCTAGTTTTTGGAAAAGTGTTTTAAAGTAAATAAAAGTATGATAAAATAAGGGAAGATAGGGTCGTGATTGGATGAAGAAAGTGATTAAACACATCGATAAACCACTATTATTAGTGACAGTATTTTTATTTATTGTAGGGCTTATTATGGTTTTTTCTTCTTCTAATGTTACCGCATATATGTCAAAAGCAGTCAGCCCTTATAATTACTTTATTAAGCAATCGGTCTTTTTGTTTCTTGGTTTTTTGTTATTTTTATTTATGATTCGTTTTAATACAAAACTTTATGGAATGGTCTCCTGGATTGGAATTTTAGGAGTTGGAGCTTCTTTGGCTATTCTATTAGTCATGGGACAAGCTAAAAACCAGGCCGTTTCTTGGTTTGATTTTGGTGTTTTTAGTTTTCAACCGAGTGAATTTATTAAAGTTATTATGATTGTTTGGATGGCTAGATATTATGAAATGCATGAAAAACGATTGAATCGATATGGAACCAGTCTATTTCCACTTTTAGTGGGGGGTGCTTTGACTTTTTTGATTTTATTACAACCTGATTTAGGAACTTCAATTATATTTGTAGCTATAGTAGGATCTTTATTCTTATCTTCTCCCATTTCTAGAGAAATTAAAAATCAGATTATTTTTGGTTGTTTTGGGCTCGTTCTCGTTGTTGTATTTGTGATTGTTGGAAGTGGGAAAACTTTAATTTACGAAAGACAATTGGAACGGTTAAATTTTAGAGATCCCTGTAGTCGATTACTGACAACGGGAAATCAAGTTTGTAATGGTTATATTGCTATTAATAATGGAGGTCTTACTGGCGTTGGTCTCGGAAATTCTACTCAAAAATATTTATATTTGCCGGAACCTTATACAGATTTCATTTTTGCTGTTATTGTAGAAGAATTGGGTGTTATTACGGGAATTATTATTATTTTACTTTATATATTTGTTCTTTACCGAATTTTATATATTGGGAAAAAAAGTTATACAAATCGAGGAGCTTTAATTTGTTATGGTGTTGCCGTTTATATCTTTTGCCATATTGCCGTTAATTTGATGGGATTATTTGGATTGATTCCCATGACAGGAGTGCCGCTTCCCTTTATGAGTTATGGAGGAAGTTTTACGATTTGTTTGATTGCTGCTTTGACACTCGTACAAAGAGTTAGTGTTGAAACAGGTTTGAGAAAGGAAGCGAAGAAAAGTTCTTAAAAATTTAGAACTTTTCTTTTTTTAACCAATAATAAGATAGAGGTGATTTACATGACATTTACATATCGTTATCGGAAACAAATTTTGATTACTGGTTGTTGTTTGTTGTTATTTATTACGATTGGATATTTTCTATTTTTTTATTCAAATACGGAAGTCAAAGCCAAAAAAGGAATTCAAGTCGCGAAAAAGGAAAGTCAGAAAAAAATATCAGAAGAAAAAACAGACGTGGATATGAATTACAAAGTGGATATCAAAGGACAGATTATTTCTCCTGGAATTTACTCTGTTGCCAAAGATAGTCGAGTCATGGATGTTATTTCTTTGGCTGGAGGTCTTACTGAGAATGCAGACACTTCAGTGATTAACTTGAGCAAAAAAGTTGTGGATGAAATGGTCATTATTGTCTATAGTCGTTTTGAAGTGGAAAATTTTAAACAAGTGAAAGAAGAGGAAAAAATTGTTCAAGAAAACTGTATTCAAGGAGGTAATTACGACTTGAAAAACGATGCTTGTATTACTGATTCCAGTGAATCCAAAGAGAATCTTTCTTCAAAAATTTCTATTAATACAGCAACGAAAGAAGAATTGATGATGTTAAGTGGAGTAGGAGAGGCAAAGGCCAATGCTATTATTTCTTATCGAGAAGAACATGGGGCTTTTGAAAAAATAGAAGATATTAAAAATGTAAGTGGAATTGGAGACCATTTATTTGCTCAAATTCAGGAAAATATTACTACTTAATCGAACCTTTTATCTAATTTTAATTTTTGGAATTCTACTTGCTTGTATTCGACTTTTTGTGTTTCCTATTCAAAGTAATTTAACTGGAAAAGAACAAAAAATTGAAGGTACTTTAAAAGAAGTCAAGATGGAAGATGAATTCTATACCCTAACTATTCGAGTAAAAAAAGAATTTTTAAAAGCTTATTATTGGGTTGAAAATTCTAAAGAAAAAGAACAATTACAAGAAAATTTAATTCCGGGATATCGTATCGTTTTATTTGGGACTTTAGAAAAACCTTCCAATAGGAGAGTAGAAAATGGATTTTCTTCTTCTGATTATTTGAGAACAGAACATATTTTTTATTTAATGCAAGTGGATAAGATAAAAATTTTTCCTGAAACCAATTTATATTACATCATAAAAAATAAGTTGCGCTTGCAAATAGAAAAGTGTAAAAGAAGTTCTTCCTATTTACAAACTTTTTTGTTAGGAGATCAGAGTGGAATATCCAAACGAGTACGCAATAGTTTTCAAAAGAATGGAATTAGTCATTTGTTTGCGATTAGTGGGATGCATATTACTTTTCTTTCTTCTATTTTTTTAAAGCTTTTAAAGAGGTTAAAGTGGAAAGAAAAACAACGTTATTTTTTTGTAGGTGCTTTTCTTCTTTTTTATCTCTTTTTTACTTTCAGTGCTTCCGTTTTAAGAGCTACTTTGTTTTTTATTTTATTTTCATTGAATCAAATTTACTATTTTTACATAAAGCCATTTCATATAGGAATTCTCACATTTACCCTCTGTTTAATTATTGAACCTTATTTTTTATTTCAAATTGGGTTTCAATTTTCCTTTCTTATTAGTTTTTCTTTAATTTTAGGAAGTGATTATATTAATCGAGGAAAAAATTATATTACGAAACTTTTACGAACCTCTTTTCTTTCCTTTTTTTCTGGAAGTATTATTAGTCTTTGGCATTTTTATGAACTGAATTTTTTTAGTATTATTTATAATATATTTTATGTTCCTTTTGTCTCTCTCTTTCTTTTTCCATTGTCTTTTTTCACTTTTTTCTTTCCCATTTTCGATTCTGTTTTTTTTCATTTTATCTCGATATTAGAAAAAACTTCTTTATTTCTTATGAATAATTCTTTTGGAACTTTCATTTTTGGAAAACCTTCTATTTTTATTTTAATTCTTTATTTCTTGATTTTTGGTTTTTCTCTTTTTTCTTTGCAAAAAGGAAAAACGGCTCCTTTTTTGTTGTTTTTTCCTTTCTTTTTCGTTCTTTATTTTCTACCGAATTTTTCTCATTCGAATTATCTTTATATGTTAGATATAGGACAAGGAGATAGTATTTTACTAAAATCAAAAAATCAGGTGATGCTCATTGATACTGGTGGGAAATTTTCTTATTCTAAAAAAACAACGAGCTTAGTAGAAAATATTACGATTCCTTATTTAAAAAGTAAGGGAATTCGGAAAATTGATTATTTAATTCTCACGCACGGAGATTATGATCATTTAGGAGAAGCTAATGTCTTACTGTCTCAATTTAGAGTATCGAACATTTATATTAATAGCAATTCTTTAAATTTTTTAGAAAAACAATTGCAAAAAAGAAATCAAGTGGAAAAATTAAAAAAAGATCAAACATTTCAGATGGGAGATATGTCATTTTATTCTTTAAATGGAAATTTAGGAGAAGAGAATGATAGTAGTATTGTATTATTGTTGGAAGTTTTTTCTAAAAAAATATTGTTGATGGGGGATGCTAGTTGTGAGACAGAAAAAAATATTTTAAGAGAATATCAACTGCCCAAAGTAGAAATATTAAAAGTGGGACATCATGGCAGTAAAACGAGTAGTTGCCTAGAATTTTTAAAAACCGTTTCTCCCCATTATGCACTAATTTCAGCGGGAATTGATAATCGATTCCATCATCCTCATTCTGTTATTATTGAACGGTTAAGAAAATTAGGCATAGAATACTTTGTAACCAGTGAGGTGGGAAGCATTCGTATTTCTTTCCCAACTTTTGATATTGAAACGTTCTCTTGAGGCGTAAACTTAAGTGTAAATATGTGTAAAATTTTTGTGATAGAAGAACTCTTTTGCTATACTATTATATATAGTGGAGTTGATTGTATGGAATTAAACTTGAAGAAAGCAAAGATCAATTATATTCAATATGGCAAAGGAAAAGATGTAGTTTTATTGCACGGTTGGGGACAAAATATTGAAATGATGAGGCCTCTTGGTGATTTATTGCAGCAAAAATATCGAGTGACCATTTTGGATTTTCCCGGATTTGGGGCCAGTGAAGAACCCAAAGAAGCCTGGGGTGTTTTAGATTATGCTATTGTTTTAGAACAGATGATAGATGAATTAAAAATTAAAAAACCAATTATTATGGGTCATTCTTTTGGAGGTCGAGTGGCAATTTGTTATGCTTCCAATCATCCAATTGAAAAACTTGTTTTATTTGCAAGTCCTTGTTTTAAAGTTTATAATTCAAATAATTTAAAAGTAAAAATATTAAAAACACTAAAGAAGATTCCAGGAATGAATCAATTTGGTGAATATATGAAAAATTATATTGGTTCTAGAGATTATAAAGCAGCGAGTCCGAAATTGCGAGAAACTTTTGTTAATGTAGTAAATGAAGATTTAGGAAATTATGCAAAAGCGATTGAAGAACCTACATTGATTTTTTGGGGTGAACAAGATTCAGAAGTTACCTATGAAGAAGAAAAAATGTTGGAAAGTGCACTTTCAGATGGGGCTTTGATCGTGATACCAGGAACTCACTATGCTTATTTAGAAAATTTAGGTTCTGTGATGAAAATTTTGGAAAGTTTTTTATAGGAGGGAAATTATGATCCTTTACTTATTTCTATTTTTAATTATTTTTATTACAATTCTTTATAAAGGAAGACATAGTCTTTATATGTTACAACAAAATTTATATAACGAAAATAATCGTTATATAAAATGGTTACTGAAAAATAAGAAAAGTTTTTTAAATAGTGAACTTATTATCTTATTGTTGGCAGGAATTTTTTGTTTCCTAAATTCTCACTTTAATCTTCTTTCTCAGTTGATCTTAATTATGATGATTTTTCTTTATGCAATTGAAATTATTCAATTAGATTCTGAGAAAAAAAAGGAACAGGGAAAAATTAAGTTTAATATTACTTCACGAATTAAAAGATTAATTACAACTTATACACTTCTTATGCTCATTCCTCTTATTTTCTTTATTTTAAATTATAAGAATGTTAAAATCGCTTCTTTGATTATATTTATTGTCGTTATTCTGGTTTATTTCATTTATTTAGTGATGTTCATTTGTAATATTATCAATAAACCAGCGGAAAAATGTGTGTTTTTCTATTATCGAAAAAAAGCGAAAAATAAACTAAAAGAGATGAGTAAATTAAAAGTAATTGGAATAACGGGAAGTTATGGCAAGACGAGTAGTAAAAATATTTTAAGCGATATTTTAAATATTAAATATAATGCTTTACCTACACCTAAAAATTTAAATACTTATTATGGATTGATGATAGCGATTAATAATCATTTAACGAAATTTCATGATATTTTTATTGCGGAAATGGGTGCTTATACGAAAGGAGAAATTCGAAATTTATGTAAATTTGTCCAACCTAAATATGGAATTTTAACCACGATAGGAAAGGCCCATTTGGAAAGCTTTGGTAGTGAAAAAGCGATTCAGGAAGCGAAGTTTGAACTTATTGAATCTTTACCAGTAGATGGAGTAGGGGTATTAAATAGGGATGATCCGAAGCAAGTAAGTTATCCTTTAAAAAATAAATGTAGAATTTTGTGGGTTGGAATTGATCATGAAGATTGTGATTTTAGAGCAGTACATATTCAGTGCTCTTCTCAGGGAACGCAGTTTGATCTTTGTATAAAGGGAGATTCTAAGAAATATCCATTTACAACAAAATTATTGGGTAAACATAATGTCTATAATATATTAGCTAGTATTGCACTCGGGGTGGAATTTGGAATTTCTATTGAAAAATTGCAAAAAGCCGTTTCTCTTATTAAACCAATCCCTCATCGATTAGAATTAAAATCTTTGGGAAGATTTTATCAAATTGCCGATGATTATAATTCTAATCCAGTAGGAGCTAAAAATGCTTTAGATGTTCTTTCTATGATGCCAGGGGTGAAAGTGATTGTCACTCCGGGAATGGTAGAATTAGGAAAAGATGAGGAACAAATCAATTTTGAATTTGGAAAACAAATTGCCGATGTGGTTGATTATGCCATTTTGATTGGAAAAAAGAAAACGCAACCTATTTATGATGGTTTAGTTGAAAAAAATTTTGATAAAAAGCGTATAATTGTATATAATGATGTAAGAGATGCTTTTACATATATTAATGGATTCGTAGGCAAAAAAGATGTTTATGCTCTATTTGAAAATGATTTGCCAGATACCTATAACGAATAGGAGTTGATAAAATGAAAATTAAAGTAGGTGTTATTTTTGGTGGAGAGACTGTAGAACATGAAGTGAGTATCATTTCTGCTGTACAGGCAATGGCCAAAATGGATCAAGAGAAATATGAGATTATTCCCATTTATATTACGAAGGACAATGAATGGTATACGGGAGAAATGTTAAAAGATATTGAATATTATAAAGATTTAGATTTATTAAAAAAATATGCTAAAAATGTAGTTTTATATCGAAAAAATGGAGAATTTGTGCTACAGAGCAAAGGTTTGATGAAAAGTACTGTAAAAACATTGGATATTGCTTTTCCAATTGTTCATGGAACGAATGTCGAAGATGGAATTTTACAAGGGTACTTACAGACCATTGGGATTCCCTTTGTAGGACCAGATACTTATGCAGCCGTTGTAGGACAGGATAAAGTCTATATGAAATGTATCTTTGAAAATGCCAATTTACCTATGGCAAAATTCCTTTGGTTCTATGATGAAGAATATCGTGCAGATGCAGAATCTGTAATGAAAAAAGTAGAAAAATTAGGATATCCTGTTATTGTAAAACCAGCTTTGACTGGTAGTAGTGTCGGAATTCAAATAGTTCGACAACAAGAGCAATTACAGGAGGCAATTGAAGAGGCAATTCAATATGATCATAAAATTATCATTGAAGAATTAATAGAAAATTTAAAAGAAGTAAATATTAGCATTTTAGGAAATTCTTCTCAACAAGAAGTGAGTGTGATTGAGGAAGTATTACCAAGTAAAGATTTCTTAACCTATGAAGATAAATATATAGGAAATGGTAAAGGAAAAATGGGTGCGAAGCAACCAATGAAATCTTCCAAGGGAATGTTGTCCGCTAGTCGTAAGATTCCAGCTGATCTTACGAAAAAAATGAAACAAGAAATTGAAGAGGTTGCAGTGAAAGCATTTCAGTCTTTAGGATCCTCTGGATGCTGTCGTATCGATTTTTTAATCGATGAAAAAAATAAAAAAATCTATATTAATGAGATCAATTCGATTCCTGGATCTTTAGCATTTTATTTATGGGAAGCCAAAGGAGTTTCTTATACGAGCCTATTAGATGAAATGATTACAATCGCAATTAAAGAATATAAAAAAAGAAATAGTAAAACTCATTCTTTTGATACTAATATTTTATCTGGATTTACTCATGGTAGCTTAAAAGGAATGAAAGGAAAATTAGGATCGTAAGATTCTAATTTTTTTCATATGAAGAAATTAGGAATATTAATTCGTCCAGAAAATACGGAAGAGGAAAATAAACAATATTTTTCGATTGCAAAACAGTATGGTTTAGATATTATTCTCTTAGATGATTTAGAGGATAACGATTTTTTTCAATACAAATGTAAAATGTGTGATGGATACCTTTTAACTGGTGGAAATAAAAAAGGAAATTATGATGATTTGATTATTTCTATGGCTTTAAGATTAAAAAAACCTCTATTAGGTATTTGTCAAGGAATGCAATCGATGGCTATTTTTGATAGTGAATTTGAAATTAGAAAAATAGGGGATAACTCTCATCATTTGGGAAAAAATCATCGCCATTTAGTATTTTTAAAAAAGGGAAAAGTAAAGGAGATAATTGGAAAAGATTTTCTTTTAGTAAACTCTTATCACTATGAGACAGTAACTGGATCTAAACATTTTGATGTAACTGGATTTAGTGAAGAAGGATTCATAGAAGTAATTGAAAATAAAAATCATCCCTTTCAAGTAGGCGTACAATGGCATCCAGAAAGAATGCTTTCTGAAAGTGTGGAAAATCAAAAAATTATAGAAAATTTTGTTCAATCGATCCAATATAATGACTAAAATATGTGAGCAATAAAAAACTCGAAAATTCGAGTGTTCGTTTCAAAGAAGAAGTAGGATAACTTTATTAATTGTCAATCGTTAATGTTTCACTTGTTGTTTTAAAATTGGCTTTTTCATATAAGCGTTTTGCTTGAATATTGTTGCTCCATACATTTACTTCTAATCTATTTACGTTCTTTGATATTGCCCATTTTTTAAACTGTTCTATTAAAGATGTAGCAATTCCCTGATTTCGATAATTCAAATCAACATATAAGGCATCTAATTTGGCAACTATATATTGATAGGTATCATCATTTGGTTTTATTATTCCATATAAATAACCGACAACCTGATTTTTTTCTTCGGCAACGATAAGCAATTTATTAGAGTCTTCAATATAATTTTCATACATATTAGTAACGACAAAATTTTCATTGATTCCTAGGTCATATTGTCTTTCATCTTTTATTAAAAGTGTTAAAAATTGGTTTAATATTTTCACATCATCATAATTTGCTTTTCTAATTATCATTTGGGCACCTCTACTAATTATATATTATACGTTATTATAATAACATAAAAACATACTTTTATTAAGTATGTTTCCTATTTTTGCTCGAAGTTCCTGATGTCCTAAAGGAAGTCTATAACAACTTCTTTCTTGTATTAAGAACATTTGTTGATTTCAGATGCTATCCTAAATAAGGGATTGCATTTGATTTCCCCAATCAAATGTATCCTTTTTTATTTTATGCAAGTTTCCTTGACACATTCATAGTAACATAAAAACGACTTTTTTACAAGCCGTTTTCTATTTTTGCTCGAAGTTCCCGAGTTTTTATCTTTTTGGTGGGCTGTTAGGGATTCGAACCCTAGACCCACTGATTAAGAGTCAGTTGCTCTACCAACTGAGCTAACAGCCCATTGTCTTTTGACATTTTTTATTATAACAGCTCTTATTAGATAATTCAATCTTTTTCAAAAAAAAGAACTAAATTTTTTCTAGTTCCTTTTTTTCGTTTTCCTCGATCGGTTTCTTTTCATTTTTGCTTTTTGTTCTTTTTTTTCTGACAACTTTATAAATAATTAATATTACAATCGTTGTGCCAAATACACTTGCTGAAAGAATTAAACTATTGCGAATAATTTGATTAATTATTTTATAGATATAAGGTAATTCTGTCTTAAAGAATAAGTTGTTTCCCATCCAGCAAACACCGGTAATAAAAACAGAAATAATCGAAGAAATCAACATCGTAATCGCACTCCATTGAATCCATTTTGCTTCTTTCCATTTTAAGGCAAGTAATAGAAGAATAGAAATGAGTAGGGTAGTAATTAAACAAAGGAGTAATTTCGTTCCTAAGATAAAGCGAATTACACTTAATGCCTGTAGATCTTCTTTGCTTAAAGATTTATCTATTTCCTTTGTGTCTGGAATTAAATTTTGATTCTTTTCTACTTCCTCTTTGACTATTTTTAATAGTTCCTGTTTCTGTTGATCGTTTATTTCATATATTTTTTCATGGTTTATTTCATCCACTGCATCTCCTACTAATTCTTCTATATTTTCCGTTGTGACTAGTTTTTGATTTTTTCCTGTAATAATATAATCTACAATATTACTTGTAACATCTGCTGTAAAATCTTTTACTGGCTTGGAATCTATTACTTTTATAATTGTTTCATCTTCAATTCCAAGGGGTCTTGTTTCATTATAAATAGGTTCTAAAATTTCGTTTATTTCCTGTTGGAGTTCAGGATTTTCTTTTTCTAGTTGTTCAATTTCTACAGTAGAGATCATCTTTTTTATTGCCTGTTTACTTACGATCTGTTTTGCAGGTATTAAAGCAAGTAGTGCCATTGTAGATAAAGATAGCGCAATAACGATAATCGTTAATGCAATTCCTTTAAAAAATTTTTTCATTCATTCACCTCTTTTTTTTTAAAATATTATAACAAGAAATTGTGAATTAGACAATTTTTCATTAATAGATTTCCAAAATAACAGAATTATGATATATTTTATTCAGGTGATTTTATGTACAAAGACGAAAATTTTAAAATAAAAGTGTTGAAAAGTATCTTTATTGTTTTTTTATTTTTCTTTAATAATTATTTTCAATTAATTCCAATTTTGTTATTTCATATTGATTTCAATCATATCAGTGATGCAGTAAGTATTTATTTGACTACTTTTTCTAATATAGTGACGACTCTTATTATTTTTTTAGTTTATAGAAAAGAGCTTCTAGTGGAATTTCGACAATTTAAAAAACATTTTTTAGAGAATATGGATATTGGTTTTCATTACTGGTTCTTCGGTTTAATTGGGATGGCTCTTTCTAATGTTGTACTTACTTATTTTTTATCTGCGGGAGGGGCAACGAATGAAAAAATTGTTCAAAATATGATTTCAACACTTCCTTTCTTAATGCTTTTCAATGCCTCTATTTTTGCGCCAATAATTGAAGAGTGTACTTTTCGAAAAGCTTTTAAAAATGTTTTAAAAAGTAAATGGGGATTTGTCTTATTTTCAGGAATTGTCTTTGGACTTTTACATGTAGTGAGTAGTTTTTCTAGTCCAATAGAACTTTTATATGCGATTCCTTATTCTTGTTTGGGAATTTCTTTTGCTTATATGTACTTCCAATCCGATACTATTTTTACATCGATTAGTATGCACATGATTCATAATTTTTTATTAACATTACTCTCTATTTTGACATAATAAAAAGCTTGCTTTGGCAAGCTTTATTTTATTATGGCGGAGCAGGAGGGATTTGAACCCTCGCGCCAGTTGCCCGACCTACACCCTTAGCAGGGGCGCCTCTTCAGCCTCTTG
>CANQMB010000004.1 GCA_947624845.1 uncultured Bacilli bacterium
GGTTTAATTAACATTTTACTGGATCAATCGCTTTTTGTATATACTAATCGGTGTCACATCAATTGTAACACTACACAAATAAGTAAAAATAAATAGCAATAACAATTGCTATTTTTTTGTGCTTTTGTTATAATTGTATTATAGTGCGTTATTGGAGTGAAGCTATGAAAAAGAAAATGTTTTTTGTATCAATTTTATTGTTTTTATCTATGTTTATAATGTTACCAAAAAATGCATATGCTTATGATTATGTAGAAGATGATTGTGTAAATCAAGGAAAATGTTTATTGATTTGTAATTATAATAATGTTTACAGAGGATATAAATCTGATTGGAGTAGACCTATTTCCATTTACTATTATTATAGTGGCTCTTGGATGATAAAATGGAAAACAACATCTTCAGATGCAATAATTGAAAAAAAAGGTCCAGATTCACTTTCAAATATTTTTTCTAACAAAGGAAAAAATATATATATTCAAACTGAATTGAATAATGATAATTTTTCTTGCCCTAAGTATGGTTATTTAGATTTAAGTGATTTAAATAGTGATAATGAATTGTGTTTTGATAATAATGGTAAATATTGTGAGAAAAAAAGTAATATCGGAACCGCTTTTGGTGAAAAAGCTAATACCTTTGTTAGTAAAGAAAGAGACTACAATTATGAAAATGATGTTAAAAAATATTTTAATAAATGGAATATTGGCGACATCTCTTGCGAAACTTTAGCAGAAAATTCAGATAATAGTGAAAAATATTTTTCTAATAAATTTGAGAAAGATTTTCAGACAGATTATTTAAAAGGAAATAATGTTCCTTCATTTATGAAAAATTATCTTTCGAACAAACCTTTTTTAACTACTCCAATAATGAAAAAAATATATGACTGTGGTAAATATTTTCATGATCAAGAAAAAGAAGGAAAAATTACAACAGAAGAAATGGAGGAATTTTTGGAAAAAATTAATAGTATAGATGCTAATGAAGTTGTGAAAGCACTTGAATTAAAAAAAGCCGAAATGATGACTGATGATTTTGATCCTGATGAATATAACAAAGAGCAATCTTGTGGCACAATATTTGGTGATGTTAAAGAATCAGGAAGTTTTGCATGGTTAATACAAAAAATTTTGAATTATATTAAAATAATTGGTCCAACTTTAGTTATTATTTTAAGCAGTATTGATTTTATTAAAGTAATATGGTTATCAGATGAAGAAAGTATGAAAAAAGCACAGATAAAATTAGCCAAACGAATAGTGGCCGCAATATTGTTATTTTTGTTGCCAAGTTTAATAGGAGTGTTATTTAATTTAATTAATGATTCAATTGAAGATCCTACTTGTAAAATAGGATAAAAGGAGATGAGGATAAAATGGGACAATACGATAATAGCGAAGCAGATTGGGTAGGCGATATACTTAGAAAATTCTTGTCTTTGTTTGATAGAGGAGCTTTTTATCTTTTAGCTGCTATTTATCAGATATTTTTTAATGTAGCTTCTTCTACACTGTTACAAGGGGATACTTTAAAGACTTTTTATAGTCGTATTCAAATCGTTTTAGGAATTTTTATTTTATTTAAACTTGCCATCAGTTTGCTTCAAGTAATTATAAATCCTGATCAATTAGGCAGCGATAAAAGTGGCCAAGGTTTTTCTCAAATTGTAATGAGAGTTTTAATTGCGCTTGTTATGTTAGTAGCGGTAATGCCTTTGAATATTCCTTCAGGTACTGATGATGAAACTCAATCATCGACTTATAATGCACATTTGAATGCAAACGGATTATTATTTGGAACGCTTTATGAATTACAAGATCGTGTGCTCGAACAAAATGTAATTGCTAAATTAGTTATTGGTTCTCCAAATCAAGACGCTGATTCTGAGAGAAAAGTTATTAAAAATGGAGGAGTGAAATTAGCTTCGATAATATTAAAAGGATTTATACGTATTAATTTAAGAGCTGATGCCGAAGATGTTTTAGAATCTGATAATTGGTTATGCAATGATAATAATAGTCAAGAATATATAAAACAGTACCTTTCAGATGATATTACTCCAGCTGGAATTCTAGATATGCTTGATGAAAGTTGCAATTCTGATGAAGGGTCACGATATATTTTCACATATACTCCACTTGTTGGTGCAATTGTGGGAATTGTATTTACTTTCCTTATCTTGAGCTTTACCTTAGATATTGCAATTAGAGCAATTAAATTAGCTGTTTTAAGATTAATTGCCCCGATTCCTATTATTAGTTATATTGATCCGAAAGCATCAAAAGATGGCGCATTTGCTTCTTGGATTAAAGCGGTAGTATCTACTTATTTAGATTTGTTTTTACGATTAGCAATTGTATATTTCGTTTTTTGGGTTATTCAAGATATTGTTAAAAATGGGATTGTTATTCCAGAAAATGAAGGAATGGTAGGAATTCTTTCATACATATTTATTTTCTTAGGACTGTTATTTTTTGCAAAACAAGCTCCTAAATTTATTCAAAGTGCCTTAGGAATTAAATCCGTTGGTATGAGTAATATTGGACTTTCTGGTATGTTAGCTGGTACTGCAGCTTTACTTGGTGGAGCAGGATTCGCTGGAGCAGGTGCTGCAGCAATTGATGCAACACAAGCTTCTTCGGAAGCCGCTGCTCAAGGTAAAACAGCTCCATTAGGCTGGGGTAGTGGTCGTGATTTGGCAGCACAATTAAAAACAGGAGATCCAAAAGCCAAGGGTGGCATTGTAAATAATGCTCGTGATCGGTTAGCTCGTGGGGCTGGAATTGGAATTGCAAGAAGATATGGTGTTACGAAAAGTGGATTGAATGAAGCTAAACAGAGAATGTTCAATACTGCCAATCAGGCAGATATGGCTAAAAATTTATATGATAGATTTAGCAAAGATCCAAATAGCTTAACAATGCCAGAAAAACTTGAAATTCAAAATGCAGGCTATGGTGTATATGATTCTGCAACTGATCAAATAAATATGTCTGCTAGACAAAAAGCAGAATATCAAGCAATGCTTCAAAAAGATATGTATGATAAACAAGAAGCAGCAGCCAAAGCAAAATCTAATTATGAAAAAGCAAGTAAATTTGGTGACACCCATCGTGTTAGTACGAGTTTTGAAGAAGAATTCCGTCCAAGTTTCAGAGAAAGAGCTGGGCGTATTGCTGGAGATATTCGAGGTGGGCCAGCAGGTTACATGGCTCGTAGAGATGACAGAAGAGGAGAACACCAAAGTATTGGACAACGAGTTACTGGTAGCAACCAATGGAGGCCAAATACTCAAAATGCAGAAGGTGGAAGTTCAACTCATGATAATGTAGATAGTACAATCGATAGTGTTTAGAATGGAAAGAGAGTGTGATACAAAGTGAATTATCTAATTCCAGCAAATACAAAAAGGGGAAATTTAATTTTAGGTTTATTTCGACCTTTTGACTTAATTCTTTTTGGTACAGGTGTTATTATTTCGGTAATATTATTAGCCATTATGCCATTATCATCTACCGTTGTTACTGTTTTAGTTTTAGCACCGGCATTAATTACAGGCTTTTTAGTGATACCGATTCCTTATTATCACAATATGTTAAATGTGTTAATGGAATTATTTGAATTTATTACAAGTAGACAAAAGTATATATGGAAAGGTTGGTGTGTAGAATATGGCGAAGAAAATTCAAAGTCAGTACACTGAGGACTGGCTACCAGTAAAATCTATTCAAAATGGAATGATTGTTACGAATAGTAATGAAAAAGTAACAGGAGTGAAAATTACTCCAAGAAACATCTTTATTTTAGATCCCGATGCTCAAAATAATGTATTAATTGCTCTTCGCAATTTTTACAATATGATTGATTTTGAATTTTGGTTAGTGGTTGCCGATAGACCGGTAGATATTTCTGTTTACATGTCACAATTACAACTTTTATATAATGATACTCAGTCTCCTGCAATAAGAAAATTGATTATGCAAGATATTCAAAAAGGGAACACTTTTATTAATAATAATATTGTGGATACAGAATACTATATTTTATTTAAAGATACAAAAGAAGATATGATTCAAAAGAAAATACGACTTTTAATTAATGGTCTTGCAGGTTGTGGCTTAAATGCTTCACAAGCAAATAATGACGATTTACGAATTATTTTAGATAACTTCTTAAATGGAGGAATTTCTACTGAATTTGGGACGGTGATGCCTTTATGAGTATTAGTTTAAAATCACAGCTTGCACCGAAGGGACTTAGTTTTTCACCTAGTGATTTCTTTATCAGTGATAAATATGCGACAATATTGACTGTCGTTTCTTATCCCAAATATATTTCCCCAGGATATTTATCTACGCTAACGAATATGCCAGGAATAAAAGTCGTTGTTAAGCATATCCCTGTTCCTTTTTCTACAATGTCCAAAATGTTAAATAGACAAGTCGCTGATTTAAGGGAACGTTATAATCAGGAAAGAGACCAAACGGCAAGAGAAAGAATTCGTCAGGATGCTGAAAGTTTGGAATATTTCACTTCCATGTTAGCGGGAAGTCAGGCTCGTATCTTTGATTTTCAAATGCACATTATGATTACAGCAGATACTAAAGAAGATTTGGAATTAAAAAAGACCAATGTAAAAAACTATTTAGATGCAATGGAATTACGGGCAATTTCATTACGTTTTGAACAGGAAAAAGTACTAAAATCCATTTTACCAATTTTTCCACGACAAGATGTAGAAGAAAGGATCGGAACTCCAATTCCATCTGTGACGATTGCTGCTATGTATCCATTTATTTTTGATAGTATTAAGGATCCAGGACTTTCAACATTACTTGGTGTAGATTTTTCTGGAGGAGTTATTTTATTCAATCAATTCTTATATAAAATTCGAAAAGAAAATAATCGAAATAATGCCAATATGATTATTTTAGGAACTTCTGGTTCTGGTAAATCGACGGCAGCCAAATTAATGCTTCGTAGTCATATTCGAAATGGTGCTCAAATTGTTGCAATCGATCCCGAAAATGAATATGAAGAGATCACTCGAACTTTCGGTGGAGATATTATCGATATTGGTAAAGGTGGAGAATATGGAATGATCAATCCACTGGAAGTGATTATCGATGCCGATGATGAAGAAATTAAACAAGGACTTGGGTATACCATTCTAACCCGAACTTTACAATCGTTAAAGGCTTTTATGAAATATTATGATCCTTCTATTACAGAAGATGTTTTAACGATGTTTAGTGAAATTGTTCAAGATACTTATAAACGTTTTGGAATCGATTTTAATACCGACTTTTCTAAATTTACATCAAATGATTATCCAACGTTTAGCGATGTTTATGCAACAATTCGTGGACGTTTAATGTCAATGACAGAACAGACACAAGAACGAGATATTATGGAACGTCTAGAATTAAAAGTAAGACCAATAACTAAGGAGTTAAAATTCTATTTTGATGGTCACACTACAATTAGTGCTGAAAGTGACTTTATGGTATTTAACATCAAAGAGTTGATGAATAGTGATAGTAATGTTCGAAACGCTTTATTCTTTAACGTTTTGAAATATGCTTGGGGTCTATGCCTAGACTTTTCAGTAGATACCATTTTAATGGTGGATGAAGCTCATGTATTATTGGGACAAAACAATGTATTAGGTGCAGATTTTTTAGCACAAGTACAAAGACGTGCTCGTAAATATAATACAGGAACAATTATTATTACACAGCAACCAAGTGACTTCAGTGATCCATCTGTTATTACACAAGGAAAAGCAATTTTTGATAATGCTTCTTATTATTTAATTATGGGTCTTCGTAAACAAGCTGTAGAGGACTTATCCTTATTAGTTGATTTAAATGATAACGAAAAAGAAAGTATAAAAAGATATTCTCAAGGAGAAGCATTATTCGTTTGTGGAAATAGAAGAATGCGTATTAATATTACTGCAACTCAGGATGAATTAGATTCTTTTGGAACTGGTGGAGGTTTCTAAGAGTCTAAATAGAAGTAGGTGATGTTATGCAAAATCAAGAAGAAAAAAAACCAAGACAAAGACAAAAAAAAGAATCTGTTTTTACAGATTCTTATTCTGCTAGAAGAAAATCACCAGATTCTAGAAAAAACCAAAAGGGAAATCAAAATTCTAAACAGGAAAATTTTTCTCAGAATAAATCTAAAGAAAAAACAAATACAAAAGATTCCTTAAAACAAAAAGCTGCCAAAGGAGTTGCCAATAAAGTAGCTCCTGGAATTGGTGGACAAGTAGTAGATCAGTTATCTAAAAATAAGGCAAATAGAAATAATATAGGGAACAACTTGAATAAAAATTTAGGTCCTAATGTACTTCCTTTTTTTCCACCACCAAGAAGTAGACAAAATAACCGAAATAAAAATAATGAGGAAGAAATAGAAAACGAAGAAGAAAATGTTGAGGAAGAACAAAAAAAATCTTCACGACCAGATTTTTTAGGAATTAGAAATAAAAGCAAAAAGAAAAAAGATAATGAGAGTGTTGATGCTTCAGCTGAAGTTACTGGATTGTTGAAAAAAGCACTTCCATTTATTTTAATTGGAGGTGGAATTCTTCTTTCAATTATTATTGTATTTTCATTTATTATAATTGTATTGTTAAATGGTTTTTCTACATTGCTAGGAATAAATACAGAAACGGGTGGAAATACTGGAAATATAGAATATACTACTTCTTCTGAAGAAGAAAAATCATTATATGAAAGAGTTTCTAAAATAAATGATGAATATAAAGAAAAAGGAATTACAATTGACCCAGAAGTTGTTGGTGCTACTTTATATATATTGCATAACTATAATGAAAAACTTACTTTAACAGATATGGACGAAGATATGATCCGATCTATTGCTGATGCTATGGTAGAGAGTACAGAAAATTCAGCGAATGAGGAAGAAAATGTTTCATATAATAAAGATGTTTTTGTGGAAAATTTAAAAAAAGATTTATTGCCAAAGATGCTTCCAAATGAAAATAGCGATCGATATGAAAACATTGCTTCTGAAATATTTGAATATATTGAAGCATATCATAATTTAATTGAACCTAAAAATAATGGAATATGTGTAGAGGGAAATTTACAAGCTTCAGAACTTGCGAAGATGAGTCCTACGGAATATGTTAATGCTTTGGGTCCGGTTGCACAAAGAGACTACAGTAGGACAGGGGTTTTTGCCTCCGTTACTTTAGCTCAATCCATTCTAGAAAGTGGTTGGGGAAAATCTGGATTATCAATGAAATATAATAATATGTTTGGAATTAAATGTAGTAAATCTTGGAAAGGCGAATGTGTGAGTATGAAAACACAAGAGGAGTATACGCCAGGCGTTTATACGACGATTATGGATGATTTTCGTGTATATAATAGTGTAGATGAATCTTTAAATGACCATTCGCAATTTTTAAAGGAAAATAGTCGATATAGTAAAGCTGGCGTTTTTACTGCATCGAATGCTCGAAGCCAAATTGCAGCCATTAAAAAAGCAGGTTATGCGACATCAAGTAGTTATGTTTCTTTAATTACTAGTTTAATGGATGATTATGATTTGGAAAAATGGGATGTCACTGTCAATACGACCAATTCCTCTTCTTGCTTAGGAACTAGTAATTCTGGATGGGATATTCGAACCGTAGAACCAACGGCAAAAGATTATGCCTTCACGTTAAGAACAGGAAATCGTGGGCAATGTGTTTGGTATGCTCAAGGTCGTGCGATTGAAGTTGTTTTAGATTTGGCATCCAAAGGTTTAATGGAAGAGTCAAAAGCAAAACATATTCAAGATCTTTTGTTATCTATCTATGCTAATGCAGGCGATTGGTATGCAAATGCAGTATCTTCTAATCTTTTTCATGGTAGTACCAATATTAAAGACATTAAAGCAGGATCGATTATCGTTTGGAAAAAATCAGGTTGGTATGGTCATGTGGCCTACATTGAAGATGTTACAGACAAAAGCGTAACGATTACGGAAGGTTGGGCCGATAACACGACGAGTTGTCCAAATAGTTGGTCTTGTGTCAACTTTAAATCGAATGTAAAATCCTTAGAAGAATTCTATAGTTCTTATGGACCTTATTATTCAGGAAATTATAATTTTGTGGGTTATATTTATACTTTGGAACCTGTCAGTTAGGAGTGTAATATGAAAAAGAAAATCTTATTATTTTGTTCAATCTTTTTGTTAACAGGATGTACTCTAGAATATAATTTGACCATAAAAAAAGATTCAGTTACGGAAAGTATTGATGTTATTTATGAGAATACAGATGAAAATAAGGGAATTGTAGAAAATTTAAAAGGAATCAGACAATCGGCCTTCTTCAATATGAATACAGGAGTAACACACTACTATGATATTACGGAAGACAGTAATGAAGAACAATTAAAATTAAATTATAATTATACCTATGTAGATCCTGTACAACTTCAAAATTCAAATGCGATTGGACAATGTTATTATAATAAGTCTGTTGTAAAAACAGAGGAAACACTTTCAATTACTACAAGTGATGAAGTTACTTGTCTATATAAAGATGGAGAAAAAGAGGCAGATTCTATTGTAATTCATATAACGACAGATTTAGAAGTATTAGAAGAAAATGCCGATTATCACCAAGGACATACTTATACTTGGGAAGTAAATGAAGAAAACTATAAACATAGACCTATTAAAATGGTTTTCAATCTAAAAGAAAAAAAAGCCAATCAACAAATGACTAAAAAACAGATGAAAGACACTTTAATTGGGTTAGGAATCGTTGGTGGAATCGTTTTAGTCGTTGCTATTTTCTTATATAGAAAACATCAGAAGAATAATAAATTCAAGTAATTAATGACAGTTTTTCATAATTAATGATATAATAAAATGAGAAGGAGTGAAGGACTCATGAAATTAAAATTTAGAGCAGAAAAAGAAGATATTATTATGTTCGTTATTTTTGCTATTTTTTTGTTATATGTTGTTGCGATAGGTATTGCTAATTTATCTACGTTTGCATCAGAGGGTTATTTATCAGGATTAAATCCACTTCCTGCTTTCGCTCCGAAATATATTCTTACGACGATTGTTTTGTATCTTTTATCGTTAGGGGGATTATTTATCAGTGTCAGTTCTTACTTTTTCGATAGAGAAAAAGGTCTAGGCATTGAAGCTGGAAAAAAAGATAAAGGTTATTCTAGATGGGCAAAAGATAAAGAGATGAAAGCCCAATTAAATCGAGTAGAAATTAAAGCAGAAACTGCTGAGGTAGCAGGAGTTCCTCTTCTTTTAAATAAAGAAGAAATGTGGGTCGATAATGGAGAATATCATTCTTTAGTTGTCGGATCTACTGCCTCAGGAAAAACTCAAGGATTCATTTTACCGATGGTTCACAGCTTGGCAAAAGCAAAAGAATCGATGATTATCACCGATCCCAAAGGTGAAATTTATGAAGAAATGAGTAATATGTTAAAAGATAAGGGATATCAAATATTACTTCTCAATTTCCGTGATCCACAAAATGGTAGTGCTTGGAATCCGATGGAACTTCCTTATAAAATGTATAAATCGGGCAATCAAGATAAAGCTATTGAATTGCTAGATGACTTAGCTTTAAATATTTTGTATGATGAATCAAATTCTAATGCGGATCCTTTTTGGGAAAAAACTTCAGCCGATTATTTTTCTGGTGTCACGTTAGGACTTTTTGAAGATGCCAAAGAAAACGAAATTAATATTAACAGTGTTTCTTTAGCGACGACAGTGGGAGAGGAAAAATTTGGTGGTTCAACTTATATTAAAGAATATTTTAATGCCAAAGATCCAAATAGTGCCGCTTCGATTAATGCTGCTAGTACAATCATGGCTGCAAGTGACACGAAAGCATCCATTATGGCTGTCTTTAAACAGAAGATTAAACTTTTCGCTTCCAGAGAAAATTTAAGTGAAATGTTAAGCCACAGCGATGTTGATTTATCGACAATCGGAAAAAAACCAACGGCAGTTTTTATTGTCATTCATGATGAAAAGAAAACATATCATTCTCTCGTTACAATTTTATTAAAGCAAATTTACGAAGTATTGATCGATGTTGCTCAAGAAAATGGTGGAAAATTACCAGTAAAAACAAACTTTTTGCTAGATGAGTTTGCAAATATGCCACCATTAAAAGATATCACAACAATGATTACCGCTGCTAGATCACGTCGAATTCGTTTTACTATGATTATTCAGAATTTTGCCCAATTGGTCTCTGTTTATGGAGAACAGGATGCAGAAACGATTCGAGGAAACTGTGGAAATTTGATTTATCTAATTACATCCGAGTTAAAAACTTTGGAAGAATTATCGAAAATGTGTGGAGAAGTGAAATCGAAAAAAGAAGATAAAACCGCTTCGACCCCACTGGTAACGATCAGTGATTTGCAGCGAATGAAAATGTATGAAATTATTGTACTCCGTCAAAGAATGCAACCATTTAAGACCAAAATTGTCCCAAATTTTGAAATTGATTGGGGTAAAAAATATCCAAAAGCAAAATATCCACATCGTGAAAAAGAGCAAGTTCATACGTTTGATATTAAAGCTTTTGTCAAAGAACAAAAAAAGAAAAAATTAATGGAAATGATGAATGCCGCTGGAGAGGAGCCAAATGGAGATGGACCGATGTTACCACCAGGAATGCCATTTTTACCTCCTCAGATGATGATGAAAGAAAAAGTGGAAAATTCTAAACCACCACAAGAAAAGTTACCAGAAGAAAAAGAACCTCTTCCACCTCCTCAAATGGAAAACAATGCATTTAACGTGGATGAATTAGTACGGAAAATTGATGCTAAGATTGCAGCCTTAGAAGAAGAGGAAAGAAGAAATAAACAAGAGGCAGAAAAAGAAAAACAAGAAAGTAATCTTGAAGTTATTGGAGATCAAGATAGTGAATTATATCACAAAATAGAGGAGAAGAAAGAATCTTTAATAATTGATGATGATCTAGATGATGACGACTTTTTTGATGATTTCTTCGATAATTAATGATATAATGAATTTACGATAGAGAGTAGAGGTTATTTTATGAAATTAGAGTTAGAAAATAAAGAAGAAAAAGAAAAACAAAGCAAAGATCAAAAGAATGTTCCAGCAAATAATCAAAATATAAAAGTATCATCCAATCCACCAAAGAATAATACCAATCATGATCAAATTCGAAAGAGAATGCTTATGATTTTTGGAATTGTTTTGGGAGTGGTCTTGCTCATACTACTTATTTTGTTTATTCTATCTTTATTTATAAAAAAAGAATATTCGTACGTTGAGATTGAAAACATAATGAAAAATGCAGCCGTTCGCTATTATGATGCTCATAAAGGAAGATTACCAAAATCAAATGACACAGTAGAAGCGGTCGATGAAGATATTTTGGTTAGAAATGAATATATGAAACCATTAAGTGAATATTTAAAAGAAGGGGTTCATTGTCTTGGAAAAGTAGAAGTTGATTATAATGGTGGAGATTATATTTATACTCCTTATTTGGAGTGTGGAAAAGCGTATTCGACGACAGAATTTTATAAAGAAGTAACAAAAAAAGAAAACGTGGTAACCTCTGGTTATGGTCTTTATAATATGAACAATGAATATGTCTATCGTGGAGAGAATGTAAAGAATTATATCGCTTTAGATGAAGAGGCAGAAAATCTTTGGCGAATTGTCAAAATTACTGCCACTGGAGAAGCGGTATTAATTAAAGATATGGTTGGTGAAGCCACAGATTGGGATAACCGTTTTAATACCGATCGAAAATATAATACGGGAATTAATGATTATACTTTAAGCCGAATGAAAGATTATTTAGCGGATATTTACTATTCTAATGATGAATATGAAAAAGTATTAACAGAAAAAGCACGAAAAAAATTAGTAACCTTTGATTTATGTGTAGGAAAAAGAGCCAAAACAGAAACTGCGAATGATAATTCAAAAGAATGTGCTGTTACTGAGAAATCTCAAAGAATAGGATTATTAACCGCTTCTGACTATTTAAATGCTAGTCTAGATTCTAAATGTACTTCTTTAATGTCTAAAAGTTGTCAAAACTACAACTATTTGAAAATCAACTATAATTGGTGGTTAATTACCGCAAATCCTGAAAATTCATATCAAGTTTATCGAGTTTCTCAAAGTGGTTATATTGAAAGTATGAATGCTTCCAATGATCAAAAAGTTCGTCCAGTGGTTCATTTGAGCAACAAAGCGATGTATAAAAGTGGAAAAGGAACCAAAAAAGATCCTTATAAAATTAGATAAAGGCCAATGCCGTTTCCAAAAAAAAGAAAAGATCTATACTATAATGAGGTGTTTATAGTGAAGTCTATTTCTTTTTCTGAATTAGAGAAAATATCCGATTCCAATAGTGAAATTATCGATATTCGAGATCATTATTCTTATCAACTGGGAAGTTATCCTCGAGCAATCCATATTCCAAGTAATTTTCTTTATGCGATGCCAGAAAAATATTTAGAGAGAAAAAAGCGTTATTATTTATTTTGTGAATATGGTTCTAAGAGTAAAAAAATGGTTCAGTATTTAAGCAGAATTGGGTATGATGTATATAATGTCGAGGGTGGCTATCAAAGTTATAAAAAATAAGCATGAACATGCTTTTTTCTTTTAAAATAGAAGAATTTGTATTATAATATAAATAGGGTGAACAAAGTGGAAAAAATAATCAGTGATGCAGTAGAACAAGTAACTAACTTATTACAAATGTGTGGACCTTTTGCTGGAATATTCCTAATTTTCTTAGAATCTATTATTCCAGTATTACCTTTAGGTGTGTTTATTACTTTAAATATGAATGCTTTTGGTCACGTTTTTGGTTTTATTCTCTCTTGGGGAACTACTTGTTTTGCCTGTTATTGTTCTTATCTTCTTTTTTCCTC
The DNA here is from genome assembly GCA_947624845.1 of uncultured Bacilli bacterium. Classification (GTDB taxonomy): domain Bacteria; phylum Bacillota_I; class Bacilli_A; order RF39; family UBA660; genus MGBC119817. The sequence continues at coordinate 12,963 of CANQMB010000004.1, forward strand.
TTTTTTAAGCAAATATCTTGATCGTTTTTTATCGAAAAAAAATGCAAAACAAATTCAAAAAAGTATTAAGAAGTTTCAAAAAATTCCCTTGGGTCATTTGACGGTATTGATTGCCCTTCCGTTTACACCAGCCTTTTTAGTCAATATTGTCTCTGGTTTAGCCAATGTTTCTAAGAAGAAATTTCTATTTTCTATTTTAATAGGAAAAATTTCTCTCGTTTATTTTTGGGGATTTATTGGAACCAGTTTTTTAGAGAGTATGACAGATATTAAAACGTTGATTATGATTACAGTCATGATGATTGTTGCCTATCTTGTATCCAAATATGTTAGCAAGAAAACAGGAATTGAGTAGGAGGAATACTATGCAAAAAAATATGAAACAAATTTTAGAAAATTTTGACCATTTACCTTTTATGGAAGATTATGAAAAAGAAGTGGGAACCAATTTTGATTATAAGAAAGTGATGATTTCACCAGCGATGATTCCAGATAACGATGAAGTAGTCTATTTAAGTACAGAAGTTACGTCAGAATATTCTTTTCTAGTAAATGCCATAAAAAAATATAAAGAACTAAATGACTATCCCTTTTATATTTTAGGAACACATCGAAAATTAAGTGGCGAAGAAGTAATTGTCTTAGATAAGATTATCTCAGCAGGGACCATGAAGAATTCTCCTTCTTTGGGAGGAATAAAAGTCGATACCAATCGATTGTTAAATGTTTTAGGTGAAGAAAGTCACGATATTGTCGTTTTTGGAAATATTCATCAAGAAAAAAAACATAGTTTAGATCAAGAATTGAGTGCTTCCTATAAAGAAAAATATCATATTCGTGAAGAATGTTATAATATTTCTTTAAGAGAACTTGAAGATTTTAAAATTGAAAATGCTTCTGCTCTTTCTTATTATAAGGATGCCTATCATATGACCATTATGCCGAATGGAGAAGTTTTATTACTGACAGAAAAAGAAAATAAATTAGAAAAAGTAAAGAATATTAAAGGAAGAAAAGATTTTGGAGAAATCGTAGAAATTCCAGTATGTCAATCGGATCGACAACTAGAAAAAAATCGTAAGAGAAGGTGATGGTTGAGTATGGAATATGTAATCATTGGTTTACTTGTTCTTATTTTAATTTTAGTTGTAATTTCTTTATTTAAAAATATGAACGAAAGTAATATTACGGAGCGTCTGGGCCGATTCGAAGTCAATATGATGAAGGAGCTTGGCGATTTTAAGAGTGATTTATCTAGAAATTTAAATCAAGATTTTACGACCTTGAACGAACAAGTAGAAAAAAGACTTCTTTTAATTAATGAAAAAGTAAATGAACGATTAGATCAAAATTTTGAAAAGACAAATAAGACATTTACTTCCGTAATGGAGAGATTAAGTAAAATTGATGAAGCTCAGAAAAAGATAGAAACGCTTTCTACAGATATTGTTTCTCTCCAGGGAATTTTAACGGATAAGAAGAGTAGAGGAATCTTTGGAGAAGTGAATTTAAAACATATTTTAGTCAGTGTTTTTGGTGAGAAAAATGATGCTTTATATCGCTTGCAATATCAACTTCCAACAGGGGTCGTTGCCGATAGTGTCGTTTTTGCACCAGAACCATTGGGTACCATTGCTATCGATTCTAAATTTCCACTTGAAAATTATCAAATGATGGTAGATAAATCTCTTTCAAAAGAAGAAAGAGATCGATTTGAAAAGTTATTTAAATCCGATGTAAAGAAACACATTGATGCGATTAGTAGTAAATATATTATTCCGGGGGTTACCTCTGAGCAGGCAATTTTATTTTTACCAGCAGAAGCGATTTTTGCAGAAATTAATGCCTATCATCAAGATTTAATTAACTATGCCTATAAAAAACGAGTTTGGTTAACATCGCCAACGACGTTAATTTCTACGCTGACAGTCGTAGAGATGATTGTAAAGAATATCGAGAGAGATCGTTATACTTCTATTATTCATGAGGAGTTAAACAAATTGGGATTGGAATTTTCTAGATATAAAGAACGTTGGGATAAATTATCGAGAAGTATTCAAGCGGTCAATAAAGATGTAGAAAATGTTTCTATTACAGCAGATAAAATTACGAAAAAGTTTGCAACGATCAATCAAGTAGAAGTGGCTAAATTACAAGAAGATGTTGAAAAATTGTAAAAATTTGTATTTTCAAATTCATAAAAATATGTTATTTTTATGATAGTGAGGCTAGGAAGTGAAAAATATGAAAAATGATCGAGAAGTTAGAATCATCTCTATAGTGGCTATATTACTTGCTGTTATTGGAATTTCATTAGGTTTTGCTGCTTTTTCAACTTCATTAAAAATTTCTTCCTCTGCAACCGTTCAACCGGAAGATACCTTTAGAGTAGAATTTTCTACGAAAGATGGATCTCTTTTAGAAGGAGCGGTAACGCCAACGACGAGTCCAGAAGAAGATGGAATCACAGCATCGAATGCCACAATTACCAATCAGGGAAATCAAGTAAAAATAACGGGACTTCATGTTGTCTTTACAAAACCAGGGCAAAGTGCAACTTATACATTTTATATTGCCAATACAGGAAAATATGATGCCTATTTAAAAGAAATTATTTATGCAAATGTCAGTAGTGAGAGCAGTAAAAAAACTTGTACTCCAAAAGTAGAAAGCACGTTATCTTCTTCGAGTCAACAAGCTTGTAATGGCATTTTACTAAAAGTTAAAGTTGGAGAGAATTTAGAGAAGACAGATACGGATTCTGCAATTACAAATCATCTTCTTAGCAAAGGAAAATACGAAAAAATAGAAGTGACAATCTCTTATGAAAAAGAGGCAACCATGGCCGATGACAGTTTTGATGTTAAATTTGGAGATGTGACTTTAACCTATAAATCAACAGATGCTGCCTAGAAATGGAAGTTCCATTTCTTTTTTTGTATAATCTAAAAAATAATTTGTATACTATAACTAGGAAAATCATAAGTATAAATGAGGAGTATTTATGGTAACAAGAATCTTTTTCTTCCTAGTAGGATTTGGTCTTATGACTATTGGTTGTACCTATATCATTACTTATCTAAATTTATTAAGTTTTGGATATACTTTTTCTGAATATCTTTCCTATATTTCTACTAGATTGGAGTGTTACTATACGTTAATTGGTTTTCTCATCATCACAACAGTAATTTATAAAGGAGAAGGAAATGATCAATGTATATGATATAGTTCTAAATTTTTCTGATTGCAGGGCGTATGAATTTTTTGAATGGGATAAAAAAGATGATATTGAACACATAAAAAAAATGCCTTTATTTCGTGTTTCTTCAAAAACTTTATCTGACTTTCTAACGAAAAAAGTCATTATTGATAAAGAATTTTTAGAAGAAATTTACAATAAGACAGAAGTATTTATGAAAAATGGAGAAGAGACAATTCCTTATGCATGTTTATTTTCGGATTTATCTAGAGTACTTGCCGTTGAATTTTCAGAAAAAGGAGTAAATTGTTATAAAAGTTTTCTTCTTTTAGATGAGGAAGAAGAATTGTTAGACATTACCAGTTCTTTAAGTACAATTGAACTTACCTATAAAGTAAAAAAAACACTTCCAGATGCCTCTTTTTTAACAAGAAAAGAGGAATTTGTAAGAAATTATTTAATGAAAGATTTAAAAGCGAGTTTTTCAAATAAAAATTATCATAAAATAAATTATATGTATGAAGAATGTTTTCATAATAGCAATAAAAAAATAGAAGAAAAATATTTAGAGTTGTTAAATGATTTAGATACCAATTTTACAGAAAAATATTTAGAATTATTTCATATTTTAAAACTTTCAAACAAGAAAAAAGTAAAATAGGCTCAATAGTCAATTTTCATCGCCGATTTTACTTTTTTTATGGTTTCTTCTGCTTTCTTTTTGGCCGTGTTCGTTCCTGTCTCTAAAATTTCTTTTACTATTTCTGGATGTTGTTCATAATATTTTCTTTTTTCTTTGATTGGATGAAGAAAGTCGTTCATTGCTTGAATAAGTTCTCTTTTACAAGCAACACAACCCCGATGTCCTTTTTTACATTCACTACATACAGTAGAAACGTTTTCTTTATTTACTAATTGATGATAATAATAAACCATACAAATATCTGGATTTGCAGGATCCTCTTTTTTTATTTTTTGGGGGTCTGTTTTGGCATTCATAATTTTTTTCTGAATTTCTTCTTCACTATCGACTAGGAAAATGGCATTTCCTAAGCTTTTTCCCATTTTTTCATTTCCATCTAACCCTTTTACACGAGTTATATTACTTAATACTTGTTGAGGTTCTTTTAATGTGTTTCCATAAATGGAATTAAATTTTCGAACAATTTCCCTGCATTGTTCTAACAGAGGAAGTTGATCATCACCTACAGGGACAAGTTCTCCAGAAAAAGCCGTGATATCGGCAGCTTGAGAGACTGGATATCCTAAAAAGCCATAGGTAATACTTTCTCCGTGATGTCCAAAAAGCTCTTTTTTTTGAGCAATTTCACTTTTTACTGTGGGATTTCTCTCCAATCTGGCTACGGTTACCAAATTGGAATAGAAGACAGTAAGTTCAGCAATTTCTGGGATTTTAGATTGAATAAAGAAATTTACCTTTTTTGGATCCAGTCCAATTGATAATAGATCCATGGTAATCTCATAAACATTTTGTCTTACTTTCATTGGATCGTTAAAATGATCAGTTAAAGCCTGTACATCGGCAATCTCCAAATAAAACTCATAATCATCTTGCATCTTTAAATAATTTTGACAAGCGCCAAAATAATGTCCCAAATGAAGATTTCCAGTGGGTCTTAATCCAGTTAATATGGTTTTCATCGTATCACTTCCTGCAATCATTTTAACATAAAACTAAAAACTTGAAAACTTTTTCTTTTTTTGTTATAATAAGCGACAATCAAAAGGGGGAAGAAAAAATGAAAAAAAGAAAGAAAATTTCTCCAAAGAAGGTCATGATTCGTGGTTATCTCCTATGGTTAGCAGCCGTATTGATACCGAATCCTATCTTAAAAAAAGAAGAGAGTATCGAAAATTCAAAATATAAAATAGTAAAAGAATATGAAGATTTGGATGATTTCCTCACTCCGGTGGAAGAGAAAAATAATTTATCCCAAGAAGCGATTCAAATGTTAGATTACATGAATCAAAGTTCTTATGATTCTCCTTATATTGAGGTTTTAGGAATTGATTCTAAAAGTGTAACAGAAGCTTATTCAAATTTAATTACAGAAGAAAAAATAAATCATAAAAATAGTAAATTTTATGATGAGGAAACCAATACAATCGATTGGAATGGACTGGTAAGTCAAATTTATAAAAATAGTTTATTGGAAGAAGAATGGTTAAATAATAGTTTAACAGAAGAAGAAATCAAAGAAAAAATAATTCATCTAAAGGAATTTACTGAAAAACTAAAACAAGATTTCCCAGATTATGATTTAAAAAAATTAGCCTGTCAATTAGAAGAATATGCGATGTTTGAAAATATCATTCAAGAACCTTCTTTAATTGCAACGACAAATTCTGCTGAAATGGTTTACTACCCATATTATGAACAGATGAAAAAAAAGCATCAAAAACAAATTGATTTTCATGAAGACTTTCATGTGGCAATTAACAATTGTGAAAATAAAAATACAAAATACGATTTTTCTAGAGTTCATGATGGAATCAATGTGACTACTCCTTATTCAGATGAGGAATATGGATTAGGATCTAATAATCGTTTCTTTTTTTCCTTTTTGAATGAGATTTATGCAGAGTTATATTCTTGTGAAAAGATGGATACTAGTCAAACTACTTATTTCTGTTATGATGAATTGTTGACGATGCTTCAAATTGCTCTAGGACTGAATGAGGATTATCAAATCGATCAAATCTTAGAAAATATGATCGAGCAAGATCCCATTTCTTTTGTTCAGAGTTTCCCTGTTTATAAAGATGAAATGAAGTCATTCATTGATAATTTAAAAATGTTAAAGTGTTACGATATGCTCATGTCTCCATCAAATTGGTATGTTTATGAACTTAAAATTCATCAGTTATGGGACAATTATAAAGAAGGAGGAGTAGAAGCGCTATATTCAAAAGTAGAAGAGCAGTTGTCTAAAATCTTTTTTACGAATTTGGTTATTTTAAATGAAAAAGAAAAAATGAGCTTAGAGGATAATTTTGCGATGCTCGATTTATTTGATTATTATTCCTCATGTCAAAAAGCGGCGATTGAAAAACAAAATGATATCTATTTAAATATAGAGGAGGAGACTTTTTCACAATTTAGAGAGTATTTTTGTAATCAGTATTTAGAAAAAAAATTTAAGAATAAAGAACCAAACTCAATTATGAATGCTTATTATAATTATCATTCTAATAATTACGTAGTTCCTAAAATTATGAATCAAGAAAAACGTTTTTATTATCAATTTTTATTTACTCAAAAAGAACTATGTAAAGAAGATACAAAAGAAGAAAAGATTACAAACACTTATGAAATCCCTTTACAATTGTCTAAAAAAAGATAAAATTAAAAAAGAACTTTAACGATTTGGTTGCTAATTTTGTCGAAAAAAGTTATAATGAATACAAGAATAGGAGGGTATTTACTATGCTTGTATATGTAATTAGCAAACAAAAACAAATTAGTTTTACGTTACCCTCTAAAATTTATGGAAATTATTGGATTCAAGATATTGATGAAAATAACAATGAAAAAAATATAATTAATATTAGTGAAAATAATGGTCAATGGGTTGCTTATAGTAACAAAACAGTAAAGATTATGATTAATGATGAGATTGTTCGATCTGCTGTTTTGGAAGACTATCAATTTTTATTTTTAAAAGTAAAGGATGAACCTGGCTATCTTATTTTATATACTTGTCCTGTAAATGATTCTACTATGAAAAGATTAACAGTAAACAAAGATATGCAAATTACAATAGGATCGGATCCTAAAAATACAATTCATTGCCAAAACCGGCTATTAGCCCCAACTCACATAAAGTTGACTTATCAAAAAACTAGTTGGATTATAGAACCTTTAAAAAGTGAATATGGCATCTTTGTCAATAATAAAATCGTAACTGGAATTACTAGATTAAATCATGGAGATGTCATTTTTGCCATGGGATTAAAATTAATTATTTTAGAGAACTCTATTTTAATAAATAATCCCCAAAATAGTGTGACTTATGATAAAAAAGCTTTATCTCCATATGTAGATAAAGAGTATGAAGAAATTACGCCTTCACAAGAAGAGGAAGAAGAAATAGAGTTATATGAGGAAAATGACTATTTTGTCCGTTCTCCTAGATTTATGGAATCAATTGAACCAGAAGTAGTTCAGATTGAAGATCATCCAAAAATTGATGACAGTAACCAATCTCCTTGGTATTTAACAATAGGCCCTATGATTACAATGGGTTCTACTTCTTTTGTAATGCTTTTAGTATCATTTATGCAGTTGAGTCAAGGAAATAGAGAATTCATTAATATTTTACCTACTTTAGTAATGTCCATTTCTATGATGGCTGGAACTATGGTTTGGCCTTCATTAAATCGCTCTTTTTCAAAAAAGGAATTAAAAAAGAAGAAAGCGAAAATGCAAAAAAAATATGGTGAATATCTAATTAAAAAAGAAGAAGAATTAAAATCAATTTCAGAAAAACAAAAAAATATATTATTAGCAAATAGCATGAGCTCAAATGAATGTTATAATTTAATTGCCACTCGTAGTAAAAAGCTTTGGGAAAGAGAGCTTCATCAAAAAGATTTTTTAACAGTACGACTAGGATTAGGAAATGTTCCATTAAAGATAAAATTAGACTATCCTGGGGAACATTTTAGCATTGAAGATGAAGATCAATTAGAAGAAAAAATGCGGATTATTGTTAATAAATATAAAGAAATAGAAAATGCACCCATAGTAGAATCTTTAATTGAAAAAAATATATTGGCTTTAACAGGAAAATACGAATATACAAAACCTTATATTGATGCATTACTCTTACAAATTATTGCACTTCATAGTCACTATGACTTAAAAATAGTAATTTTAACGAACAAGGCTAGAAAAAAAGATTGGGAATATATGAATTTAATGCCTCATGTCTTTAGCGATAATAGGGATATTCGTTTTATCGCAACGAATTTTGAAGAAGGTGTGGAAGTTTCTAGTTATCTTCAAAAAATACTAAGATTAAGAGAAAAACAATGCGAAAAAATATCAGCCAATAGAGAATTGTTATATAAAAACTATGAGACCTATTATTTGATTATTACGGATGATTATAAATTAGTAAAAGACTATTCGATTATAAATGAACTTTTAGAAGTAGAGGGAAATTTAGGATTTAGTTTATTAATTCTTCATCCAAATTTAGCAAATTTACCAACTCAATGTAAGGCTTTTATCAGTCTGGATGATTTCCAAAAAGGTGGAATTTTCGAAAATGAATTAAGTAAAGACACACAAAGAAACTTTACGATTGAAAAAATAGAACAAACGGATTTAGATTACTGTAGTCTTCGACTTGCTAATATTCCAATCAAAAACAAAAGTGAAAATTATAATATTCCTACAATGATTAATTTTTTGGAGATGTATCACGTAGGTAAAATAGAACAACTAAACCCATTAGAAAGATGGAAAGTTAATAATCCAGTCCTTAGTTTAGGAGTTCCTATTGGGGTTGATATGAATGGCAAAGATTTTAAATTAGATTTGCATGAAAAAGCCCAAGGACCTCATGGATTAATTGCTGGAATGACAGGTTCTGGAAAAAGTGAATTTATTATTACTTATATTTTATCTATGGCAATTAATTTTCATCCAGATGAAGTTCAATTCGTATTGATTGATTACAAAGGAGGAGGTTTAGTTGGTGCCTTTGAAAATAAAGAAACTGGTGTCAAATTACCTCATTTAGCAGGAACAATTACAAATCTAGAAACTGTAGAAATTAATCGTGCCCTTGCTTCTATTGAAAGTGAATTAAAAAGAAGACAAGAATTATTTAATAAAGCAAGAGATCAATTAGGAGAGGGAACAATCGATATTTATAAATATCAAAAATATTATAGAGAAGGATTGCTTGATACTCCTGTTTCCCATCTTTTCATCATTTCTGATGAGTTTGCTGAATTAAAAAGCCAACAACCTGATTTCATGGATCAGTTAATATCTACCGCTCGAATTGGACGTAGTTTAGGAGTCCATTTAATTTTAGCAACTCAAAAACCTAGTGGTATCGTTAATGATCAAATTTGGTCGAACTCTAGATTCCGTGTATGTTTGAAAGTACAAGAAGCAGCAGATTCTAATGAAGTTATCAAAAGACCCGATGCAGCGGATATTAAAGATGTGGGTAGATTTTATTTGCAAGTTGGATACAATGAAATGTTTAGTATGGGACAAGCTGCTTGGGCAGGAGCACCTTATATTCCACAAGACAAAGTTTATCATAAAATAGATAATAGCGTTGTATTTATTAATCAAATTGGAAAAAGTATTAAGACAATTGATCCTCCAAAACAAGAAAATTTAGTTGTGCAAGGAGATCAATTACCTAATATTGTAAAATATTTGGCTTCATTTAAAGAAAAAGAAAAAATTGAAGTTCCTAAATTATGGCTTGAAAAATTGCCAGAGATTATTTATTTAGATGCTTTAAAAGAGAAGTATCATTTTCAAAAAAAGTCATTTGAACTTCAAGCTATTATAGGAGAATATGACAATCCAAAAGCTCAGCAGCAGGGACTATTTACTTTAGATTTAGCGAAAAAGGGAAATGTAATTATTTATAGTATGATGGAAAAAGTGACAATCAGCAATGCGATTATTTATTCATTAATTACGAATTACACAACCAAAGAAGTGAATATTTATATTATGGATTTTGATAGTGAAACATTAAAAGTTTATCAACAAGCTCCACAAGTGGGGGATGTCATTTTTGCAAGTGATCATGAAAAAGTAGAGAAGTTAAGCAATATGTTATTAACAGAGTTAGAGACAAGAAAAAAATTATTTCAAGATTACAATGGTAGCTATGATTTTTATATAAAGCATTCCAAAAAACAACTACCAGGAATTGTTTTACTAATTACTGGTTACGAAAATTTTTCAGAAGGATATGAAGAACAAGAAGAAATTTTTCAAAAAATTGCTCGCGAAGGGCATAAGTATGGGATTTATATGATTATCACAGCGATTAGTGAACGTGCACTTCGCTTAAATATGAGATCGAGCTTTCCAATTATAGTTCCATTAAGATTAGGATCAAATTCTGAATACAATATGCTTCTTGGAAAAAGATGTCCTGAAATTTCAGATTCTGATACGCGAGGAATTGCATTAATTGAAGATGAACCTTATGAATTTCAAACAGCCTCTATTTATGATAATGATAAACTAAATGAATATTTAAAAATTGTTTGTAAGACATTATCTACTTCTTTAACAGAAAAAGCTAAAGCAATTCCAATTTTACCATCAGTTGTTACTCCAAAAATATTGCAACCAGCATTTGTTGATTTCCGACATGTTCCAATTGGTATTGAAGAACAAAGTTTAAATATTGCTACTTATGATTTTACAAATTCATTAATTAATTTAATCAATTCTGATGACTTAGAGGCATTGAACAATTTTAGTAGATTATTAATTCAAGAAACAAAACAACAAGAGGAAATTGAAACTGTGGTTATTGACTTAAAGAATAATTATTCTCAAGATATTAATGAAATATATTTAACACAAAAAGATGATGTAATTAACAATATGGAGCAAAGAATATTTGATCCAACTAGAAATAAGCAATTATTTATATTTGTCAATGGTTCAGATCGATTAATAAATATGTTTCCACCTGATAAAAAAATGCAACTAAATGAATATTTTACAAAAATTCAAGAATTAAATAATTGTCACTTCATCTTTGTAGATCGATTAATTGATTTAAAAGCCTATTCATTTGAATCTTGGTTCCATAAATTTGTGGAAACTGATTGTGGAATTTGGATAGGGAAAGGAATTCAAAATAGTTCCGTTCATAATTTAACGACTTCATTTAAAATTTTAAATATGCCTATACCAGCCAATTTTGGTTATATGATTCAAAAGGGAAATGCTATATTAATAAAACTATTAGAAAAGGATGATCATTATGAATAATAAAGTATTAGTAGAACTTTATGTTCCATTGATTGAAAAAAAATATGAAGTGTTTCTTCCTGCGGGTAAAAAAATAGGAGAAATCATAATCTTAATTACAAAAGGTTTAGTAGATATTTCCAATAATTATTATCAGATAACAAATAAAGAACGATTATATAATCATGTTACAGGAAAAGAATATAGTAGAAATCAGATAATTAAAAATACAGATATTCGAAATGGAAGTCAATTAGTTATATTGTAAAAAGATGTCAATTACCAAGAAAATTTTTGTTTTTCATTTTTATGTTTGATAAAATGTAAATATAGAAGGATAGAGATTTTATCTATCTTAATTTTTAGGAGGTGAAATATATGGCAGTTGGTAGAATTGCAGGAGATGAAGAGGCATTTGCAGTAGTAATTAATAATTTTGTGAAGGCAAGTGAAGATTATAAGCGAGAACTAGGAAGACTTACAAATTTAATTACTGAAATTACAAATGGAGATATTCGGGGTGTTCTTGCTGAAGATTTAAGAAATAAATATGAGGCTAAAATGGATACTTTTAATTTACTAAGAAAAACTCTTGAAGAAGCAGAAAGTGCAATGGAATTTAAAAATAAAGAATTTAATAATTTAATTTCTAGTGTAAAAAGTGGAATGAGATAATAGGAAGGTGACTAACTATTAAAAGTCAATATATTTTTAATAGAAAGTTATAAATGGAAAAGTATCCCACGCCAAAAAGATT
>CANQMB010000005.1 GCA_947624845.1 uncultured Bacilli bacterium
GGAAAAGAATGGCTTCCTGATTATTATTATGATTTTTATGAAATAGAAAATGATACTACCGTTTGTAGTGATGGCCCATGTCTTTCCCATGCATTAGAGGAGACCAAAAAATGGTATGAAGGTTGGGCAGTAAACATGACGAAAAGTTATCCATGGCTAATCCGTGGAAATTATTACAATGATAACTCTTATGCTAATCCTACTTATAGTATTTTTACATATCATTATCCAGCAAATTTTGGAGGAAGAGGAAGAGGTATCGATGGTTTTCGACTTGTTCTTTCATAGATTTTTTTGAAAAGACTAAAAGGTCTTTTTTTTCTTTGAAAACTATGCTATAATGGACAAGAAAGAGGGGAACAACATGCAAAAAACTTATATTTTTGGTCATAAAAAACCAGATACCGATTCCACAACTTCTTGTATTGCACTTTCTTATTTAAAAAATCAACTTGGAGAAAATACAGAACCTAGAGTGTTAGGATCCTTAAATAAAGAAACTAGCTTTGCTTTATCCTATTTTCATGTCGATGAACCTGCTTATTTAAATGATGTTAAGCTACAAATTAAGGATATTAATTATCATAAAGGATTCATGGTAAAAGATACAGCCCCTATTTATGATGGATATCAATATATGATTAAGGAAGGGCTTACAGGAATTCCTATTGTTGATGATAAGAAAAAATTTATTGGTCTTGTCACAATTAAGGATTTATCTCGTATGTTAATCAGTGATGGAATTAATGAATTACAGACAAGTTACGATAATATTGTTCATGTTTTAAATGGAGAAGAAATTACACGATTTGATGAAGAAATTGTGGGACAGATTATTGTAGCAGCTTATCGTAGTACGACTTTTATTCATACCGTTAATTTAGATCCTGAAAAAATTTTAATTGTTGGAGATCGTCATAGTGTGATTGAGTATGCAGTAGAATCAGGAATACAATTAATTATTATTGCGGGAAATGGAGAAATTAAAGAAAAACACTTAAATATTGCTAGAAAGAATAAAGTAAATATTATTCGAACTCCTTATGATACTTTTCATATTTCAAAATTAATTTCTTTAGCAAATTATATGAAAACAATGGTTCGAAGTTTTAATCCAACCAAATTTGAACAGACAGACTATATTGATGATATATTAGAAATTAATGATAAATTAAAACATACGAATTATCCAATTGTAAATCGTCGGAATGAATGTTTAGGACTATTTAAAATTACAGATTTATCTGAAAAAAGACCAAAGAAAGTAATTTTAGTTGATCATAATGAAACCGCTCAAAGTGTCGATGGAATTGAAGAAGCTCAAATTTTAGAAATTATTGATCATCATAATTTAGGAAGTATTACAACTTCACTACCTATTAATTTTAGAAATATGGCAGTAGGTTCTACCTGCACAATTGTCTATCAGTTATTCTTAGAAAAAAAAGTAAAAATTCCAAAGGAAATTGCTGGGATGATGTTATCTGGAATTCTTTCAGATACATTGATATTAAAATCTCCAACGGCAACAGAAAAAGATCGAATCGCCGTGAGTGATTTAAGTAAGATTGCTGAAGTTGATTATGAAGAATATGGTCTTGAAATGTTAAAAGCAGGAACTTCATTAGAGGGTATGACAAAAGAAAATGTCATTTATAATGATTTTAAAGTATATAATGCCAATGGAAAATCCTTTGGTATTGGACAATTCTTTACAATGAATTTTATTGATATCGAAAAAGAAATCAATCAATATGTTCAAGTTTTAGATGAAATTGCTGAGGCAAATCAATATGAGTTAGTAGCACTTTATGTAACGGATATTATAAAAAATGGATCTTATGTAATTTTTAATCAAAAAGCAAAAAATTTATTAGAGACTGCTTATGAACTTGAGAATATAGAACAAGGAAATTATTTTGATGGATGCGTTTCTAGAAAAAAACATATCGTTCCTATTTTGATGGAAGTATTTTAAAAAGGAGAATTTATGAAAAAAAATTTAATTTTAGTAATCAAAGGATTTATTATGGGAATTGCCAATATCATTCCTGGAGTCAGTGGTGGAACGCTTGCTTTAATTTTAGGTATCTATGAACGATTTATTTCATCTATTAGTCATTTCTTTAAAAATCTCAAAGAAAATGTTCAATTCTTGATTCCGATTGCTCTTGGAATGATTTTAGCTATTTTAACTTTAAGTCGAGTCATTGATTACTCTTATCATCACTTCCCGATTCCTACAACCTTGTTTTTTATGGGATTAGTTATTGGAGGACTTCCTTTGTTGTTTTCGAAAGTGAAAGGAACAGAAGAAGTAAAAAAGGCTTCTAGTTATTTGATTTTTCTACTTACTTTTGCTTTAGTTTTAATTATGACATGTTCTGATTTGATTTTTGGTCAGGGAAGCGCTGTTTCATTCCAACATATGAGTGTATTAGACTATACTATTTTATTTATCGTTGGGGTGATTGCTTCTGCCACGATGGTAATTCCTGGAGTGAGTGGCTCTTTAGTTTTAATGCTTTTAGGTTATTATTATCCAGTGATTCGAGTAATTAAAGAGTTTACTAAATTCAAAAATATTTTTTCTAATATTTTAATTTTAGGTGTTTTTGGAATTGGTATTTTAGTGGGAATTGTTTTAATTTCTAAATTAATTGAATTCTTATTTCAAAAGTATGAGGTCAAAACCTATTTTGGAGTTTTAGGTTTTATTATAGCAAGTATTTTTGCAATTCCACTATCTACCTTTTTGGCAATTTCTGTGGAATTGAATGTAGTTCAAATATTCATTGGCATTCTTTTCTTATTATTGGGAATTGGTATTAGTTATAAGTTAGGAGATGATCATGAATGAAATTATTTGAAGTATTTATTTTAGGTGTTATTCAAGGAATTGCGGAGTTTTTGCCCATTTCATCGAGTGCTCATTTGATTATTTTTCGTAATCTTTTTGGTATTGCTTCTTCCATGCCTAAAAATATGGAGTTAGCTTTTGATGTTGCACTTCATTTAGGAACTTTGTTAGCTATTTTAGTTTTTTTCTTTAAAGATTTTTGGAATATGATCGTTCAAGGATTAACAAAGGGAGTAAAAGACAAGAATGGAAAAATTTTATGGTATTTAGTTGCTGCCACTATTCCTGCTGCAATTGTTGGAGTGTTGTTTGAAGATAAAATAGAAGAAGTAATTCGGACAAATTATGTTTTAATCGCTTTTGCTTTGATGATTATGGGAATTGTGATTTATTATGTAGATCGGGTTTGTGAACAAAAAAAGAAAGTAAAAGATATGAGTTTAAAGGATGCTATTTTAATTGGATGTAGTCAAATTTTTGCCTTGATTCCTGGTTTTTCTCGAAGTGGAACGACCATTGCAGCGGCGAGAGCATTAAAATTAGATCGAGAAAGTGCGGCAAAATTTTCATTCTATTTATCTGCACCTGTTGTTTTTGGAGCTGTTGTTTTACAACTTTTCAAAACGGGAACGATTGCTTTAATTCAATTAAATTTAGGTACTTTTCTTTTAGGTGTTCTTACCTCGTTTATCATTGGTTTGATTTGCATTCAATATTTATTAAAATATTTAAAGAAACATGATTTTAAAATATTTATGATTTATCGAATTATCTTAGCTTTAATCGTTTTAGCTGTCGTTATTTTTTAGATGATAATCGTTTACGAAAAAAGGTGATACAATGAATGAAAAATTAATTGCGCTTTTGATTACTTTATTTTTAGGAATTTTTATAGGAATTGGTGCTTTTATTGCTCTTTTTAGGAAGAAAGAAGAAAAATTTATTGATTTTACAATTGCTCTTGCTTTTAGTGTCATTTTGATGTTGCTATTTACTGATTTGTTAAAAGAAGTGAGTGAAGTTTTAGGAATTTATAAATTTTGGCTCTTTATTTTATTCCTTCTTGTTGGTTTTTTCTTACTTCGGATTTTAGATTTCTTTATTCCAGATCATGAAGAAAAAAAGATGACAAAAAAAGAGGAGAAGAGCAATCTTGCTCATATTGGAATCGTTTCTGCTATTGCTTTAGTGATTCATAATATCATTGAAGGAATGGCTGTTTATTCCACCAGTTTGACTTCTATTTCTAGTGGATTGATTCTATCTTTTGGTGTTGGCTGTCACAATATTCCTTTGGGAATGGTCGTTGCTGGAACACTAGATCAAAACCGTAGTGGAAAAAAGAAAATGCTTCCGATTCTTTTCGTTTTGATGCTTTCTACTTTCTTTGGAGGATTTTTATTGTTCTTATTGAATGGAAATGCTCCACATCCCATTTTTCTCGGTATTTTATTGTCTTTGACCATTGGAATGCTCATCTATATCTGCACGAATGAACTTTTTCCTAGAATTAAAAAATCTAAAAATAAAAAAGAGATTGGCTATGGATTTTTCGTGGGAATTATTTTAATTATATTTGCTAATATTTTATAGGAGAGTTTATGAAAGAATTATTCACTTTATTTTTAATTTTTATGATATATTCGGTAATCGGATATTTAGCTGAAATTTCTTATTGTAGTTTTATTCATAAGAAAATTATTTTAAATAGAGGATTTTTATTAGGCCCTTATTTACCGATTTATGGAATTGGAGCGATGATTATTGTCTATTTATTAAAAAGTTATGAAAATGATTATTTGGCTCTTTTTGTGATGTCTATTGTCGTTTGTTCTTTGGTGGAGTATTTTGTAAGTTATCTTATTGAAAAGATTTTCAAGGTGAGGTTTTGGGATTATTCGGATAAAAAGTTAAATATCAATGGACGAGTTTGTTTGGAAAATGCTCTGTTATTTGGAATTGGTTCTATTTTTTTAGTAAAATTCATTCATCCGATCATTTCTCAGCTTATTCTTTCTTTTTCTGATATTACCTTGTTTATTGTTGGAGGGATTCTCCTTACTGTGTTCCTTTTAGATTTTATTTTAAGTGTATTTACCATGGTTGAATTAAAATTAAATATAAATAATTTTCAAAAAAGGGATGCTACTGAAGAAGTAAAACAGAAGATTTATTCTGTACTATCTAAAAAAGGATTCTTTATTGGTCGAGTTTTAAATGCATTTCCTAGTACCATCGAAAACAGTATTCAATTTCAACAGTTAGGTGAATTTATTGATTATTTAAAAAAAGAAACAAAGAAAATAGGAGAAGAGTTGGAAAAATAAATTCTCAAGCGAAGTATTGTAAAATCTTTAATATTATGTTAGAATTGATAATGTCATTTCAAATGATATTTGTGGTCCGTTGGTGAAGTGGTTTAACACGCGCGCCTCTCAAGCTCGTATTCACGGGTTCAAACCCCGTACGGACTACCAGTGAATGCAAAACCTTTTTAGGTTTTTTCTTTTGGTTTCTTGACAAATGACAACTTGTCATTATATACTGAATAAGTACGAAAAAAGTAAAGAGTGTGATGAAATGCCGAGTCCATTGTATTATAATTTAAGTGATTCAAAAAAAGAAAAGTTAATAAATTCTGCAAAATTAGAGTTTAGTCGAGTATTATTAAGTGATGCTTCTATTAATAAAATTGTCAAAGAAGCAGGAATTTCTAGAGGAAGTTTTTATCTTTATTTTGAAAGTAAAGAAGAGCTCTATTCTTATATTTTAAAAGAATATCGTCTGCAAATATTAAGGGAATTATATCAGATTATCGAACAGCATCATGGTGATTTATTTTTCTCTTTTGATCAATTTTTTAAGAGTTTTATTCAATATTGTTTCGATAATGAAGAAAAGAACTTTTTTAAAAATTCTTTTTTAAATAGCAATATGTATATCGAAAGTAAAGTAATATATCATCCAAAAGATTCTGAATCTGAACAAGTATTGGAAAAAATAAAAGAAAAAATAGATTTATCAAAATTATCTGTTCATGCGAAAGAGAATTTAGATATTACTTTGTTATTTTTATTCGATATTACTTTAAAAAATATAATGCCCGTTCTTTTATGGAATCAAAGTAAACAAAAAGCTTATCAGCATTTTTTAAAATCTTTAGAATTATTGAAGGGAGGAATCAGTCGATGATTCATATTTTAAAAGCGTTAAAGAAAAATTCAGGGAAAGTACTGCTAATTATATTATTGCTCATTGGTCAAGCGATGTGTGATTTATCTCTTCCTGATTATACATCTAAAATTATTAATATTGGAGTTCAACAGGGAGGAGTTGAAGAGGTAGTTCCTAAAGTGATTACTCAAAGTAGTATGGAACAAGTCTTATTATTTACCGATTCTTCACAAAAAGAAGAAATTCTATCTCATTATCAGAAAATTGATCAAAATGACTCTAAATATATTTCATCTTATCCCATCTTGAAAGAGGAGGGTATTTATCTTTTAAACGAGAGAGATTCTACTCGCATTGAAAAAGAATTTGATCGTGCATTATTGTTGAAAACAATTTTTACCTCTCAAGCGAAAGAATATCAAACAATTCAAAAAAAAGTGAAGGAGAATTTGCCAGAAGAGTTGAGACAAATGGATTTCATGTTACTTATTTCCAATATGAGTGAACAACAACGATTTGCTATGCTGGAACAGGCTTATGAAAAAATGGATCAAATGCCAGAATCTATTGTTCAACAAAGCGCTACAGCGAGTATTAAAGAGGAATATCAAAAATGTGGAATTGATACAGATCATCTTCAAATTCAGTATATTGTCACCTCAGGATTTAAAATGTTAGGACTTGCACTATTCATTATGTTGATTACAATTTTAGTAGGCTTTTTATCGAGTAGAATTGCTGCTAGTACTTCGAAAGCTTTACGTAGTCAAGTGTTTCATCAAGTGTTAAATTTTTCAAAAGCAGAATATAAAGAATTTGGAGTAGCTTCATTAATTACTAGAAGTACCAATGATATCCAACAGGTTCAAATGTTGTTAGTGATGTTTTTACGAATTGCTATTTATGCTCCAATTATTGGTATTGGAGGGGTTTTAAAAGCCCTTAGAACCAATGTATCGATGACGTGGATTATTGCGTTAGGAGTCGTTTTAGTTTTTGGTGTTATCATTACTTTATTTACTTGTGTTATGCCAAAGTTTAAGAAAGTTCAAAAGTTAATTGATCGAATCAATCAAGTGACGAGAGAAATTATTACTGGAATTCCAGTGATTCGAGCTTTTTCTAATCAAAAACATGAACAAAAGCGATTTGAAGAGGCGAGCAATAATATTAAGAAAACGTTAACGTTTGTCGGTCGTAGTATGTCTTTGATGATGCCAACGATGATGTTTATTATGAATGGAATTTGTATTTTAATTGTTTGGCAGTCTGCTCATAGTATTGATGTTGGAACCATGCAAGTTGGAGATATGTTAGCTTTCATTCAGTATACAATGCAAATCGTCATGGCATTCTTGATGATTTCGATGTTTTCTATCATGTTACCGAGAGCGAATGTTTCCATGAACCGTATCTATGAAGTACTAAATAAAGAATCCTCTATAAAAGTGAAAGAAAATCCAAAAGAGTTTAGTAAAAGAATTCAAGGACTTGTCGAATTTAAAAATGTTTCTTTCCGTTACCCAGATAGTGATGAGGATGTCTTAACAGATATAACATTTACAGCGAAACCAGGAACGACAACTGCTTTTATTGGTTCTACAGGTTCTGGAAAAAGTACATTAATTAATTTAATTCCTAGATTTTACGATGTTAGTGATGGAGAAATTTTAATTGATGGGATTAATATCCAAGATGTGGCTATAGAAAAATTAAATGAAAAAATAGGCTATGTGCCTCAAAAGGGAGTTTTATTTTCTGGAACAATTGCTTCTAATATTAAATATGGAAATTTATCGATGTCCGATGAACAGATGAAAAAGGCTGCAGAAATTGCTCAAGCGACGGAATTTATTCAAGATAAAAAAGAAAAGTTTGAGACGGTAATTGCCCAAGGGGGAACCAATGTATCCGGAGGTCAAAAACAAAGATTATCTATTGCTAGAGCAGTTGCGATTCAACCAGAAATCTATATTTTTGACGATAGTTTTTCAGCTTTGGATTTTAAAACGGATAGTGAACTTCGCAAGGCGTTAAAAAAAGAAACGAAAGGGGCCACTATTTTTATCGTTGCTCAGCGTGTAAATACTATATTAAATGCAGATCAGATTGTTGTCTTAGATGAGGGAAAAATTGTTGGTATTGGGACACATCGTCAATTATTAAAGACTTGTCCTGTTTATCAAGAAATTGCGTCTAGTCAGTTAACGAAGGAGGAGATGGATTATGCCTAGAAGAGGACCTTCTTTTGAAAAAGCGAAAGATTTTAAAGGATCTATTCGAAGAGTTTTTCACTATATGTCCAATTATAAACTTAGTTTAATTTTTGTCTTCTTATTTTCTATTTTAAGTGCTGTCTTTGCTATTATAGGTCCCAAAATATTAGGACAGGCAACGACAGAAATTTTCAATGGTTTGGTTGGAAAAGTGATGGGGACATCGGCTGGAATTGATTTTTCTAAAATTGCTGGAATTCTTCTTACTCTTTTAGGATTATATTTACTTAGTATGTTGTTTTCTTACATTCAAGGATTTTTGATGGTTGGTGTTTCGCAAAAATTGACTTTTAAACTCCGTTGTCAAATTTCGGATAAATTTCATCGTCTT
Source organism: uncultured Bacilli bacterium (assembly GCA_947624845.1). Classification (GTDB taxonomy): domain Bacteria; phylum Bacillota_I; class Bacilli_A; order RF39; family UBA660; genus MGBC119817. The sequence continues at coordinate 8,642 of CANQMB010000005.1, forward strand.
CCTTTAAGGTATTATGAGACGAAAACTACGGGAGAAATCTTGTCGAGGGTGACCAATGATGTTGATGTGATGTCACAAACGTTAGATCAGACAATATCTCAATTGCTCACTCAATTGACGACGATGATTGGAGTTTTCGTCATGATGTTATCCATCAATGTTTTCATGACAATTGCTGTTTTAGTAATTATTCCAATTTCATTATTCTTGATTTCCTTTATTGTATCTAAGAGTCAAAGATACTTTGCGGATCAACAGAAATATTTAGGAAAGATTAATGGACAAATTGAAGAAAATTATGCCGGAGCAGAAATTGTAAAAATTTTTAATCAAAAAGATACGGTTATTGAGGAATTTAATAAGACAAATCAAAAATTGTATCAATCTGCTTGGAAGAGTCAATTTTTATCTGGATTAATGCATCCAATGATGATGTTTGTTGGTAATATTGGTTATGTTTTGGTATCTATTTTAGGTGGCTATATGGTCATTCAGGAGAAAATTGCCGTCGGAGATATTTTATCTTTTACTCAATATGTTCGTAATTTTACGAATCCGATCGCTCAAATTGCACAATCGATGAATATGATTCAGCAACTTGCTGCAGCCTCAGAGCGAGTATTTCAATTTTTAGATGCAAAAGAAGAAGTAAAAGATACAAAGAATCCAAAGAATGTAGATTCTATTGAAGGTAATATTTCTTTTGATCATGTTCAATTTGGATATCAATCTAATAAAACAGTTATTCACGATTTCAGTGCCAATATTAAGAAAGGTCAAAAAATAGCCATTGTCGGTCCTACAGGAGCTGGCAAAACAACGATGGTCAAACTTTTAATGCGATTTTATGATGTAGACCGTGGGTCTATTCGAATTGATAATATTGATATTAAAGATTTTAAACGGGATGATCTTCGAAATTTGTTCGGGATGGTTCTTCAAGATACTTGGCTTTACTCCGATACCATTCGTGAAAATATTCGCTATGGAAATTTAAATGCTACCAATGAACAAGTCGAGGATGTAGCCATTATGGCTAAAATTGATCATTTTATTCGAACGCTTCCTCAAGGATATGACATGGTTGTTAATGAGGCGAGTGACAATATTTCTGAAGGACAAAAACAACTATTGACGATTGCTCGAGTGATTTTAAAAGATCCTAAAATTTTAATCTTAGATGAGGCAACTTCATCCGTAGATACGCGAATGGAAATTTTAATTCAAAAAGCCATGGATAAGTTAATGGAAGGAAGAACTAGCTTTATTATCGCTCATCGTCTATCGACGATACGAAATGCAGATTTGATATTGGTAATGAAAGATGGCGATATTGTAGAGCAGGGTAATCATGAACAACTTCTTTCCAAAAATGGCTTTTATGCCACTCTTTATAATTCTCAATTTGAAGAAGTAGAAAGTTAATTCTTTTGCTTCTTTTTCATTTTTCTTTATGTTATACTAAATTTAGGAGGTTCTTCTATGAATAACGAAGTATTAATGAAAGCCAAAAAGGCTTATTTAGAAATAGAAAAAAAGCAAGAAAGAGCGTTAGAAACCATGAATCTTTTTGCAGAACATTATAAAAATTCTCATGAAGACTTTCTTTTGACAGAAATGAATAAATTTCAAAATCAAAATTTTGCTGATTCGAGTCAAATGGTTTTGGATGCATTTCAGCAAATTCCTATGGATGAGTTGAGAAGTGGAATTTATGTGTTATTTGGCGCTTATATGGAAGTAGAGTCTGGAAGACTTCATATCGTTCCGGATCCACGTTGGGCTGATTGGCTGCTTTATTATAGTATTGAAACAGATTTGGAAGGGAAATTTGTTCTTCCCGAAAAACAGGTCTCTTTTGAATCTACTCATCCCGTCATTCATAAAAGTCTTGCTAAAACTAAAAAAGAATTAAATCGACAATACAATCAAATTCGCTATCTTTATTTTAAAAGCTTATTAGAGTGTGATGACTACGAATTAGAAAAAGAAAATCTGGTAAAGAAAGTACAAGAAGAATATGACTGTTTAGAAAAAGTGACACTTGTAAAAAAATATACGCAAAAGTAAATAGAAATTTACTTTTTCTTTTTGATGCTTGAACAAGCTTCTAAAATATGATATTTTATAAAAGGTGATAGAATGAAAGTAGAAACAGTAGTTGTCGGATCTTTAGATGAAAATTGTTATATTTTAAAGAAAGAAAATACTTGTCTAGTAGTAGATCCAGGCGATGATTATCAAAAAATTAAAGAAGCGATTGGAGAGTGTAAAGTGCTAGCGGTCTTAATTACTCATTCTCATTTTGATCATATTGGTGCGCTTCGTGAATTCTTAAAGAAAAGAAGTATTAAAATTTTTAAAAAGAGCAATGTCTTGGAACAACATTATCAGATTGGAAATTTTTCCTTTCAAGTTTTACAGACACCTGGACACTCTAGTGATTCCATTTCTTTTTATTTTGAAGAGGAGAAAAAAATGTTTGTGGGAGACTTTGTTTTTTATGAGGATATAGGTAGATGTGATTTACCCACAGGAAATTTTACTCAAATGGAAGAAAGTATAAAAAAATTAAAGCAATATCCAGATGAAATTACTCTATATCCAGGTCATGGCGTACCAACGACATTAGAACATGAAAAAAAGATGAATTCTTATTTTAAATAGTTCTATATTCAGTGGAAAAAAGAAAAGAGCTATGATATAATTGTTATAGAATAGAAGAGGTGTAGTATGTATATTGATTTAGTTGTATTTTTTGTTTTATTGGCCTTAGTCTTTATCTTTTTTAAGAAATTTGATTGTTATGTTTATTTTGTTGCTATTTTTGATATGATTTTAAGAATTTTGACATTTATTAAAAACAATATTGGATTACCTGATGTTTCGGCACTGATTGGAAAATATATTCCAGAGAGTATTTCTGCCATTGTTGGAAGGTATTTAGATGGAGTTTTCTATACCATTGTCGTTTGGATTTACGTCTTCGTGATGATCATCTTTGTCTTTTATACAATTCGAATTTTTTGGAAGAAAAAAAGATAATTCCAGAAGAAATGACAAAAAAGTCATTTCTTTTTTTATATACTAAATTTAGGTGATAACATGAAGATATACCTTGATTTAGTATTTTTTCTAAACTTTGCCTTTGATTTTATTTTGCTTTTTGCAGTTAGTAGAATTTTAAAAGAAAAAGTAAAATTATATCGACTTGTTTTAGGAAGTTTGATTGGGTCTTTCAGTATTTTCCTTTTATTTTTTTCTATGAATTCTGGGACTCTTTTTTTATGGAAAGTATTGATTAGCATCTTAATGATTCGAATTTGTTTTTCTTATCATCATTTTAGAAGTTTTTTGAAACAAGTTGCATATCTTTATTTAGTAAGTATTATCTTAGGAGGCGGATTATATCTCGTTAATATTCAATTGAGCTATAAACAGAAGGGACTTGTTTTTTTTCATCAAGGACTTGGTATTAATTTTTTGTTCATCTTAATACTAGCTCCTTTAATTCTATTCTTTTATGGAAAAGAATACATTTCTTATCGGAGAGTATATTCCAATATCTGCGAAGTAGAAGTTATAGTTCAAGGAAAAACTTATTGTTTAAAGGGCTATTTAGATACTGGAAATCAGTTAAGAGATCCTTTTAAAAAAAGAAGTGTTTTATTAGTTGATCAAAAGAAAATGCCCCTTTTAAATGAAAAGGTAATCTATGTACCCTTCCAAAGTTTAAATCACCATGGTGTAGTTCCCTGCTTTTCAGTGGAAAATGTAAAGATCAAAGGAAAAAGTTATCCAGATATGTTAATTGGTTTGTCCAAAGAAAAATTTCATATTGAGGATATTGATTGTATTATCCCAGGATTTATAAAGGAGGATATTCATGATTAGTTTATTATTTTTTATTGGTAGTTTGTTAGAAAAATATGAAAGTATTTTCTATGTAGGTGCAACCGATATTTTGCCTGAGCCCTTATCTAAAGAAAAAGAGGAATATTATTTGTCATTAAAAGAAGATGGGGATCCTCATGCGAAAGATGTTTTGATTGAACATAATTTACGGTTGGTTGTTTTTCTTGCTAAAAAATATGAAAATACGGGGGTGGATTTAGAAGATTTAGTCAGTATTGGAACCATTGGTTTAATTAAAGGAATTAATACGTTTAGTCGAGATAAGAATATTAAACTTGCTACTTATGCATCTAGATGTATTGATAATGAAATATTAATGTATTTGAGAAAAAATAAAAAAACGAAGACAGAAGTTAGTATCGATGCTTCTTTATCGTTTGATCCCGAAGGAAATGAACTTCATTTAGAAGATGTTTTAGGAACAGATCCTGATATTGTCACAAAAGGAATTGAAGAAGAATCAGAAAGAAAATTGATGTTAAACGAAGTCATGCGCTTAAATCCTCGAGATCGAGATATTATTATTTTACGCTATGGTCTTATGGGAAGAGAAGAAATGACGCAAAAAGAAGTAGCAGATTTATTGGGAATTAGTCAATCCTATATTTCAAGAATTGAAAAGAAAGTAATTAAGAGATTAAAATCTTTGGTTAATATGAGTTCATAAAAAGAGGAATAATTCCTTCTTTTTTTCATATAGTGTATTAGATAAAAGGAGGAAGTCGTATGATTAATAAACAAAATTTATGGTTTTTAACATTGTTTAGTCTCATATTAGTACTTAGTGTTTACTATATTACTATGCCCAATGAATTACTATTAACGAAAGCAAAAACAGAAGAAAAGGTGTCATCAAAAAAAGATAAAACTACGGTAGAAGAGACCAATTCTCTAGTTGCTATGCGTGTCAGTTTAGAAGAAGAACGACAAGAAGCGATGGATATTCTACAGGAACAGTTAACTAGTGAAGAAATGACATCAGAAGAAAAAAATAATGCTTATGAGCAATTAAAATATTTAAATGAATTACAAGGAAAAGAAGAAACATTAGAAAAAAAGATTAAAGAAACTTATAAATTAGATAGTTTTGTTAAAATTGATAATTCTAATATTACAGTAGTTGCAATTGCAACAAAACATGATAATGCTTTAGCCAATAATATCATGCGTCTTGTTCAGGAAGAATATAAAGACAAAATGTACATTACTGTAAAATTTGAAAAAAGCTAAAATTTCAATAAACGCCCACAACTATTTTTCATCTTTTCATACAATACGCTAGGCAAGTATAAAGAAGGGATGAAACAAATGGCAAAAGGGATATTAACAAATCGAGAAAGAGAAGTCTTTGAACTTTTGGTCTTAAACAAATCAACCTGGGAAATTGCTTTGAATCTTGGAATTAGTGAAAAAACGGTGCGTAATCATATTTCCAATGCAATGCAAAAATTAGGAGTAAAAGGTCGAGCAAGCGCTGTGGTTGAGCTTTTAAAATTAAAAGAAATAAGTCTTTAAAGTCGTACTAAAATAGTACGACTTTTCATATTCTATAATAGGTGATTGCATGTTAAGAAGAAAAGCTTTGAGAAAAATATTTATTACTACATTAACTGCTTTTATTTTGCTTGTTGTCTATTTAATTCCGACAATTTCAAAGGAAGATGTCCTAGATGTCGATATGGAAATTGAATATATTACAGGGTTAGGAACCAATCATATTTATTTGTTAGATCAGAATAATTTACTAGTTCGGAGCAATATTTTATTAGATAGTTCCGATAAAGTGGAGCAGGTCAAAATATTACTTGAAAATTTAAAAGAAAAAGATCACGCTCAATTTCCATCGGGACTCAAAGCTTATTTGAATGAAAATGTTAAAATATTAGATGTTCGATATGAAGACAAAATTATCGATGTTGATTTTTCAAAAGAATTTTTAAAAATAAGCGAAGAAAAAGAAGAGTCTATTGTCGAAGGAATCAGTTTTAGTATTTTAGATTTAGAGGATGTACGGGGAGTTCGAATTTTTGTCGAAGGAGAAAATTTATTAGCTTATCCGAATAGTAAAAAGAAAATACCAGCTATTATTACAAAGGACTTTGGTATTAATAAAAAGTATGATTTAAATGGTAGAAATCATATTGATAAAGTTGTCCTTTATTATTTGGAAAATATAGATGAACAGACGTATTATGTACCTGTTACAAAATATGTCAATAGTGAAAAAGATAAAATTGAAGTCATTGTAGAAGAGTTGTCTTCTAAATATATCTATGAAGAAAATTTAATGAGTTTCATTCATAATAATTTACGTCTTTTAGGGTATGAAGAGAAGGAAAATATGATGATTTTAGATTTTAATCAGTATTTATTTGATCAAAATGATAAAATTCTAGAAGAGGTTTTATATACACTTTCGTATTCTGTTTTTGATAATTATGATGTTCATTGTATTCTTTATAAAGTAAATGGAGAAATTGTCAAAGAAATCAACGATAAAGACTTAGTATAAAATGAAAAAGGGGACTTGCGTCTCCTTTTATTTTGTTGTATAATCTTATTGCAATGAGTTTTATGTCCGCGTAGCTCAGCTGGATAGAGCAATCGCCTTCTAAGCGATCGGTCGCGTGTTCGAATCACGCCGTGGACACCATTTTTTGTGAAAAAGTCCTTATTTTATAAGGACTTTATTTTTGCTCTTACACTTATTCCAAGAGTTGGATTTAAGAAAGATTCTTGATTGAATCTTTTTTTCTATGATATGATAATTCTGGGGATGACATATGAAAGATGAAATGAATAAATTATTAGATTGGTATCATAAAAATCAACGTAAACTTCCTTGGCGGGAAGATTTAGATCCCTATCATGTGTGGATTTCTGAAGTGATGTTACAACAGACGAGAATTGATACCGTTATTCCTTATTATCAACGGTTTATAAAAAATCTTCCTACGATTTCAGATCTTGCTTCTGTTTCTGAAGAAAAGCTTTTAAAACTTTGGGAGGGGTTAGGTTATTATAATCGGGCAAGAAATTTAAAAAAAGCGGCGGAAGAGATTGTTTTAAAGTATCAGGGAAAGTTTCCAGATGATTTTTCTACAATTTTATCTCTTCCTGGAATTGGTCTGTATACTGCAAGTGCAATTGCTTCCATTTGTTTTTCAAAAAAAGAAGTCTGTATAGATGGAAATATTTTGAGAGTGTATCAGAGAGTTCATAATTGTTTTGATTCTATTGATTTGGAAAAAACAAGAAAAAAAGTCCGAGCAGACTTAATGAAAATAATTCCCGAAGAAGCTGGAGATTTTAATCAGGCTCTTATGGAGTTAGGGGAGGTTATTTGTATTCCAAATGGAATTCCGAAATGTCATTTATGTCCTCTTTCTTCTTTTTGCAAAGCCAAACGGGAACAGACGTTTATGATGCTTCCTGTACATTCACCCAAAAAAGAAAAACGAATTCAAGACTATACAGTACTTGTTTTGAAATATAAAAATTTTATTGTCATAAAAAAAAGAAAAGAAGAGACAATTCTAAAAAATTTATGGGGTTTTCCTATGATTTCAGGAAAATATAGTGAGCAAGAAGTACTGCAATATTTAATTGATTGTGGATTTGGCTATAAAAGAGTCGAAAAAGGTATGGATTATACGCATGTTTTTACGCATTTAAAGTGGCGGATGCAAAGTTTTATTATTGAATTAGACAAGAAATATTCAAATTATAAGTGGGTAGATATTCATACTTTAATGAATAAATATGCAATTCCTTCTTCTTTTCAGCCTTTTGTAGAAGAAATAAAAACAAAGAAAAACACTTTTTAAAAGTAATTTTTAATTTACTTGATGTAAACAAATTTTATTCATTATAAAATTTAATCAAAACATTTGACTATGAAATGATATAGAATTAAAATAAAATAGGTAGTAAATATTAGAATACACGAGGATGTGATGAAATGTTTAAAAAAAATATTTCTATAATTTTGTTTTTGATTATATTTATATTTTCTTTTATAATACTGATTTCTTCACAAATTTATGATAGTAGACCACAAAAAATAAAAAAAAGATCTGTAAAACAAGTAACGGATGAACTCGATCTTTTATTATCCAAAAAATTAGTTAATGAAAATTTAACGATGGGGAATTTAAAAAAAATATTGGGATATCCTATTAGTAATAATATGTTTTTCTTAGGAAAGGATTCTTTTATTGCTGAAGGCATCAATCCTACAATTTCTAGCCGATATCATTTGGAAAAATATGAAAAGAGGCAAAGAGAATATGTGAATCATATAAAAAAGGCTTTTGAAGAAAAATATCAATATGAAATTGTAGACAAAGAAAAATCAGAGGAATATATTTATGAACATATTAGAATTAATACCATATATTATGGTTTATATTCTACCTGTTTAGAAGATCTCATTAGCTATGGGTTAGAGCAAAAAAATATAGGTATAGACGAAAGAAAGTTAAGCGATAAGGAGCAAGCGGAATCCTATAAATTGAAAGTATTAGCTATGAAGGTATTAGATGATGATTTAAATGTTTATAAGAATTTAGATAACGAGACAGTAGACGTTACGATTATATATAAAAATGGAGAACCACAAAATAAAGATGAATTATTCTCCTTGCTTTGCAATATTAATGGATTGACGTACCCGAACATGGATTTTTCGAATAAGGACAATTTAAAAATATATGAAGCACGTTTAGACGAATATAAATTAAAATTAGATCAAATCATATAAAAAACGGATTTTATTATATCCGTTTTTTAATGTCTTTTATTCTGAAGGGGTTCCTGAAGATTCATTAGGAATTTTTTCAGATTCTGATGGATCATTATTTGTCTCTTCTTCATTTTCATTTGTTTTAGGTTCATCCGGTTTGGTTGTTTCTTCTTTTTTAGTTTCTTCTTTTTTGGTTTCTGTAGTTGTCGTTGTTGTTCCTCCACAAGTTAAAACGACGGTTCCAGTTAATTTATCAATTCTTTTGCCTGCTGGTTGAGATTGCCGAAGAACATAACCGTTTCCCCCTGTAAAACTAACTCGAATTCCATTTCTAGCGGCCCAACTGCTCGCTGCTGCTTGAGAATCTCCTGTAAAATCAGGAAGTAAATCATATAGATAATTTGTTTTGTATGGACCAGAACCAATAATTTCTTTCTCATAAGGTTCATTAATAGAAAAACTAAATTCTTTAATAATCTCATGATCCTCTAGTTCTAAGTTTTGTTTCATAGCACTGACGATTTCTTTTTTACTATCTTTATTTGGAATATAATTCCATAGTACCATCTTCATATTTTCATCATAAATCATTTGTCCGTCCCCTTGTAAGAACAACTGTTGCATAGATACAATATCAGAATCATCCTTATTTAAACTTTTAGCTAAAATATCTTTTCCGATATTATAAAAAGATAAGATTTGAGGTGTTGAAAGATTTGTATCTAAGTTAGTAGAAAGCGTATTTAATATTTTGGTGAATTGTCCTACATTGCTAATCGTTTTCATTTTATTGATAATGGCTTGAATGACTAATTGTTGATTTTGTCCACGATCTAGATCGCCACCCGCTAATTGTTTCCTGTTTCTAGATAAAACTAAAGCACCTTCACCATCTAGATGTTGAAATCCTTTTTCAATACATACTTCGTATCCTCTTGAGGAATCATCTGTACATAAATCGGCCGGAACTTCTACATCAATACCACCAATATTATCTACTAAATGAACTAATCCTTTAAAATTAACTTTTGCATAATAGTCAATATCAATACCAAAATAATCTTCGATTGTTTGCATCATACATTCCGTTCCATGCCAAGCAGCATGAGTAATTTTATTTTCATACTTTCCAGAAAAACAAGAAATTGGTACGTAACTATCTCTTGGAATACTGAGCATCGTTGCATTTAAAGTATGAGGATTAAAAGTAACTAACATTAAAGAATCTCCATTGGCCACTGCGTTTTTATCTAGTCCTTCTTCGGTAGAATCAATTCCCATTAATAGAATTGTGAAGGGGTCTTTGACTGATTTTCCAGTAGAACTTGTCTCTCTGCTACTTGTTGATTTTTTTAATATTTTTTTCTCTTTCTTTAAAATAACTTTTGTCTCTTCTCCAATATTTTGATAATCTTCAATACTACTATATAAGGATACATAGTCGCTACTTAAAAAAATCGCATCTAATTTTCCAGAATATAAATAGCTCAACATTTCAGTATAGGTATCATATTTTTTAATTTTATTTTCTTCTTTTAATTTGTTTTCTTTAATCACTTCATTTGGAATAATGTATCCTTCTGGTGAAGAGGAATCATCTAATATTCCAATCTTTCCATCTTTTAAATCTGCCACATCTTCTATTTGATTTTCTTTTAAAACTACTAAACTAGAAGAATAGGTTACCCATTTTTTATTGATACTATTAATTGTTCCATATAAGTAAAAGATAATACCTCCAACGGTAGCATTTACTAAAATATAGAAAATCATAAATAAAATAAGTCCAATATGTTTGCTTGCTTTTTTTGTTTTTCTTTTCCATATCTTTCTAGTTTTAAGAAAAAGAAATAAGTCAATGAAGAGTAAAATTCCCATGATGATATACCGAATCATATTTTCAATTGAATTTAATAAATAAATATTGTAAATTGCAAAAAAACTTGCTAGAAGTGTAAATATAAATAAGAGTAAAATAATTACTCGATTTTTTGATTTCTTTTTATTTTCTTCCACTTTTATTCCTCCCATCTTGCTATCATTTATTATAGCGAATTCTATTTGATTTATCAATCTTTTTTCGTAAATTCAAAGTGTCAAGTAGAAAATAAAAAAAAGCTACTGATATAGCTCCTTTTTCAATAATTCCAAATTGTCATTCATAATAGAAGGGTAATCTTTCTTATTATCTCGATCCTGATCAGATAGGTTAATTAGTTTATGAAGTTTGATTGTCTTAATATCTTCACTATATTCCATAATATTTTTACTGTTATCTGTCAACTTGTCTCCATTAAATAAATAGATGTAGCTGATTGCTTCCTCGTCAATTAAATCTTTTACATCCTGAATTTGTCTTTCGCTTGCATTATCATCTAGACAAATGACAGTAAGACCAAATTTTTCAAGAAATTTCAACGAATTATCATTAACGACAACCGTTTTGTTTTTAGTGTTTTCTGTTGTAACTCGATAGTCTGCATCTAATTCTGATAAAGTAATTTTTAATTTGTTATATTTTTTATCAATATCTTTTTTTAAATAAGTACTCGTTGCATATTCTTTTAATCCTAATCTGACGTTTTGGGCCATCATTAGTAAAGAAGATGGATTTAACCATAATTCTTCAGGAGAATAATCTGATTCTAATACATAAGCGGTATCGATGATTTTTAAATCACTGTTTAAATCTAACAATTCAACTGCTAAATCTCTTTCTTTTTCAATCGTTCCATTGTAGATAAATAAATCTTTTTTACTGTAGTCTTTTTTTTGTTTATTTGTGATGCGATAAGTATTAATATCAACACCATCTGGATAAATCGATTCAATATTGGCATGATTTTTATAAAGAGATGAAATTACATATTCATTTGGATAATTCGTTACCACAATTTCGATATCTTCCATATTGTCTTGTTTGCATCCTGTTAAAAATAGGATACAAAAAGTAAATAACATTCCCAATTTTATTTTTTTATTCATTTTCCCTTTTCCTCTCTTTCTTTACTACGGGATCAAAACCAAAACTTCCCCAGGGATTACATTTTAAAATTCTTTTGATTCCTAAAAATATACCTTTGATACTTCCATATTCTGTTATCGCTTCAATCATATAATCGGAACAAGTTGGAATATGGCGACAATGATTATGCCATGGACCAGGTATTTTTTGATAGATATGAATACATCCAATGAAAAATTTCTTCATATGACCACCATGTTATTATTGTACTATAAGGTAAAGGATTTTTCAATTAGAAGAAATCAGATTGACAAAAAAAATAAAAAAGTAAAAATTCATGATATAATAAAAATAATGAGTGGAGGAACAATATGAAAGAACTTTTTCAAAGATTAAAAATAAAACCTAAAAATTTAACTTTATATGAGATTGCTTTTTCTCATTCTTCTTATGCAAATGAACATCATGCGAAAAAAAATTACGAACGTTTAGAATTTTTGGGAGATTCTGTCGTAGATTTAGCGGTTGCTGATTATTTATTTCAAAAAAGTACAGAAAAAGAAGGAGAAATGACGAAAATACGATCTATGTATGTTTGTGAAAATGCGTTGTATGAGTATTCGATGGCTTTAGGATTGAATCATTATATTAAAGTGGGTCATGGTGAAGAAAAATATGGGGGAAAATATAAAAAAGCGATTGTTGCCGATATTTTTGAAGCTTTGATGGGCGCTATTTATATCGATTTAGGGTATGCTACTGCCCGTAGAGTAATATTAAATATTATTGTTCCTTATATTGAAAATAGTCATACTCAATTCTTTAAAGATTATAAATCGGCACTTCAAGAATATGTACAAGCGGAACAAAAGAATTTAGTTTATCAATTGGTGAAAGAAGAAGGACCTGCGCATGATAAAAAATTTACCGTAGAAATTTATATGGATTCTATTAAATTAGGCACTGGTGTTGGTAGTAGTAAAAAAGAAGCGGAACAAGAGGCTGCTCATGAAGCCATTCGTAAGATTGCAACGATTGATGTTGAATAATCTTTCTTTTTGTGGTATAATGAGGAAGTCTTTTACAGAGGAACTTTATTAAAAATAAAATATAGAAAGGAATTAAATATGAGTAAAATAAGAATTTTTAGTTTAGGCGGATTAAATGAAAATGGGAAAAATCTTTATGTTGTTGAAGTAGATCAAGATATTTTTGTTTTTGATGCCGGGCTAAAATATGATAATGAACGCAGTTTAGGAATTGATTATGTGATTCCTAAATTTGATTATTTAATAAAAAATCAAAAAAGGATTAAAGGAATTTTTTTGACTCATGGTCATGAAAGTCATATTGGTGCAATTCCTGATATGATTACGTTATTACCTGATGTTTCTATATATGGAACAAAATTAACATTGAATATGGTTCGAAATGAATTAGAAGAAGAGGGATTGAGTAGTAATAATTTAAAAGAGATTCGTCCACATCACAAATTAGAATTTGGAAAGAACAGTCTTTTTCCAATTAGTGTTACTCACTCGATTCCCGATGCCGTTTGTTATGTTTTATATACGGAAGATGGGGCGATTGTCTATACGGGAGATTTTGTTTTTGATGCAACTATGACCGGATTATATAAAACAGATATTGGAAAATTAGCCTACGTTGGGAAGCAAGGGGTTCTATGTTTAATGGCTGAGTCGTTATATGCTGAAAGAGAAGGGCATACTTCTCCAAATAATCGAGTAGCAGATTTTATTAAAGAAGTTTTAAATAAGAACGAAAATCGAATTATTGCGACAATTTTTACGGCTCATTTTTATCGAATTCAAGAAATTTTTGATGAAGTAAGTAAGACTCATCGTAAAATTGTAATTATGGGTAAGAAACTTCAAGATACTATCAACCAGGCAATTGAAAATAAGTATTTATCTATTTCTCCCAAGGTCATTGGCGATTTGTCCAATTTGGAAGATAAGAATGTCGTTGTTTTAATTTCAGATGAAAAGGAAAAGCCTTTCAATAATTTGGAAAGAATCATCAAAGGGTATGATAAGTATATTAAATTAAAAGAAAGCGATACCATTTTTATTACAGAGCCTTCTTATGAGGGAATTGAAAAGAGATTAGCGCTCATCATGGATGAAATTGCGATGGCTGGATGTGAGGCGATTGCCTTGTCTAGCAAAAAGCATCTTTTACACCATGCTTCTAGAGAAGATTTGATGTTGATGATCAATTTAATGAATCCAAAGTATTATTTTCCAGTAAAAGGAGAGTACCGGTTACAATATGCGAATGCTTCTCTTGCAGAAAGTTTAGGTATTCCTTCGAATCATATTTTGTTAAAACAAAACGGCGATGTCTGTGAATTTATCGATGGAACACTGAATGAACAATGTTTTGATCATATTGAAGTTGGCGATGTATTGATTGACGGAAAAAGCCAAGGGGATATTGGAAATTTAGTATTGAAAGATCGAGAAATGTTAGGAGAAAATGGTATTGTCATCGTCAGTTGTACTTTAGATAAACAAACGAAAAAAATTTTAGGAGGGCCTGAAATTTTGACTAGAGGATTTATTTATGTGAAAGATAACCAAGATCTTTTAGAAGAGACGAAAATACTAGCCAGAGAAATTATTGAAAATAGTATTGAACCCAATGCCAAAAGAGTAGATTATTCGCAAATAAAAAATGATGTCCGGGAACATTTAGGTAAATTCTTTTATGAAAAAACAGAAGCAAAACCGATGATTATTACCGTGATTCAGGAAGTGTAGAATAAAAAAGGGAATAATATTTGACGAAACGAATAAAATATGCTAAAATCTAGTTGTTTGACGCTTCATGCGAAAAACCGCATTGAAAAGGTAAAAACAGAGTTTCTGTACCTTAAGAGCGAGTCTTCAAAATGAGTAAAGGAGGTTATGTATGAACGCAGTAGTTAAAGTTGGTGGAAAACAATATTATGTCACTGAAGGAAGCGAAATTTATGTTGAAAAACTAAATAATGCAGAAACTGGTGATGTAGTTCATTTCGATCAAGTACTTATGATGGATAACAAAGTAGGAAATCCTTATCTTACAGGAGTAACTGTTACTGGAAAAGTATTGAAAAATGGAAAACAGAGAAAAATTAAAGTATTTAAATATAAAAACAAATCCAGATCCAATCGTAAGATGCAAGGACACAGACAACCATATACAAAAATTCAAATTACAAAAATTGGGTAATTTTCTATGATTGAAATTAAGGTTGAAAAAAAAGGTTCTAAATATCAACGAGTAAAGATATTAGGACATGCTATGTATGATGATTATGGTAAAGATATTGTCTGTAGTGCTGTGAGTAGTATTGTAATTACTACAGTGAATGGTATCTTATCATTGGAAAAAGGAAGTTTAGACTATATTGTCAGTAAAAAGGGAATGGATATTCGTGTTAAACCAGAAAGTAGACAGGCACAGGTATTAATCCGAAATATGATTAATTTATTGCATGAACTAGAGGTTAGCTATCCTTCCAATATTCAAATTAAGTAAGGAGGAAAATCTATGATGTTATTAAAATTAAATATACAATTATTTGCTCATCATAAAGGTCAAGGTTCTACTTCCAACGGAAGAGATTCTGCCGGTCGTAGATTGGGTGCTAAAGCAAGCGATGGGCAATTTGTAACAGCGGGGTCTATTATTTATCGTCAAAGAGGAACAAAAATATTTCCTGGTACAAATGCTAAAAGAGGAAATGATGATACAATTTTTGCAACAATAGATGGAATTGTAAAATATGAACGTCTTGGTAAAGATAAAAAATGTGCATCTGTATATCCTGCATAAATGTATATAAAAAAATACTGATTCATTTCAGTATTTTTTTTTTAATTGTAATTTCAACCGCACCATTTTATTTATATTTTAATTCTATATCATAAGCACATTTATAGTCAA
>CANQMB010000006.1 GCA_947624845.1 uncultured Bacilli bacterium
GATGTTACACCAATTCCACATAATGGATGTCGTCCACCAAAACGTCCACGTGGATAATTGTTTCATAAATTAAATAAAGGGAGGTTAGTTTCATGTTACAATTTGAAAAACCAGTATATAAAATTACAGATTCTATAGAAAGTAATTTCTATGGAAGATTTGAATTAGAACCATTAGAAAGAGGATTTGGACATACACTAGGAAATGCGTTGAGACGTGTGATGTTATCATCCCTTCCTGGAAGTGCCATTAGTAGTGTAAAAATTGATGGAGTTTTACATGAATTTCAAACGATGGATGGTGTAATTGAAGATGTTACAACAATCATCTTAAATTTAAAGGGAGTAGTTATTAAAAACCATTCAAATGAAGCAAAAGTGGTTCGCATTAATGCAAATAAAGAAGGAGAAGTTACTGCCGGCGATATTGAGCATGATGCAGATATTGAAATTATCAATCCAGATAAAGTAATTGCAACCCTTGCCAAGGGTGGATCTTTAGCGATGGAAATGACCGTAACTAATGGTCGTGGTTATGTAAAGAGTGAGGAAAACAAACGACTTCTTGAAATCAAAAAAGCAGGTGTTATTGCTATTGATTCTTTATATTCACCAATTGAAAGAGTCTCTTATGAAGTCGATAATGCTCGTGTTGGTCAAGATGAGAGTTATGATAAATTAATATTGGATGTTTGGACAAACGGATCTATGAAACCAGAGGAAGCCATTGCTTTAGCATCTCGTATTTTGATTGAGCATTTCAATATCTTAACTGATCTATCTGCGATTGCAGATGTCAGCGGTATGATGATCGAGAAAACAGAAGATCCAAAAGTAAAAGCATTAGAAACTTCTATTGAAGATTTAGATTTCTCTGTTCGTGCATATAACTGTTTAAAACGAGCAGGAATCCACACATTACAAGATTTAGTAAACAAAAGTGAAAATGATATGATGAAGATCCGTAACTTAGGTAAAAAATCTCTAAAAGAAGTATTAGATAAGATTAGAGATATGGGCCTTGTATTACGTGATGATGACTAATAAAGGAGGTATTTTATGGCATACAGAAAATTAGGACGCACGAATAAACACAGAAGAAGCATGCTGGCAACATTAACAAAGCAAGTAATTTTAAATGAACAAATTACAACGACAGATACGCGTGCAAAAGAAGTGCGTAAATTTGTAGACATGATGATTACTTATGGAAAAAAAGGAGATCTTGGTTCTCGTCGTCGTGCTTTAGCATTTGTTCATAATGATAAAGAAGTTGTAGATAAAGTATTTAATGATTTAGCCAAAAGATATGAATCTCGCAACGGAGGATATACACAAATTTTAAAATTAGATGAAAGACGTGGAGATAATTCATTAATGGTTATCTTAAAGTTAATCGACACTGAAAAATAAAAACAATCGCAAGGAAACCTGTGATTGTTTTCTTTTTATGATTTGAAGCAATTCTTTGTGATTATGAATATTTGTGATATAATATATATAGCGAGGTGATAGTATGAAAGCCTTAATTACTGGTGCCTCTAGTGGAATAGGTCTTGAAATGGCCAAATATTTAGCAAGTATGAAAGTAGAACTGATTTTAGTTGCTAGAGACAAAGAAAAATTAGAAAAAATTCAAGAGATGCTACCCACAAAAACGACGATTATTGTGACAGATTTAAGTATGGAACAAAAGGTAAAAGAACTATATGTACTAACAAAAAATGAAAATATTGACATCTTGATTAATAATGCTGGATTTGGTAGTTGTGGCGATTTTGATCGTGGGGAATTAGCACTGGATATTCCGATGATTGAAACGAATATCAAAGCTGTTCATATTTTAACGAAAGCTTATTTAAGAGATATGATAAAAAAAGATCGAGGCTATATATTAAATGTTTCCTCAAGTGCAGGATTCATGCCAGGAGGGCCTTTAATGGCAACGTATTATGCAACAAAAGCCTATGTTCGCAGTTTAACAGAGGCCATATACTATGAACTGAAGAAAAGAAAGAGCCATGTATCTATTTCTTGTCTATGTCCTGGACCTGTAAAAACCAATTTTGATAAAGTAGCGGGTGTTCAGTTTAAAATGAAACAGATGAACAGTAAAGAAGTCGCTCAATATGCAATTGATGAGATGTTAAAAGGGAAAATGCTCATCATTCCAGGATTTAAAATGAAATGTGTTAAATTTTTTAGCCATTTTCTAACAGATCGATTCCTACTTAGAATTACCTATCGAATTCAAAAGAAAAAAAAGAAATTATAAAGGAATTTATCCTTTATTTTTTTTGAAAAATCATTATAATAGAAAGGAAAGGAGATAGAAGAATGAAAAATATGATATCGATTCAAAATTTAAATTATCAGAATATACTAAAAAATATCAATTTAGATATCCCGGAAAATAGCTTTATTTCTATCTCTGGTAACAATAAATGTGGTAAGACAACACTTATTAAACTATTAAGTGGCCTTTTGGATGATCAAGAGAGTATTATTTTAGATAAAGTTTATTTGAATTCTCTTCCTAAAGTAGAACTTTATAAACAGGTATCTTTTGTCATTCCAAGTTTATCTCTTCCTTTTATATTTAATAGTGTGGAAAAAGAATTATTGTTTGTTTTAGATAATTTAGGATTAGATTCGAATACAAAGAAAAATCGATATAAAAAAATGATCTCTTTATTTAATTTGAAAAATGATACCCAAAAAGATCCTCATCAGTTATTTTTATTTTTAAAAATTAAGGTGTTGCTCGCATTAGCAGTAATTCATAAACCTCGAGTATTATTGTTAGATGATATTACCTTAATGCTAGAAAAAGATGAAAAAGAAGAGATTTTTAGGATATTAAGACAATTACGTAAAGAGGGAATTACTATTATTATGGCAACGAGCAACTTAGAAGATAGTTTAGAAGCGGATAAATTAGTCATTTTAAATAATGGAACTATAATTTTAGAAGGAAAGCCATTAGAAGTATTACAAGAGGATAGTCTGTTAAATAAAATTGGACTTCGTCTTCCTTTTATGGTGGATCTATCTTTAAAACTTAAATATTATGATTTAATTGATGAGATTGAATTAGATATGGATCGGATGGTGAACTTGTTATGGAAATAAAATTCACCAATGTCTCCTACCAAGAATTTCATCACTTGACTTTTTCAATCCAAGAAGGTACTCTTTTAGGCATTACAGGACGAGGAAAAACAAAATTCTTAAAACTTCTCAATGGTTATTTTCAATTAGAAGGAGATGCCCAATATGGGAATTTAGAATATAATGAAAAAAATTTATATACGATTCGTAGAAAAGTCAATATGATTGAACAAGATTTTTCAAATCAGTTCTTTTTAAAGACGATTGAAGAGTATATTGCCTTTTTATTGCAATATTATAAATTAGATATGAAAGATCCGAAAAAGAAAGTTCTCTCTGCTTTCAAAATGGTTGGACTCAGTTCGTCTTACTTAAAAGAAGAGCTCGCGACA
This sequence comes from uncultured Bacilli bacterium, assembly GCA_947624845.1. Taxonomy (GTDB): domain Bacteria; phylum Bacillota_I; class Bacilli_A; order RF39; family UBA660; genus MGBC119817. The sequence goes on from CANQMB010000006.1 coordinate 3,503, forward strand.
TTATCTGCAAGTGAACAAAAATTGTTACAAATAGCGATTGCTCTCCTTTCGAATCCAGAGGTGTTAATTTTAGATGAGCCTTTTGCCAAATTAGATTTTAATGCCCAAAAAAAGATCAAACGATTACTTTTAAAACTAAAAGAGAGGTATCACAAGACCATTATCATTGCGAGTTCGAATAGTGATTTGTTATATACATGGACAGAAGAGATGTTTTTCTTGAAAAATTATACAATTTTAAAACAGGGAAAAACAGAAGAATTATATCAAAATGTGAAATTTCTAACTCGCTATCATTACGATATTCCTGAAATTATTTTATTTACAGAAAAAGTAAAACGAGAAAAAGGAATCCAATTGAACTATCATAAAGATATCAGAGATTTAATAAAGGATGTGTATAAACATGTGGAATAGACATCCCTTAATTACTTTTATGAACGTCTGTTTCTTTTTTCTTTCGATTCATTATTTACAAAATAGTCTTCTTTTTTTTCTAATTTGTTTACTATTGGTGGTAATGTCCCAACCGAGAAACAATCTTCCTTGGATTTTATTTCTTCTCCTTTCGGCAATGAATATTTTCCTAGGTATTTTTACACCCTTTATTAAAATTGTTCTTCTTCTTTTCTACCTAATAGAAGTAGCGAGAAGTTATTCCAAATTAGAGATGATACAAGCATATGATTCTATCTTTCCCTATTTGAATAAAAAAATAGTTATCCCTTTTTTAAAAGTAGTCTATTATAAAGAAATTTTTATAAAAAACTACCGAGTATTTTCTGATATAGATAAGGAATTAGGTTATAAAAAGAAGAAAAAGTACTATTTCTTTGTTATTCGAAAGTGTTTGATTCAATCAAAAAAAGATTTAGATCGTGTCATTTTATCTTATGAAAAAAGTCTTTATTTTAATAAAAACAGAAATAGATATCATTGGCATTTTGAAAGAAAAGATTTTATTTTCTTCATTTTGCATTTATTACTTTATTTTATTGTCGTCTGTTTAGGAAGGAGACCTTATGCGATATTTTATTAGATTTTCCTATTGTGGAAAAAATTATTGTGGATTTCAAAGACAAAAGAACAAGAAGACAATACAAGAAGAACTTGAAAATGCTTTGAAAAAAATCAATAATGGAAAAGAAACCCCAATTTGTGCATCTGGAAGAACCGATAAAGGTGTTCATGCATTAGGACAAACCGCTCATTTTGATTTAGAGGTAAAAATTACAGAGCATAAACTAAAAAGGGCACTGAATACTTATTTACCAGAGGATATTCATGTAATCAAAGCCTCTCAAGTCGATGATTCTTTTCATGCACGATTTTTTGTAAAAAGTAAAAAATATCAGTATATCTTAAATTTAGGGGAATATAATCCAATAGAGAAAGATTATGTCTATCAATACAATTATTCCCTAGATTTAAAGGCCATGAAAAAAGCATTAAAAATATTCAGAGGCACACATGATTTTCGAGCCTTTGTAACTGAGAATGAAAATAAGAAAAACTGCATTCGAACGATTCATAAAACCTCATTAAAAAAAGATAAAACAGATCCACAGAAAGTAATTATTACCTTTGAAGGGAATGGCTTTATGCGCTACCAAGTGAGAAATATGGTGGGTATTTTATTAAAAGTAGGTCAGAAAAAAATAAAGCCTTCCTACGTGAAGGAAATTTTAGAAAGTAAAAGTAGAAAACGAAATGGAGTAACAGCACCAAGTGTCGGGTTATACTTAGTAAATGTAAAATATCATAAAAATGTGAAAAAATAGTTGATTTTACAAAGGTTTTTTAGTATAATCATAATCGGTACATTGAAATATCCCCACTTTGATTAAGTCCTGGGAAAACTTAATCAACAAGGAATGGATAAAGGAGAAATTTTATGACAAGTTATATGCAAAAACGTGAAACTGTAGATCGTAAATGGTATGTAATGGATGCCACGGATGTTCCTCTAGGACGTCTTGCTAGCAAAGCGGCTCATATTCTAAGAGGAAAACATAAGGCAACCTACACACCCCATATTGATTGTGGAGACTACATTGTAATTATTAATGCAGAAAAGGTAAAACTTACCGGAAACAAATTAGAAAACAAAAAGTATTATTCTCACTCTTCCTATCCAGGAGGACTTAGAGAAAGAACAGCAAAGGAAATGCTTGAAAAATATCCAGAAGAAATGGTAGAAAAAGCAATAAAAGGAATGCTTCCTCATAATCGTTTAGGAAGACAAATGTATAAAAAATTATTTGTCTATACGGGAAGTGAACATCCACATATGGCACAAAAGCCTGAAGTAATGGAGGTTAAATAATGGCAAAAGAGAAAAAAGTATATACTGGAACTGGTCGCAGAAAATCAAGTGTTGCAAGAGTGACATTAATACCAGGATCTGGTAAAGTTACCGTCAATGGAAAAGATGTCCATGAATATTTACCTTATGAAGTATTAGTTATGGATTTAATGCAACCATTAGAAGTTACGAAAACAAAAGAAATGTTTGATGTGGATGCCAAAGTTTCTGGAGGCGGTTTCTCAGGACAGACTGGAGCGATTCGCTTAGGAATTGCGAGAGCACTTTTGATGTATGATGCACAAACACCTGCAGATTCTGAAAATAGTTTCCGTCGTATTTTAAAAGCAGAAGGATTCATTACACGAGATGCTCGCAAGAAAGAACGTAAAAAACCAGGATTAAAGAAAGCTCGTCGAGCACCACAATTCTCAAAACGTTAAAAACAATACTCGAAAACCGACAGGTTTATCGAGTTTTTTTTGTTTGTAGTTACTCATTTTAGGACCAATTTCATATATTAAGATGAGGAGGAAATCATATGCTCAATTTAAAGTTACTAAAAGAAATGTTAACTATTGCGATCGCTTTAAGTACGATTACTTGTGCTTTTGTTCAAAAAACCAAAATTCAATTTAAGACTAGTAAGTATTTATATCTTTATAGTTTACTTTTAAATTTAGGCTTTGCTATTGTCTTTTGTATCAGTTTTACTAAAATTTCTTTTCCATCTAGTTTATGGATTGGATTGTTCTCATTTATTGGTGCAGATTCCCTTTATAAAGCTTTAGAAGGAAAATTAGCATCCTATACTGAAGTAACAAAGAAAAATATCATTGAAGTCCCAAAAGAAAATTTAATAGAAACAGGAGGGAAAAAGTAATGGAAAAACCATTGTATCCAAGTCCCTATATGAGGATTACACAAGGGTATGGAGTTGGAAGTCATAAAGATAGTTATGCGATTGATGAAGCGGGAAGTGATCAGGGAATTGATTACATGTGCGCACCATTTACAGGGACCATAAAAAAGATTTATGTGAGTGATGCAAATGAAGTTTGGTTAGAAAGTAACGATAAAGTAGAATATCCTGATGGTACGATTGATTATATGACCGTTTTATTTGTTCATGATAATGATGTTTCTAATCTTTATGTTGGAAAAGTAATAAAGAGAGGTCAGCGATTTTATGAAGAAGGTACGAAAGGAGATGCGGTTGGCAATCACGTTCATATCGAATGTGGAAAAGGAAAGTTTTCGGGTTCCGGATGGGTTCAAAATTCAGCAGGATATTGGTCTATTTTAAATCGAAAAAAGCCCGAAGAGTGTTTCTTTATCGATGATAGTATTAAAATTTTAAATAATAATGGCTACCAATTTAAAAAGATTCCATCCCCCGTTTCTACCCCTGTTCCCTCTCCAGAAAAAGAAGATGAAAAGGAAACAACTTCAACAAAAAAATTAATCTTTACTTGCCCAAAGGATGATATCTATGCCATAGAGTTAGAAAAGGGACAAAAATTATATTTAGAATAAAAAAGTGGTAGAAATCTACCATTTTTTTATCCTAAAGCAAGATCTAAAATCATCATAATAGAAAATCCAATTAAAGTAAATAAGGCCATTAAGTCCTTCTTTTTATTTGTTTGACTCTCAGGAATTAATTCTTCCACTACGACATAAATCATCGCTCCTGCTGCAAACGCTAATAAATAGGGGAGTAAAGTTTGAACTTTTAATACTAAAATCGCCCCTAAAACTGCAGCGATGGGTTCCACAATCCCGCTTAATTGTCCATAAAAGAAGGAAGCTCTTCTAGAAAATCCTTCTCGGCGAAGGGGAAGACTCACGGCACTACCTTCTGGAAAGTTTTGAAGACCAATGCCCAAAGCGAGGGTTAATGCCGAAAGAAGGGTAGCACCTTCGATATGATAAAAAATAGAACCAAAGGCAACACCAATCACTAATCCTTCTGGAATATTATGAAGAGTGATAGAAAAAATGAGCATGAAACATCGTTTTAGATTTGCTTTTTTCTCCTGCTTTCTTTTTTTCTCTAAAAATGAATATATTTTATCTCCACTATAGAGTAATAGTCCACCTCCAAAAAAACCAATGAAGACCGTAATCCAAGGGGTTAGATTTAAACTACTGGCCATTTCAATCGCCGGACTTAATAGGGAGAAAAAAGAAGCCGCAATCATGACACCGGCCGAAAATCCAAGTAAGGCATCCATAATTTGCTTTTTAATATTTTTAAAGAAGAAGACAACCGATGCGCCTAAGGCTGTAACACCCCACGTAAAAATGGAAGCTATCAAAGCTTGATAAACAGGAGATTGTTGTATAAAAAAATCTATCAAAAAAATCCTCTCTCTTTCTCTTTTTAATCTATGAGAAAGCCCTAATTTTGTATAGGCAAATTCCCCTCTTATAATTGACAAAATCTCAATTATCAGGTATCCTAATTATGATAGGAGAATAGGAAAATGAAAAAGAAATTATATATTGTAATTGCAGTAATTGCCTTAATATTTATATTGGTGGGGGTAGGATTTGTATTCTTTTATAAAGAGGAAGTGATGATCCCTACAAAAATAAAAAATAAAGTCATGAGTCTAAATACAGAATATCAACAACAGGTAATATTAAAAGTAGAAGAAGCACTTTCAACAGGATATGTCGTAAATCCTGGAAAATCAGAAGTAGATACCTCTTTATTTTTAAAAGATGTAGAAGATTATGCTAGTTGCCAAGGAAAAGTTCAATTTGATAATACCAATGGAAATATTTCTTATACTCTTTCAACGAGTTGCAAAGATGGAGATGGAGACTTAGATATTGATTATCAAGTGGCGACGACAACTTTACCTCAATTTGAATATGCGAATGTATTTAAAGTTAGTGATGGATACTTTCTTGTAGGAAATGTTGATGTTATGGAAAGTAAAGAAGAAAGTACAGGAAATGCTTTATTGATTAAGTTTGATAATCAGCACAAAATCGTATTCACGAAAAAGCTTTCAGATATTGTAACAGATCAACAAAATGTAACTTCCTATATCAATATTGTAGGAATTCAAGAAGCGAAGGATGGCTATTATGTAGTAGGAAATACTCAAAATGTACAAGGAGGAGATTTTGAAAACATTATAGCCGAACTAAAGTCTAAAAATAAAGATACGGCTGGTTTTGAATTTATTTTTAAGTATGATAAACAAGGAAATTTAGTTTCAGAAAATACAGTGGATTTAGCAAAGAGTAAAACATTCTCTAGTTCTATTATTGGAATGCAAGGAGATGATTTGTATCTTTCCGCTAATGGTATTATTATAAAATTTAATACTCAGAATCATAAATTCCAATATATAGATACGAAAAAGGATATGTATGAAGGAAATTATCTAAAAGATGGAAAAATTTACGGATATCGAAATATGTGTAATTATGAAGGAGAAGATTCCAATATAAAAGATGAAATGATATTTTTCGATGTTCAGGGAAAAGAAATTTGGAAAAAAGAAAAAAAAGAAGAAACAAAAATGGAAAAAGATGGTTGCAGTAGTTATTTTAGTCGTTGGTATTCTTTAGGAGATCAAAATGCAATCGTCTATGATAACAATAAAAAGATTGATATTTATAGTGATTCTGGAAGACTTCAAAAAACATTAGATTTTTCAAATATGAGTAAGAAAAAAGATGGTTTCTCTATTGAAAATGTAGAAAAGTTCGGCAATTTAATTAAAGTGTTCTATAATGATGAGGAAAACTTTATCATCGATACTTTTGATTCTAATTATGAACATCTTCATCGTTATTCAAACTCTTTGTATGATCCAGTTAGTACGATTACCGAAGTGACAGATATTGAAGGGTTCCTTTCAACAGAAAAACAATTTTCTAATTTTGAAATTGTAAAAAATAATCAACATGTTGCTTTCTTAAGAGTCAATTATCATTATGAAAGTTAAAAGGAACGACTTTTCGTTCCTTTCTTTTTATAAAAAAATAAGTGTATGAAGTTGATCGAATTCACTTTATTTTTCTTTCTTTTTCTTTGTTTTTGTTTCCATATGATCTAAAGCATATTCACAAGCTTGAATGACAAATTTTGAGAATGAAATATTTTCACCGACAATTTGCTCTTCAATCTTGTTAATTAAGGGAATTGGAAACCGAATTGTCTTGTTTTCTGTTTCAATTTTATTATTTCTAATTTGAAATGCCACGTTATTACCTCCAATATTATCGTATTACAAATAATATGTGAAGTATGCATTGCAAAATGCATTGCAAAATCAGACAAAATTTGCTATGATGAAGTAGAAAAAAACAAAAAGTAAACAAAACAGAAGAAAAACTTAGATAAAAGTGGTTTTTCTGATTGGAAATTTGAATTTTTAGTGTACTTTTTCGACAGAATCATGTATAATTAAGTAGTCACTAATAATATTTATAAACTGAAAATTGAAGTAAAAAATTGATGCAGTACTTTTCATCTCATGAGAATTGCATGCAATTTTTTATGAGATGGAGGGTTATGATGAACGATGAAGCAGTCTCTGTAGGAACGACCATTTCCGAAAAGAGTTTTTATTTAGTATTCAAAAGAGTTTTTGATTTATTCATCTCTTTTGTGTTTTTCATTTTTTTCATACCGATATTTTGTATCGTCGGTCTATTAATCAAAATAGATTCCAAAGGGCCTGTATTTTATAAACATAAAAGAATTGGTAAAAATGGAAAAACAATTTATTTATATAAATTTAGAAGTATGTATAAAGATGCAGATAAAAAATTAGATGAGTTATTACAAGATCCAAAATTAAAAAAAGAGTGGGAAGAAAACTATAAATTAAATCATGATCCTAGAATTACTAGAGTAGGGAAAATATTGAGAATTACTTCTATTGATGAATTACCACAAATTATCAATATTTTAAAAGGGGATATGAGTTTAATCGGACCTAGGCCTCTAGTAGAAGGTGAAATTGAGAAATACGGAGAGAACAAGGAAAAATTTTTAAGTGTAACGCCAGGAGTCACTGGTTGGTGGGCTTGTAATGGAAGAAGTTGTAGAACCTATGAAGATAGAATTCGCTTAGAACTTTACTATGTTGATCATATGAGTTTATGGCTAGACATAAAAATTATGTTTAAAACGGTCATCGCTGTTATTAAAGGTCATGGAGCGAAATAGAAGTAGGAGAATGGTATGGAAAAAGATATAACTATTATCGTTGCAACTCATAAAAAATATACGATGCCAGAGGATGCAATGTATTTACCTCTTCATGTAGGTAAAATGGGAAAACCAAGTATAGGATATCAAGGGGATGATACAGGAAAAAATATTTCTGCAAAGAATCCCTATTTTTGTGAATTGACGGGACTTTATTGGGCTTGGAAAAATATAAAATCTGACTATATAGGATTAGTTCATTATCGCAGATACTTTAGATCTAAAACGAAAGGAAAAGATAAATTCTCTTCGGTTTTAAAAAAGCAAGAAGTAGAATCTTTGCTAAAAGATGTAGATATTCTTGTTCCAAAGAAGAGAAAATATTATATTGAAACCATAGAGAGTCATTATCGACATACGATGCATGAAGAAACTTTAGATGAGACGATAAAAATAATTGAGAAAAAATATCCAGCCTATGTACCTAGTTTAAAGAAAGTAATGAACAGAAGATCGATGCATGCTTTCAATATGTTCATTATGAAAAGAGAGTATCTTGAGGAGTATTGCACTTGGCTATTTGATATTTTATTTGAACTAGAAAAGAAAATGAAAGGGAAAAAGTACGATCCTTTCCATTCTAGATTTTATGGAAGAATTAGTGAAAGACTACTGGATGTTTGGCTAGATTATAAAGGTTATCAATACAGGGAAATTCCATTTATGTATATGGAAAAAATAAATTGGATTCAAAAGGGAACTAAATTTTTAAAAGCGAAATTTTTAGGTGAAAAATATGAGCAGAGTTTCTAAGAAAATAAAAATATTATATATAAATCCGGGATTAAATTATTGCGGTGGAGTAGAAAGCTACTCAATGAACTACTTTAGAAAAATCGATAAGAAAAAATTCCAAATTGATTTTGCTACTCATGATTTGGACAAGCTAAACTACAAAGATGAAATAGAACAAAGTGGAGGGAAGGTATTTGTTTTTCCACCATTCAAAATAAAAAACTATTTTAAAAATTTAAAAATAATTAAAGAATTTTTTAGGACACATCCAGATTATGATATTGTTCATTGCAATATGCCAAATGCTTCTCCATTTTATTTTTACTATGCGAAAAAAAATGGAATTCCAATACGAATTTTGCATAATCACCAAGTCGAATATGCTGCGAAATTGTCACACAGTCTTCGAAATATTCCGTTGATTTATTTCGGTAAAAAACTAGCCACTCATTTCTTTGCGTGTTCTCATTTAGCTGGAAAGTTCCTATTCAAGGATCAACCTTATTATTTAGTTAGCAACGCTGTTGATATAAAAAAATTTCAATATAACGAAAAAACAAGAGAAAAAATTAGAAAAAAAGAAAATTATCGGAAAGAAGATATTGTCCTTGCCCATATTGGAAGATTTAGTAAAGAAAAGAATCAACTTTTTTTACTTGATATGATAAAAGAACTACAAAAAGAAAATAAAAATTATCGTTTACTTTTGATTGGTTCTGGTGAATACGAACGAGCGCTAAAAGAAAAAATTAGGGAAAATCATCTAGAAAAAGTAGTAAAAATGAAAAAACCGATTAACAATGTCCATGAATATTTACAGGCAATCGATTTACTGTTACTCCCTTCTTTATTTGAAGGCTTGCCTGTCATTGGCGTAGAAGCTCAAGCAGCGGGAGTTCCTTTTGTTCTATCGGATGTAGTTACGAAAGAAGTAAAAATTAATGATAATGTCTATTTTTTATCATTAAAAGAAGATGCTTCTTTTTGGGCAAAACAAATTATAAATATTCCTTTAAAAAGGGATCCTAAAAATAAAAAATTTTCCCAGAGTGATTTCAATATTGACAATTCAGTAACTAAATTGGAGGAACTATATATAAAATTAGTAAATAAGGAATGATGTAGAAATGAATAAATTAAAAAAGAGAGGAATGCAATTTATAATTTTTATTCAATATATTTTTGGCGCTTTCCTTTCTATTTTTTATCATAAAAAATATCAAGATACTTGGCTGATCAGTGAACGAGGAGATGAAGCCAGAGACAGTGGTTTGGTATTTTATAAATATTTAAAAAAACAACATCGAGAATTAAATATAAAGTATGTAATATCAAAAGATTCCCTAGATTTAAAAAAAATCGATCCAGAGGATGTCATTTTCTATCGTAGTTTTCAACATATTATGTATTTTATTAATTCTAAGTACTTGATTAGTACTCATATTATGGGATATTCTCCTGAGTTTGGTCTATTTTCCAAATTAGATCGAAAGAACTTCGTTTGGGTTCGGGGCAAGAGAATTTTTTTACAACATGGAATTATTTATAATTTTTTAAAAGATTTAAAAAACTTAAAACTAGATATGTTTGTCTGTTCTACTGAAGAAGAACAAAAGTATATTATAGAACAATTTGGCTATACCAAAGAACAAGTAAAATGTACAGGGCTCGCTCGTTATGATGAATTAAAAGGAGAAGCCGAAAATTTCATTCTTGTCTTTCCAACTTGGCGTGCTTCTTTGTATTATAATGATAAAAATCAGTTTCAAACTTCAGAATACTTTCAAAAATGGAATGAATTTCTACAATCAGAAGAATTAGAGAAATTTTTAAAGAAAAATTCTACTCACTTATATTTTTATCCACATAAAGAAGCTCAAAAGTTTTGTTCTTGCTTTCACTCTGAATCTAAGGAAATTGTGATTGCCAGTGAAAAAGAGTATGATTTACAACAACTACTAAGAAAATGCAAAGCCTATATTACGGATTACTCTTCCTCTTCTTTTGATATTGCTTATCTGAGAAGGCCTATTCTTTATTATCAATTTGACTATCATGATTTTTACCATGATCACTATGAAGAGGGATACTTAAATTTATTTGAAAATGGGTTAGGAAAAGCAGCTGAGAATTTAGAAGATTTAATGAACGAATTAAATAAAATTGGTGAAAATGATTTTAAAATAGAAAAGAAATATGAAAAAAGGATTGAAAAGTTTTTTAAATATCATGATCATAAACAATGTGAAAGAATATATAACGAAATTATAAAGTTAAAATAAGTAGAAAGAGGTGATAATATGATTACTAAGTTTCGAGAAAAAGTAATGAACAATAATTTTTGGAAAACATTGCTATCCAATGCTTTTTCTGCTTTTATTGGCGATAGTGGAGCTGCTGTGATTAATTTAGTAATCATTATCATCTTAATTCACTTAATTGGGAATAATGGTTATGGAATTTTAGTTTTGGCTCAGTCTTACATGTCTATTATGGATGTGCTTTTAAATATTCAGTCTTGGAAAAGCGTCATTCAGTATGGTCAAAAAGCACTTGTCGAACAAAACGAAAAAGATTTTTATGGATATATAAAAATAGGCTCTATCCTAGATATTTCAACAGCCATCATTGGTGGTATTGTCAGTATTTTTATTGCGAGTGCCGTTGGAATGTTATTGGGATGGAGCAGTGAATTGGTTTTATGTGCTCAAATATTTTCAGTTACTATATTTTCTCATTTTGCTGGAACTCCTACGGCCATTTTACGAATCTTTAATAAATTTAGTTTAGTAGCGGTACAAAAAATTATTTCTGCGCTTTTAAAACTTTCTGTTTTGATAGCAGTTTGGCTTTTTAAAGATCAGGTCAGTGTCGTTCATGCCGTTATGATTTATAGTTTGGCTGATATTGTTGGCAATTTACTTTTAGTTTATTTTGCAATTCATACTTTTCGAAAAAAATATCAGCTTAGAAAAATAGTAAAGGCTTCTATCCCACATGATTATAAAGAATTTATTCATTATACATTATGGGGAACGGCCTCTGAGATTGTCGATCTTCCAATTGCCTATTTTGATGTGTTCATTGTTTCGTTTTTAAGTATTGAACTCGTAGCCGTATATAAAGTATTTCAACAGATTACCTCTATTTTAACGAAGGTAACTACACCAATATACCAGGCGATTATGCCCCAATTTTCAGAACTATCTGCAAAGGGGTTAAAAGAGCGTGGTTATGAAGTAGTCTTAAAAATTAGAAATGCCATATTGATCATCATGGGAGGGGTTTCCTTAGTGATTGGCCTATCTTCTTATCTTTGGTTGGGCATCATCTATGGAGATATCTATGCTTCCTATTGGTATGTATTATTAATCTTTTTATTAACTCAGACGATATTACTTTCCTATACGACAATTCATCCTTATTTTCTGTCGTTAGGAAAAACAAAACAATCTGCACTCTACGTTCTAATTGCCAATGTAATCTATATGGTAATTGCAATTGGAACGATTCAATTTGGTGGACTGATCGCTTTAGTTATTTGTAATTTTATTCAAGGAGCGATTGTAGTATTGCTAAAAGTTCATGATATCAAAAAAGTATTAGAAATGAAAGAAAGGAGAAGCGTATGACCTATCTTATTTTAATGATTATACTCGCATCTTTAGGATTTATTTGTTACTACTTCTATGAGAAAGATATTTTATCTCCCTCTGTAATTTCTTGTGGGATGTTCCTATTTTGTACTTTTTTAGCTTTCCTGGGATTATTTTCTTGGAATGAAGTAAAGAATCTTTCCCTAGAAACAATCGGTATCGTTTTAGTAGGCATTATCGCTTTTATCTTAGGGGAATTTTTAGCTAGAAAAACAACCAAAGAAAAAGAAAAAAAGAATTCTAAAGAACTTCAAATTATAAAAATTGATTCCTGGAAATATGTTTTAAGTATTATAGGGATTGTTCTTACAATTTTCTTGCTTATTATAGAAATTAAAAGAATTTGTGCTTATTATGGATTTCAATCGAATCATCTTCCTAAATTACTTGCTTTTTATCGAACGAAGACACCACTATTTAGTACAGATTTAATTACAGATGGAGTCGATGTGAACTTCATAGTAAAGCAGATGAAAAAATGTTGTGATGTTCTATGTATTATCTTTATGTATATTGTAGCGAATAATATTTTGGCCAAAGATTCTCCTAAGCGAATTTTAAAATATAGTATTCCCATTGCTTTAACTTTATTTACTACATTATTAAATTCGGGAAGATCCATGATGATGCATATGTTAGTAGGATTTTTAATGATGTTTTTAATTTTATTTCAATATAAAAATAAAAAAATACCGAAGAAGGCCTATTTCTATTTAGGCGGAGCTTTAGTGGGTTCTTTATTGTTATTTTATTTTGTTGCCCCTTTATTGGGTCGTGGAACTAAGATGAACTTTCTACAGTATATTACCTTTTATTTAGGAGCCCCTCTTCCTTCTTTCAACCATTTTTTAACGCATATGCCAGTTCATGCTCCCTATTTTGGTTTTGAAACATTTTCTGGAATTTATGCTACTTTAAATAAGCTTCATATTGTGGATGCATTACAAATTGGATCGAGAGAATGGGTGGAATTCAGTGGCTTCAATAGTAATGTCTATATGTCTTTCCGTCGCTTGTTCTTTGATTTTGGAATTGTTGGCGTTTTTATTGGTCAATTTATTTTTGGATTTGTCATTTCCAAATTATATTTAAAAATTAAAGATTTAAAATATCCACTTTTATTTTTAATCTATGGTTTTTATGCCTATATATTGATTGATCAAATTCGTGATGAACAATTTTTTGGATTATTTGGTAGTACTTTAATTTCTTATTTAATATTAATTAGTTTTTTCTATTTTGTTTATTTCAAACTGAACATAAATTTTCGAAAGAAAAAGAAGTAGATTCTATTTGAAAACTTTACGGAAAGGAGAAAATTTATGATAAATAATGATGTAATTATCATTGGAGGAAATCATCATAATATGCTCGGTGTAATTCGAATGCTTGGGGAAGAAGGAATTCATCCATCTCTAATTGTTACCAATCAAAATCGATATGCGTATGTTACAAAAAGTAAATATGTAAAAGACTATGATGTGATTGCAGAGAATGAAACAGAAATGAGAGAAATTTTATTAAAGAAATACGCCTCATCAGAAGAAAAACCAATTCTTTTTCCAACATCAGACTTTGCAGCATTATTTATTGATAAAAATTTAAACCTCTTAAAAAAATACTTTATTGTTCCAAGTATAGATAATAAACAAGGCAAAATAGTAGAACTCATGGATAAATATAGACAATATCAATTTATAAAAAAATTTCATATTCCTATGGTGGAAACAAAAGAATTAGAAATAGGAAAAGAAATGGATAAAGAAAAGTGGCCTTGTCCTTGTATTTTAAAACCGAAGGTTAGTGCTTTTGGAAAGAAATGTGATATTAAAATATGTAATAATAAAGAAGAAATTCTTGAAGCAATTGAAGAATTCAAGAAAAAAGAATATACGAGTCTTATTGTACAGGAACTACTGGATTATGATTATGAATGTAATATTATTGGTTGTTCTAGTCAAAAAAAGATTATCATTCCTGCCATAACAAAAAAAATTCGAATTTATCCTAAAAAAAGTGGTAGTGTTACCTTTGGTAAAGTCGTAAAAGTAGAAAAATTTAATTCCTATATAACGAAGATCATAGAGATGTTAAAAGAAATAAATTATCAGGGCCTTTTTGATATTGAATTTTTTATAAAAGAGAATGAAATATATTTAAATGAGATCAATTTTCGTAATAGTGGAAATACTTATGTTTTTATGTATGATCACATCAATTTACCTTATATATGGGTTACTATGATGAAAAAAAGAACGATAGAAAATAAAATCAAAAGTAGTCAAGAATATTATTTTCAAGATGAAATGTTAGATATGAAGTCTTTTTTACATAAAGATATTGGTTTTAAAACCTTGATAAAAGATTGGAAAGATTCTAAAATACATTTGCTTATGAATAAACACGATAGAAAACCAGTAATATATAAGTTTATATATGCAATATTGAGAAGAATGAAATAGAAGTAAGGAAACGAGGTAGTAGTAATGAAAAAAAGATACTTAAATTTAGATTTAGCGAGAACGATTGCCGTAATATTAATTATTAGTAATCATGTTTTAAGTGCTATTTATGTGAATCAAACGAACTATGCAGGATGGTTAAGTTCAAATTTATTTGAAAAAATTTTTATTTTAGTTAGCTATATTCTCAGTCGTTTAGGAGTACCATTGTTTTTATTTATCACTGGAGCCCTTATTTTAGAAAAAGAGTTTAATACGAAGGAAGATATAAAAAAGTTTTATAAAAAAAATCTTTTGCCCTTAGTACTTTGTGTTTGTAGTTGGAACATTATTTATTATTTCTTTGTACTATGCGTCGATCCTACCTTTCATTTTTCTTTAAAAGATTTAATATATCGAGTACTTTTTATGGAAAGCTCAGTAATGCCTCATATGTGGTATATGCCTATGATTATTGGTATGTATATCTTTTTACCTTTTGTTTCTATCATTGTTAAAAAATTTAAATTGAAAGATTTACTATTTCCTCTCCTTGTTGTAACAGTTGCTAGTTTCCTCTTGCCGAACCTTAAAGTATTCTTAACTTTCTTTGGTTATTCTGCTACCAATATTCAATCAATTTTAGATCTACATTTTGGTGGTGGAGTATATGGAATATATATAATTTTAGGTTACTATTTATACCGGAATCAAATTTTAGAGAAAATAAAATCACGATATTTATGGCTAATATTCATATTCAGTTGTCTTTTCTCTTGTTGTTATCAAATGATTGGTTATATGAGTAGTAAACCAAATATTGTATATTATGATTTTTTTGGTATTTTAATTGCAGGGATTTGTTTATTTGAATTAATAAGACGTTTTCATCAATTTTCTAAAGATAAATTGAATAAAACGATTACGTATCTTTCAAGAAATGCCTTAGCATTATACTTTGTGCATCGCCCACTTGTATATATATATATATATACCGTATAAAGAATATATTAAGATACCCTGCTTAAGATTTTTTTCTTTATATATTGGAATCTTTATTTTAAGTCTCATAATAGTATTTATATTATCCAAAATAAAATTTATTAAAAAACATTTATTTATAGTAAAATAATAAATTTTAGAAAGGGGAAGTACCATGAAAAAACAAAAGATTATGATCTTAGTTCCTCATGAAGATGATGAAGTGAACTTAGTTGGAGGCCTTCTTCATTTAGATTCTATCGATAAATCAAATTGCTATTTGGTTTTTATGACGAATGGTGATTATGAATTTCGTTGTGAAACAAGAGTGAAAGAAGCGAAAAAAAGTGCGCAATATTTAGGCATTCCACTAGAAAATGTGATTTTTTTAGGGTATCCAGATCAGGCACCCAAAGAAAAAAATCACCTTTATCATACAAGAGAGAATATTTTTTGTTCAATTCATAATCAAAAAGAAACATATTGTCATGGGGCTTTAGATTTTCATTACCAAATATATAAAAAGCATGCAGCTTATTGTTATGATAGTTTAATTGAAGATTTTATTTTATTGATCAAAACCATCAAACCAGACGTGATTTTTGTCAATGATTTTGATAGTCATCCAGATCATCGTTGTTGTTCTTTAAGTTTTGAAAAAGCGTTAGGAATTTATTTAAAGGAAGATTTTTCTTATCAGCCCCAGGTACTGAAAGGATTTGCCTATCCAACTTCTTATAAGAGTATGGATGACTTCAAGAATATAAATTTAGAGAGCACGAAATTTAATACGGAACCGCATTCCTACGCTCAAATGCAAAATCCCTATTACCGATGGGAAGATCGAATCCGTTTTCCAATTGGAAAATCTTGTAGAAATAGATTCATAATTCGAAATGCATGGTATCAAAATATAAGAAAACACCGAAGTCAATCTGGATTACTAAGGGCATATAGTAAAATAATCAATTCAGATCAAGTCTTTTTTCAAAGAAGAACAGATAATTTGGCGTTGCATGCTCAAATTACAACTTCTTCTGGAGAATCCAAGTATTTAAATGACTTCATGTTATTTGATTGTAAAAACATTTTAAATGGAAATAATGAAAAACCAGAACTTTTAGATCTTTCTTGGATACCAGATTCTCATGATGAAGAAAAAACAATTAAAATTGAATTTCCAAAGCCAAAAGATATAGAAGAGATCGTTTTCTACCAAAATATAAATACAAAATATCGCATTCAGCATATAGAAATAACTTTTAGTGATCATACGATAGAAAAACAGACTCTTTCAAAAAATTTGGTCAATAAATTTCAATTGAAGAAGAAAGAAATCAAGTGGATAGAAATTAAAATATTAGATTCTGATATAGAAAATTCTGGATTTTCTGAAATTGAAATTTTTGAAGCCAAAGAGAGAAAATATCAATTTATTAAAATTTTGGATGAAGATAATTTTATTTATAATTATTATGATCAAGATTTAAATAAAATAAGTATATATGCTTATAATGGAATCGAATCGAAGTATTTAGATTTTAATGATTGCAATTTCTACCAAGATAATGTTAAAATTGAATATGGAAAATTCAATAGGTTAAAAAAAAGAAAGGTAGAATTAAAAATTTCTTTAAAAGAGGATCCTACCCTAAAAGATACTGTAATTATAAAGAATATGAACGTATTTGCTTGGATAAAATATTATGGGATTCATCTATTGAATGAAATAATTTTTACAATTCATTTATTCTCGGTTCGAGTAGTTAATAAAATAAAAAAAATCTATCGAGGAATTGTTTAAAGACATAGAATAGAGACGGAGGAGTAAAGATGAGAAAGAAAAAAAAATTAAAGGTATACTCTATATTAAGTTTATTATTTGCTATTTATAGTGTAATTAGCTTAGGTGTGTTCAGTTATACATTATTGCGTGCGGATGTCGTACCAATGAAGTATTTAGCGATGTTTTATGGAATTATTCTTGTAATTTATATTCTCTTCTTTTTAGGTTTTTTTAAAGGAAAGAATAAAGTAATTAAAATTATTACTTATTTTATAAGTACTGTATTTTCGATTGTATTCTTAGTGGCTTCTATTTATATTAATAATACAACGAGCTTTTTAGATAAACTTCAAGGAGGAGATTATCAAATTGTAACGTATTCTGTCGTTGTATCCAAAGAAGGAAATTATAAGAAAGTTAAAGATTTAAAAGATAAAAAAATTGCCTATATGGATGATGAATATGAAAAGAAAGTCACAAAAGAACTAGAAAAGAAAATAGATTATGAGAAATCTCTAATTTCTAATGTTGGAGAGTTATCTAGTAGTTTACTAGCAGAAAAAGTGGATGCAATCTGTGTAGAAAATAGTTACTTAGAGATGATTAAAGAAGAAATTTCTGATTTTAGTAAAAAAACAAAAGTCATTGATACTTTTAAAATAAAAGTAAAAAAAGAAAATAAGAAAAAGAAGACGGATATTACAAGTGAACCATTTATTCTATATATTAGTGGAATTGATGGTTATGGAAATGTAAATTCACTTCGTGGACGAAGCGATGTGAATCAACTTGCGATTGTAAATCCAAAGACACATCATATTTTGTTGGTCAATACACCACGAGATTACTATGTACAATTAGCAGGAACTACGGGATTAAAAGATAAGCTAACACATGCAGGAATTTATGGAATTGATAAGAGTATTGCAACATTAGAAGATCTTTATGGAATTTCTATTGATTACTATTTAAGAGTAAATTTTGATACTATTATTAAAGTGGTCGATGTGATTGGGGGTATTGATTTATATTCTGATACTGCTTTCAAAGCATGGACAAATCCAAATGTTTATATTGAAAAAGGAAACAATCATTTAACTGGTGAAATGGCTCTTGCTTATGCGAGAGAAAGACATGCTTATTCCAGTGGAGACCGTCATCGTGGCCAAAATCAACAACAGGTTATTACGACAATTATTGAAAAGATGACTTCATCGACTGTATTGATTAGTAGATATAATGACATATTGAATTCGTTAAGTGGTTCTTTCCAAACGAACATGGAAACCAATACAATTAAGAAATTTGTAAAAAAACAATTAGATGATATGAGTCAATGGACGATGGAAACTTATGGTGTAGATGGAAGTGGAAGTTCAAACTATACGTATAGTATGGGAACTAGTCAAGCTCTATATGTTATGGAACCAAACTATGATACTGTAAAAGAAGCAAAAAGCAAAATTAACAGTATTTTAAAAGAAAAGTAAGAAAAAACACTCGGTAAAAAATATCGAGTGTTTTTTATGCTTAATAATAAGAAAAATAAACTACAAGTGAACAAATAGTATATAATTTAAATTATTTGAATAAAAATAAGAGTATTTCTTATTTTATAAACTTATTTGTTAATGAAAAAAGCCATAAAGTTAGATACTTTATGGTCTTATTTTTATCATTCTTTTCTATTAAAATTATATAATAAACAGCCATTTTTATCAAGAAATACATCTATATGAGAAAGGATAATTAGTAAAAAAATAGTCAAAAAATGTCGATAAAAAAAGAAAGAAAAAATAGAAAAAAGCTAGAATAACTAGTCAAATTTTTAGTCAAGAATTAATGAATCCTTGCTATATCTTTGTTTTATTTAAAAAAGCCATAAAGTATCTAACTTTATGGCAAGAGGAAATAAACAAATGAAAAAGATATGGAAACAATTCAAAGAAAAATTGAAAACAGAGAATCCATATTTAGGATTGATGGGAATTCTAAGTGTTTTTTTGGTTGTCGGAGGATTTTCATTTGCTTTTTATTCATCCTACCAAGAAAGTAGAGGAAGCCTAAATATTATTACTGGAACTTTAGTTTATAAAATAGAAAGTGAAGAATTAAAAGACAACAAGATTGA
>CANQMB010000007.1 GCA_947624845.1 uncultured Bacilli bacterium
TAATACAGTAAAAAAAGAATTACCCATCACGCTTTTAATTACCATCTTATTTTCAGTTTTACTCTCTGATCATCTCTTTGATCCAGGAATTACAAATACCTTTACAAGAAGCGATGGGATTATTTTACTTTTATTTTTCTCCGTTTTCATCTATTATTTAATTTCCATGATGCGAAATAAAATAGAGGAAGAGGACGATACAAAAGAGGCAATGACACTTTCTAAATCGTTGTTATTTACACTTTTTGGTATTATCGCAATCGTCTTTGGAAGTAATGCAGTTGTAGATTCTGCTTCTTATTTAGCCAAATCTTTTGGTGTAAGTGAACGGATGATTGGACTTACCATTATTGCTTTGGGAACTTCGTTACCAGAGTTAGTGACTTCAGTTACTGCAACGAGAAAGGGAGAATATGATATTGCGATTGGAAATGTCGTTGGTAGTAATATTTTCAATATTGGCATTGTTATCGGAATTCCAGTCACCTTATTTGGTGGAATTGGCAAAATAACATTTAGTCTCATCGATTTATTTGTCATGATTTTAGCCGCTGTTTTGTTATTTTTATTCTCGGTAGGAGATCATAAAATTAGTAAAAAAGAAGGAATGATCTTATTAGCTATATTTGTCATTTATTATAGTTATGTTATTGGATTCATTTAAAGAAAGTAGGGATAGAATGAAGTTTGAAAAATTAGATACTCGTACAATTCACGAAGTAGAAAGTCAATATGTACAATATTGGAAAAAAATTGATATTTTAAATCAATGTTTAGAAAAGAAAAGTGATCGCGGAGACTTTGTGTTTTATGATGGACCTATTTATGCCAATGCGAAACCGGGAATTCATCATGTATTTGCGAAGACGATTAAAGATAGTTTTTGTAAATTTAAAACAATGCAAGGCTACCGAGTACTTCGTAAAATTGGGTTGGATACCCATGGATTACCTATTGAGGTTAATGTAGAAAAAAAGCTCGGTTTTTCATCAAAGGGTGACATTGAAGATTTTGGAGTAGAAAATTTCTGTAAAGAATGTAAAAGTGAAACAGCGACAAATATTGATGAAGTAAAGAAAGTAACCGATATGATGGGGCAATTTATTGATTGTGAGCATCCATATGTCACTTGTGATAATGATTTTATTGAATCAGAATGGTGGATAGTAGATCAACTAAACAAGAAAGGATTAATTTATCATGGAAATAAAGTTCTTCCATATTGCCCGAGATGTGGAACTGAACTTGCTTCTCATGAGGTTTCTCAAGGATATAAAGAAGTTCCAGTCAATACTGTAATTGTTCCATTCAAATTAGTAGATGAAGATACCTATGTATTAGTATGGACAACGACTGCATGGACATTAATGGCCAATGTTGCTCTTTGTGTCAATCCAGATTTGGAATATATCAAAGTAAAAAGTAAAGGATATCAATTCATTGTAGGAAAAGATTTAGCCGCTGCTGTCTTAGGAGACGATTTTGAAGTATTAGAAACGTATCGTGGTGTAGATCTTGTGGGAAAGAAATATGAACAACTCATGCCTTTTGTAAAAGTAGAAGGAAAGGCTTTTGAGATTTTAGCAGATTCCTATGTGACTGCAAGTGATGGTACTGGAATTGTCCACATCGCTCCTGCCTATGGTGTCGATGATAATAGAGTCGCTCAGGAGAACAATATTACATTTATCAATCCGGTTGGAAAAGATGGTTGTTATTTGGAAGGACCTTGGAAGGGAAGATTAGTAACCGATAGCGACTTAGAACTGGATATTATTAAATATTTAAAAGAAGAGGATAAACTGTTTAAGAAAATGAAAATCACCCATGATTATCCTCATTGTTGGCGTTGTAAACAACCACTAGTTTATTTTGCAAAGCCAGCATGGTATGTACAAAATACAAAGTATCGGGATCAAATTATCGAAGAGAACAAAAAAATTCATTGGTATCCTGATTTTGTTGGAGAGAAAAGATTTCATAATTGGTTAGAGAATATGATCGATTGGGGAATTTCAAGAAATCGGTATTGGGGTTGTCCACTTCCAATTTGGACTTGTGATTGTGGTCATTTTGAGACGATTGGATCGCTAGAAGAACTAAAAGAAAAAGCAATTGAAGAAATCGATACTCAATCACTAGAACTTCATCGTCCTTATGTAGACGATATTCATATTTCTTGTCCAAAATGTGGGAAAGTGATGTCCCGAGTTCCCGATGTGATGGATGTTTGGTTTGATTCTGGATCCATGCCCTATGCACAATATCACTATCCATTTGAAAATAAAGAGTTATTTGAATCTCAATTTCCAGCAGATTTCATCGCTGAAGGAGTCGATCAAACGCGTGGTTGGTTCTATGTATTATTAGTATTATCAACCCTAATTAGTGGGAAGACAAGTTTCAAAAATGTCGTTGTCAATGATATGATGTTAGATGCCCAAGGGAAGAAAATGAGTAAATCGCTTGGAAATATTATTAATCCAACTGAATTCATGGAACAGTATGGTGCAGATACCATTCGCTTCTATATGTTGTATACATCTCCTGTATGGACACCACTTCGATTCGATGAAAATGGGGTAAAAGAAATTTATTCTAAATATATCTCTACATTTAAAAATACTTATTCTTTCTTTGAAATGTATGCAAATGCAGATGATATCGATCCAAGAGAATATTTTATTCCCGTAAATAAACGAGATTTCAGTGATCAATTTATATTATCCAAATTAAATCGATTAATTAAAGAAGTAACGACTTATTTTGAAGAATACGATTTAAATAAAGTTGTGAAAGCAATTGTTCCGTTCTTAAATGATGATTTATCTAACTGGTATATTCGAAGTAATCGAAGAAGATTCTGGGAAAGTGATCTTTCAGAATCTAAAAAAGCAGTGTACTTGACATTATATGAAGTATTACTAGAACTTTCAAAGTTAGTGGCACCAATTACACCTTTTATTGCCGAAGAAATTTATCAAAAATTAACGGGAAAGAAATCAGTACACCTAGAAAGTTTTCCAACCTATCAAGAATCTTTAATTCAAGATGAGATTGAAAATCGAATGGATTTAGTTCGTGATATCTGTTCACTTGGACGATTTGCTAGAGAAGAAGCAGGAATTAAGGTTCGGCAACCAATTCAAAGTTTAATTCTCTCTAATAATGAAGAAGCAGTAATTGGAGACTTGTTACCAATTATTAAAGAAGAGTTAAATGTCAAAGAAATTATGTTCCAAGAAGATATGAGTACCTATTTAGATTATGTTGTAAAACCAAACTTCAAAGTGTTAGGAAAACAATTGGGACCTAAAATCAAATTATTACAAAATATTTTAAAAAATCTTTCCAAAGAGGAAATTAAAAAGTTGCAAGAAGAGTCATTAATCATCTCATTAGATGGAGAAGAATTTACGTTAACAAAAGAGATGGTGATGATTACGATTCAACAAAAAGAAGGTTTTGCATCGACCAGTGATGAGAAAACGTGTGTTGTTCTTGATACGACATTAACAGAAGAGTTAATCTTAGAAGGGCTTGCTCGTGAATTTGTTCGAAATGTACAAGCTCTTCGAAAGGAAGCAGATTTTGTCATTACAGATCATATCAAGATTTTCTATGAAGGAGATGCAAAACTCGATCAAATGCTAGATTTATATCAAAATTATGTAAAACAAGAAACCTTAGCAGAAGAAATTATCAAGAAAACTTTAGATCAGGATGAAGTATTATTAAATGAGGTTCATGCAAAAATCAAGGTAGAAAAGTCTGAATAAAAATATGTCAAAAGAAAAGACCATAAAGAAATTCTTTATGGCTTTTTTGTTTGATTTATTTCATTTCTTGATAGACATTTTCTGAGAAAATATGTTGTTCTTTTTCTATTTCTAATAACGTTTTTGTATCGATTAAAAAGAAGTTGTGTTCTAAGATATCTGATCCATCTGTCGTGACTGGATCATCCCAAGTAAGATCTAAATGATACCAATGACTATTCGTATAAACGGCATTCCAAACATGGTTTTCACTAGCGATTTTAAAATTATTAATATGCATCTTTTCCAAAAATAGTGCCATTGCATCCGTATAACCACCACATAGACCATGACCCTCAATTAAAGGTCCATAGGCAATATCTGATTTATATTTTACAATATTTTGATCACTTCGGTTTGAATCGTATTTACTACCATTAATAATGTAATCATGAAATAATTTAATTTGTTCTATTTCAGGTAAATTAGCATTATATAATTGACTCCATGCTTCATTAATTTTAGCATTTATTTTTTTAATTTCTGATTTTGTATAACTCTTTTTTACATGAATGGTAATTTTTCCTAACGTATCATATTCAGTTTCAATATGCTTAAAGCCATTAAAAGGATGAACAAAATTATTAATATGAGAAAGAAGAGATTGATCATTGGCTAAATATTTTACTTCTGATAGACAATTTTCCCAATCATCGGGACAATAGAAAGTAAATTTCGTTTTCCCTGCATTAATCACAGTATAATATATATTAATTAAATCTTGTTTGCTATGGGGAGAGAACTGTTTGGTATTTTGTAAATATTGATAATCATAATTTCGATAGTATTCGTTGTGACCTTCTAATTTTACTTCTTTATCTACTTTAATGAAATAATCGGCATATAAAACGACCAATTGTTCTCTTAATAAAAAGGCGGTTCCTAATAATATTAAAAGAAATCCCATAACCAGAAATTTTTTGTATTTCATCTATCTTCACCTAATAATATCATATCATAAAAGAGAAAAAAAATTAGTAGAATTGTAAAAACTTTACATAAAAAAACAATGAATATTATTCCATTGTATTCTTCATTTTCGTTAATCTAGATTTTAATCGTGCCCCTTTATTTTGATGAATTAAACCACTAGATACAGCTTTGTCAATTCTTTGAATTGCGATATTCCAGTTTGTTGCTGCTTCTTCCTTGGCATTGGCTTTTACACTTTTTTCAAAGTTTTTAATTGCTGTTTTCATACTAGATGTAACAATTGTATTTACTTTTTCACGCTTTGCATTACTACGTACACGCTTTTTGGCACTTTTAATATTTGGCATTTTTTCACCTCACTTTTGTAAACATATTCATTTTAACAAAAAATAATGAAAATTGCAAATAAAATATGCATATTTGTCGATATTAATAATAGGTGATAAAGATGCATATAATTGATTTGTCAAAGAAAGAGTTTCGAACAGATTTGATCAGTGAAGAAAAAACAGGAAATTTAGCAAATGAAGATTTTGTAAAAAAGGAATATACGATAAAAAAGATAAAAGTAGAAGAGTTGGAAATTAAAGAAAGTGGTGCCAAAAAATTAAATCGAAAACCGGGGCTTTATCGGACCATTTATTTTGATGATGTAACCGATAAAGATCATTATCAATGTGTCGAAGAAGTTTTTACTGAAACTTTGAAAAAGTTTTTGTCCGCCTGTGGGATTGGCGAAGACGATTCTGCCTTGATTGTCGGTTTAGGTAATAAAAATTCAACTCCAGATGCGTTAGGACCTAAAGTGATAGAACAAGTATTAGTAACAAGACATCTATTTTTAATAGGAGAAGTAGAAAAGGGCTATCGGAATACCTCCGCATTATCGCCTAATGTAACTGGGACGACAGGAATTGAAACAGGTCAGTTAATCAAAAGTGTAATCGAAGAAGTAAAACCTGATTTTTTAATTATTATTGATGCTTTAAAGGCCAATAATATGGATCGAATTACGAAGACGATTCAACTGTCAAATACGGGAATTATTCCTGGTTCTGGAGTTGGGAATCATAGAGAAGAATTGTCTAAAGAAAGTTTAAAAATACCAGCGATTGTGATTGGTGTACCGACGATTGTCGATCTTGTCACGATTGTTTCAGATACGATTCATTATTTATATCGACATTTCAGTTATCAAGTAGACCATCAGAACAGTGCCAAATTAAAGCTAATTCCTCAAAACAAACAAGATTATAAAGATTATCCAGATACATTAACTACCGAAGAAAAAACAGCGATTTTAGGATCTGTCGGCAATTTAGAAGAGGAAGATTTAAAAAATTTAATTACGGAAGTTTTAGTTCCCATCCATTATAATTTAATGGTCACTCCAAAAGAAATTGATTTCACGATAGAAAAGCTTTCATTATTATTAGGACAGGGTATCAATAAAAGTTTGCACGAACACTTTAATCCGACAAAAAACTAAATGTAAATTTGTTAGATTGAAGTTGGTGATAGAATGAAGAAGAAATTAAAAAGGAAAAAAAGGAGACAAAATCGTTTAAAATTTCTTCTTTTTTGTGTCATTTTTTTTCTTTCTTTTAAAACAGCCTATCAAAAATTAGAGGAAAGTCATTTAAAAATTGACGATCAAGTCATTGCAAAATATTTATTACAAAAACAAAATCATCATATCAAAAAAGAAACTTCGCTCTTAGGAAAAGTAAAAGAGACCATCACCAATCCTACTTTTCTTTTAGGAAACAATTATCGAGGCCTCGTTCAAGTAGAAAAGAAAATAAAGCAAGAGAAAACGAAAGTAGAAGAAAGAGAAGAAAATCCCCTAGTTTATATATACAATACTCATCAAACAGAAGAATATGCTCCTTCTTCGATTGCAGAGTATGCAGTCAATCCAACAGTGTTAGTGGGTAGTTATATCTTAGAAGAAAAATTACAAGAGAAGGGATTTCATTCAATTGTCGAAGAACGAAGTATAAAAGAGATGTTAAACTTACATCAATGGAACTATACGAGTAGTTATGATGCTTCTCGCATATATTTAGATGATGTGAAACATTCGTATCCGACAATTCGTTATTTTATAGATTTTCATCGAGATTCGATTGCTTATGAAAAAACGACAATGACTCTTGGAGATAAAAAATATGCGAAATTGTTATTTTTAATTGGATTAGAAAATCCAAATTATCAAAAAAATATGGCCTTTACTGAACAAATTGTCTCCCTATTAAATGAAAAATATCCGGGACTTTGTAAAGGGATTTATCAAAAGGGAGGACCTGGAGTCAATGGAATCTATAATCAAGATAATTCAGAATATACTATTTTAGTAGAAGTAGGGGGCAAGGATAATAAAATTGAAGAAGTATTTCATTCTGTTGAAGCTTTAAGTGAAGTGTTGAGTGAGGTGATATCCATTCATGAAAGCAAAGAATATAGCTAGAATTATCATAGCCACTTTTTTTATTGTTTTTCTAGTTGTTTATTTAGGCATGGCTACGGGATATTTAGAAGTAGAAAATAGTAAAAAGACCATTTTAACGAATGAAGCTATTAAACGTTATGAAGAAGATCTAAAAAAGGGAAAAAGAATTGATTTAGAAAATTATTTAGAAGAAGAAAAAGTTTATAGTAATCGTATTTCCAATATGGCCTTAGGAGCCTCTTCTATTATCGAAAAGGGATTTAATGCAATTTTGAATTATTTATTTTCAGAAATGAATAAAGCAGTGAATGAAAATAAATAAAAGCAAGAAGGTTCCTTTTTCTTTTATTTTCATTAAACATTTAGTATAATAACAATAGGTGATTACATGCAACAAAATATCAGAAATTTTTCAATTATTGCCCATATTGATCATGGTAAAAGTACCTTAGCCGATCGTATTTTAGAAAAAACGGGCGCTGTTAGTAGCCATGATTTGAAAAATCAAATGTTAGATAGTATGGATTTAGAAAGAGAACGAGGAATTACAATAAAATTAAATACAGCCTCTTTTTACTATTCATTCGAGGGTGAAAAATATTTATTAAATTTAATTGATACGCCAGGACATGTCGATTTTTCATACGAGGTTTCTCGGTCGCTCGCTGCTTGCGAAGGTGCTGTTTTAGTTGTCGATGCTGCTCAGGGAATTGAAGCTCAAACTTTAGCAAATCTTTATTTGGCACTTGAAAATAATTTAACAATCATTCCGGTGATTAATAAAATTGATTTGCCAAATGCCAATATTTCTAAAGTAAAACAAGAATTAATGGATTTAATTGGATTTCAGGAAGAAGAAATCATTTTAACCTCGGCAAAAACAGGGGAAGGAATCGAAGATTTATTAGAGGCCATTGTAAAGAAAATTAAAGCACCCGAGGGAAAAGCGGAGGCTCCTTTACAAGCTTTAATTTTTGATAGTATCTTTGATAGTTACCGAGGGGTCATTATTTCAGTTCGTGTTTTTAATGGGTCCTTAAAAGTAGGGGATACGATTGAAATGATGGCAACGGGAAAAAAGTTTGAAGTCACAGAATTATTTAAAACGACACCGAAAGAAATAAAAGTAGAAACCTTATCAGCTGGAGAAGTGGGCTTTGTGTGTGCGGCAATTAAAGATATTGCCTCTGTTGAAGTTGGAGACACCATTACTTTAGAAAAAAAGAAAGCTCAACAGGCGCTTTCCGGATATAAAAAAATGAAATCGATGGTATACTGTGGTCTTTATCCCATCGAAAGTGTGAAATTTGAATCTTTACGAGAGGCCCTTGGTAAATTAAAATTAAATGATGCTGCACTTGTTTTTGAACCAGAGACGAGTGAAGCCCTAGGGTTTGGATTTCGCTGTGGATTTTTAGGACTTTTGCATATGGATATTGTAAAAGAAAGAATCACTAGAGAATTTGGAATTGAAATCATTACCACCGCACCGTCCGTCATCTATCAAATCATATTGACAAATGATGAAAAGATTCTAATCGATGCACCCAATAAATTTCCAAATAAAGAAAAAATAAAGCAAATCCTAGAACCGTTTATTCGAACGAGCATTTTATCTCCTACCGAATATATTGGCGATATTATGGGACTATGCCAAGATCGAAGAGGAATTTATGAAAATATTGAATATATAAATCGTAGTCGCGTCAATATTCATTATCAACTACCTCTATCTGAAATTGTCTATGATTTTTTTGATAAATTAAAATCTTCAACGAAAGGATATGCTTCCTTTGATTATGATTTTATCGGATATGTACCGAGCGATTTAGTAAAGATGGATATTTTATTAAATGGTGAACAGATTGATGCACTCAGTACAATCGTTCACAAGGATTTTGCCTACCAACGAGGAAAAAGTGTGGTAAACAGTTTAAAAGAGGCAATTCCCAGACAACTTTTTGAAGTTCCAATTCAAGCAGCCTTAGGAACTCATATCATAGCACGAAGTACTGTCAAAGCATTGAGAAAAGATGTTTTAGCCAAATGTTATGGTGGAGATATTACGAGAAAGAAAAAACTTCTAGAGAAACAAAAAGAAGGAAAGAAAAAAATGAAACAAATTGGAAAAGTTGAATTGCCACAAGAAGCTTTCATGAGTGTTTTAAATGTAGAAAATAAAGATTGAGGAAAAGTTGTATGGAAAATGAAATGGATTATTTAATTAGTTCTTATTATATCAAAGATCAAAATATTTATGCTTTTTATAATTTTCAAGAAGTTCATGTTTTACCTAATATTAAACATAATGAAAATTTATGTCGGGAACAGATTAAAAGTAGAATAGATTCCCTAAGAGAAGTCGTTGCTACTTTACAGTTACTAAAAACGAGTCCTAAATTTAGAGATCGAATAAGCAGTGTATTTTTAAGATGGTTTTTAGGAAGTGAATATCAATATAGCAAGGATATTGTTTTTATTACCGATCACTTACAAGAAGTCAATCAAGCTTTGGATATTATTGTCGAAGAAGAAATTCAAATCGAAGAAGATAAAGAGCCTATCTTCATTGAAGGACCATTAGATCTTTCAAATTTATTTGGGCTTTCTATAGAAGATGTTCGAGGAATTCATAAAACGATGATAAAAAGAATTGAGAGAGGAAAAGAAAAATGATTTCATCTTTGTATGTTCATATTCCTTTTTGTCAAAATATTTGTAGTTACTGTGATTTTTGTAAAATGTATTATCAAAAGAAGGAGATTCTACCTTATCTTCGTGCTTTAGAAGAAGAGTTAAATCAGGTATATCAAAATGAAACGATAAAAACCATCTATATTGGAGGAGGAACCCCTAGCTGTCTTTCTGTAGAAGAATTAGAAGTTTTATTTAAAATTTTAGAGAAAGTAAAAAAATCTCCGCAAGTAGAATACACCATTGAGTGTAATTTTGATTCTGTGACAAAAGAAAAATTAGAATTATTTAAAAGAGTAGGAGTCAATCGTCTAAGTTTTGGACTAGAGACTACTCATTCAAGATTTGAAGATTATTTGGGGCGAAAAATTGATTCTAATAAAGCGAAAGAAATTTTGTCTGATGCCAAAAAAATAGGGTTTCAAAACATCAATGTAGATCTTATGTATGCATTTAAAGGAGAAACTTTAGAGGAAGTAGAAGAAGATATTGATTTTATTTTATCGCTAGATGTTTCTCATATTTCTACTTATTCTTTAATTATTGAAAAAAATACCATATTGGGAATTCAAAAAGAAAAAGAAATCTCATCAGATTTAGATCATCAGATGTATCAACTTATTTGTAAGAAATTAAAAGAGCATGGCTATATTCACTATGAAATTAGTAATTTTGCTTTCCAAGGCGCTTTTTCTTCTCATAATCTTACTTATTGGCATAATCAATACTATTACGGGATTGGATTAGGAGCGGCATCCTATCTTCCAGAAAAAAGGATATTAAATACGCGGAGTCTTTCAAAATATAAAAAGGGCCAAAGAATTATAGAAGTAGAAAATTTAACGACAAAAGATCAGATGATTTATGAACTTATCTTAAATCTTCGCCTGTTGGAAGGATTAGATTTAGATGATTTTTATCGCAAATTTCATACCCGTCTAGAAGAAAATTTTCCTTATCAAAAATTGGTAAATCGTGGTATGCTAGTGATAGAGGAGAATCATTTAAAAATAAAAGAAGATTTGTTATATGTTAGTAATTATATTTTAGAGGAGTTAATTTATGGAGAAGAGTAGTAATTTTATAAAAGAATTGAATTATATTCAAGAGGAGAGATTAAGAGAATGTGCCAAAAAGTTAATAGATTCTCTACCAGATTATTTTTTTGAAGTGGCAGCCTCTTCCACGGGTAAATATCATCCATCCTATGCTTTAGGAGAAGGGGGTCTTTTAAGACATACCAAAGCAGCCGTTCGTATTGCACATGAACTTTTGCTGGATCCAAGTATTGGAGATAAGTATCAAAAGGAAGAGAAAGATTTAATGATCATTGCATTATTAGTTCATGATGGTCTAAAACATGGAAGGGAAAAATCTCAATATGTAAAATTTGAACATCCCCTTTTGATTGCCGATTATATTCAAGAAAAGCAAAAAGATTTCGGTTTTTCAAAAGAAGAAGCAACATTTTTATCTTCCGTCATCTCTTCCCATATGGGACCTTGGACGACGAATTCTTATAGCGATGTCGTTTTACCAGCTCCGAAGACCAAATATCAAAATTTTGTCCATATGTGTGATTATTTAGCGAGTAGAAAATGTATTTTATTTGAATTTGATGCAAAGAACAATATAGTTGACTAAACATTTGTTCTAATTTATAATGGAAGAGTAAGGAGGTCCTTATGGGAAAATTAATTGTTATTGAGGGAACAGATTGTTCTGGAAAAGAAACACAATCCAAACTATTAAAAGAATATTTAGAAAATAATGGATATAAGGTGAAACATTATGCTTTTCCTATGTATGATACACCTACAGGAAAAATTGTTGGCGGATGTTATTTAGGGAAACCAGAAATTGGACCTTCCTATTTCGAAGAAGGGGCCGCTCAAGTAGATCCCTATATAGCCAGTCTTTACTATGCGGCAGATCGAAAATATAATTTTAAAGAAATAGAAAAATATCTGAAAGACGATTATTATGTAATTTTAGATCGTTATACTACTTCAAACATGGGACATCAAGGAGGAAAAATTTCTGACAAAGAAGAAAGATTTCATATGTATCAATGGATTGATAAATTAGAATATTGGCTCTTGAAATTACCTCAACCAGATCAGACGATTTTTCTTCATATGCCTCACGAATATTCGATTCAATTGATTGGTCAAAGAACAACAACCGATGGTCATGAAAAAGATGAAATGCACATTCAAAATGCAGAAGAGGCCTATTTAGAGCTTTCTGAATTATATCATTGGGATCGAATTGAATGTGTCTCTGATCATCATTTAAAAACAATTGAAGAAATTCATCAAGAAATTATTCATATTTTAAAATAAAAATACTGCAAATAAATGCAGTATTTTTTAAACGGGTTTATTAAATGGTAAATTAGAAGCGGAATTAATATTGACGGGAAGGGGTTGAACGGTTAAATTTTTAGGAAGTTCATTGTGTTGCTCTGCGACCGTTGTAGGAGTAGCTTTATTGATGGACTCTTCCTCCACTTTTTTCTCCGGCTCTTTTTTTATTTCTTTTAAAGATTCTTTCGTTTCTTCTTCTTTTAGTTTTTCTTTTTCTATTTTAACTTCTTCGTCTATTTTTTCTTCTTTTTCTTCTTCGGCAGAGAATTTAGCATTGGATGTTTGTTGATAATCTTCCGTATCATCAGTATCAATTTCAATAATTCGATAAATTTCATCGAAATTGGTATAACCACCTAATACTTTGATTAATCCATCTTGAAGTAAAGTGATAACATCAGATTCATACACCAATTTTTTAATATCTTCTTTTTCCATCTTTTCATTTGCGAGTGCTTCTCGAATTCGATCGTCAATTTCCAAAACTTCTTGAATGGCAATTCGTCCTTTATAACCATTCCGGCATTCAGAACAACCTTCTTTTTTCGTATCGTAAATTTTATCAATATCTTTATTTAATACTTTCTTAAATATTTTTTTCTCATAGGCTGTTGCCTCTCGTTCATAACGACATTTGGGACAGATCATCTTGGCAAGTCGTTGCGAGATAATACCAGTTAGCGCACTGGAAAGTAAATAGCGTTCTACGTTCATATCTAATAGACGTTCAATTGTCGATAGAGAGTTGTTCGTATGGATCGTCGATAACACTAAGTGACCAGTAATAGAGGCACGAACGGCAATTTGAGCAGTTTCACTATCACGAATTTCTCCGATTAATATGATATTGGGGTCTTGACGTAAAATGGAACGTAGGACGGTTGCAAAATCTAGACCAATTTCACTGTTGACTTGTACTTGGTTCAGTCCTTCAATGTTCATTTCAATCGGATCTTCAACGGTAATAATATTGGTTTCTTTTTTATTTAAGGCTTGTAAAATAGAGTATACAGTGGTTGATTTACCAGAACCAGTGGCACCAGTAATTAAAATAATTCCATTGGGTACTTGAATCATTTTCTTTAATATATCGAAATTAGTTTTATTAAAACCTAAACTTTCAAGACCAGCTAAACTTCTGGAATAATCCAAAATACGAATAACGATTTTTTCACCTAAGTTCGTAGGAAGACTTGATACACGCATATCCAAATCTAAACCACCAATAACACCTTTAATAGCACCATCTTGAGGTAGACGACTTTCGGTGATATTCATATTGGCTAAAAGTTTTAAACGAGTTGTTAAATTTCTCTCGTAAGCTTTTGGAATTAATGTATAATCTTGTAAATCTCCATCGATACGGATTCGTACCATCATCCCATTTTCTCTGGGATCAAAATGAATATCGCTGGCATTATGTTGCGCTGAGTATACAATAATATGATCGGCAATTTGAGTGATCGCTGTTTTGGCAAAATCAAAAGTAACCATCATATTCACCCCTTTTATTATTTTCCTATGGTAATTTACTATAAATTATTATATAATAAATTTAATAGAATAGCAAGAAAGAATGTGGAAAGATGAGAAAAAATAAAAATGGATTTGTTCTGGCTGAAACACTAGTTGTCTCTGTTATCGTTATGGGAATTTTTTCTTTAATTTATGCAAATTATTATCCCTTAATTGGTGAATATGAACGAAGAGAAGTATATGATGACATCGATAGTAAATATGTCGCTCATTGGATAAGAAAAATGATCATTGAAAAAAATGGAAATGCCACAACTTTAAAAAACTTAAATAGTTGTAATGGACAATGTCATATTTTGTATGCTGCTTATTATCATGATGTAACAGTAGGAGAAGATATCGTTCGAGAAAAAGAAGAGTTAGTCGATGAAACCGATAGTGTCTTTGGTGATAATTCATCTTATATTCAAAACTATATTTATGCCGCTGATGTTCGGGCCATTTTAATTACCCCTTATAAAATTACAACTTTGAAAAATAATTTTCAAGCGAACACGACCATCACTACGGCTGCTCAACAGGCCAATATCAATCAATATGTGTTTAATCGAGGATTTCGAGAATATATACAATATCTTCCGCAATATAAAACCGCTTCCGTCAATGGAGCGAATTACCGAGTGATTGTCATCGTCGATCATGATACATCGAAAGAGTATGATTCTTATGGAACAATCGAGGTGAAAATATGATTCATTTAAATAATAAAGGAATGACTTCTATTGAAGTTTTAATCTCTTTTATCATCGTCTCATCGATCACGATTACTTTATTTGATTTAGTCACGAGCTACAAAACAAAACAACAAGTAGAATCGTACAAAAGTAAAATCAACGAATATAAAAGCAGTATTACCAAAGTGATCAACGATGATATTGTAAAATATGGACTTGCGGGAATTTCTTCGATGAATCAGACGAATGATACCGAAAAAAGTACTTATAAAATTACTCTCTATTTTGAAAAAAATACGATTAATAAAAATAATAACTGTAGTAGTAACTATGCTGCCAATGGATGCCATAAAACTTTGCAAGTCGTAAAATATTCGGATTCTTCTACTACAATAAATTCAAAAGTAGATTATATCATTTATCCGGAAGTAGCCGCTGGAAGTCTTCGGAATATTACCTATTATTTACCTGATATTGGAGGAGCTGCCGATGCGGATTCAGGAAATATCGTCAAAGATATTCGTTTTTCTTCCGTTTCTTTTCGAAATGTAATCGATAATGCGGTCTTAGATGTTGGCATCTTTCATCATGAATTATCTACTTATTATCATATTCATATTGTAGCACCTGTAAATTACTACCGCCTCAACGATGATTCGGTCTTTAGTTTTAGAGCTTAGATTAGAAACCGTAGGAAAAGAAAGAGAAGAATACTGATAGAACTTTGTGCCATACGTCCCAATAGAAAATAACGATATTTTATATTGGAATCTTTCAATATACTTTTCACTTGCATATGAATGGAACAAGAACCAAAAGATAAGAATAGTAAAATGAAAATCCCTTGACCTAAAATAGATAAGTTGGAAGGAATACTTTGAATTCCCTTGGTGACTTCCAATAATCCTGTGATGATAAATTGATAGGGATTTGAGTGAAATAACATTTCCAAGATACCACTCAATAGAAAAAATAAAATACTCGTTCCTAAGATGATGACCATCAAGCGAAAAGTTTTATAAATAGAGTTTGAAAGTGCTTCAATTAGTGATGTTTTTTCTGGCTTAGAAAGAGGAGCTGTACTTTTTTCTATTTTTTTAGGACGAGTAAAAAAGGCAATAATGAAATTCGCAAGAAAATGACAAATTAAAATTAAAATCGTTAGTAGTCGATTTTTGGTAATTAAAAAACAAGTTCCTAAAATAAAAAGTGGATTTGAAAAATGGGTAAATGTAATTAGATAGTTTGCATCATCAATAGAGAGAAACCCTTGATCATATAACTCTTTTGTATATTTTGTACCACTGGGAAATCCAGAAATCATACTCATGAGAAGAACAAAAAGACAACCTCCACTACAGTGAAAAAGTTTTTTAGAAATAAATTCAAATTTTGTTGTCATTTTTTCTGGAAATTGATAATGAATTAGAAGATCACTAATAATATAGATGGGAAAGACGGCAGGAAAATATTTAGTTGAAAATACGTTGAGAGAAGACAGTACTTCCTTCATGGTAAGAGTTGGAAAAAGAAGTAATGTGACTAAAAGAGTTAAAAGAAAGAAGATCATGAGATTCGAATAATCTTTTTTTAGCATAATTCACCTGCTTTTTGTTATAATGATAGAGAAAAGGATGATTGAATGATTAATAGATTTTATGAAAATTTTAAGAAATATATTAAAGAAAATATTCAGCAAATACTGATTTTATTTGTATGTTTTCTTATTTTAATGTGGCCTGTCAACTATTACATTATTACGGGAGGCGGCACCATTGATATTAAAAATCGAGTTAAGATTCAAAATGAATATAAAAGTAAAGGAAGCCTTCATTTGGCGTATGTTGCTGAATTACACGGAAATGTAGCAACCTATCTTTTAAGCTATGTAATTCCTAGTTGGGAAAGAGAAGATATTAATGATTATAAAGTAGAGGAAGAAGAGGATGTAAAAAGTGTCGATTTTAGAAATCAACTGGAACTTCAAGCATCTATTGATGCAGCGATTCAAGTCGCCTATCAGAAAGCAGGGAAGACCTTTGAAATAAAAAAGGAACACCTTTATGTCACTTATGTTGCAAAAAATAGTTTATCGAAATTGAAAGTAGGAGATGAAATTTTAACAGTAGCAGGGAAAAAAATAACCAATTTTGAAGAGTTAAGAGCGCTAATTGAATCCTATGAAGTAAACGATGAGATTTTATTTAAGGTTCGAAGAAATCAAAAAGAAAAAGAGATTGTCGCTAAAATCTATCTTGAAAAAAATCGAAAAGTAATAGGAATTACGATGAATAAAAGTGTAGAATACAAAACGAAGCCTCCAATTAAATTACAATTTAAAAAGAGTGAATCTGGTCCCTCAGGTGGTTTGATGCTCGCTTTAGATATTTATAATAAATTAACGAAGCAAGATATTACGAAAGGACGAAAAATTGTCGGTACTGGAACAATCAGCGAAGATGGACGTGTTGGAGAAATTGGTGGTGTCAAATATAAATTAATGGGTGCAGTAAAAAAGAAAGCCGACATATTTATTGTTCCTCAGGGAGAAAATTATCAAAGTGCCATAAAAGAGGCCAAAAAGAAAAAATATAATATTCAAATTATCGGGGTTAAAACTTGGGAAGAGGCCTTAGAAAAATTAGCACAATAAGAAAAAATACGAAAAGAAATAGTCTATTTCTTTTTCTTTTGGTATAATAAATGTAGTGGAGGAATACAAAATGAAAAGAAGTACCGTAGACCGTTCGTTGCTTTCTCCGATGATGAAGCAGTATATGGAAATTAAAGATCAATATGAAGATACGATCATCTTTTTTCGTCTTGGGGATTTTTATGAAATGTTTTTTGAGGATGCCATTACTGCGAGTAGAGAATTAGAACTGACTCTGACAGGAAAACAGGCTGGACTTCCTGAACGTGTTCCTATGTGTGGAATTCCTCATCATGCCTATAGTAGTTACGTGGATACTTTAATTGAAAAAGGATATAAAGTGGCGATTTGTGAACAGATGGAAGATCCGAAATTAACGAAAGGAATGGTTTCTAGAGAAGTTGTTCAAATTGTTACGAAGGGAACGCGACTAGATGAGAGACTCGATGCGAGAGATTCTAATTTTATTGCCAGTCTCTATGATTTTGGTTATTGCTTTGCACTTAGTTATGCAGATATTACAACCGGAGAATTCTATGCAGAACTATTTTCTAAAGATACCGAAAAACTTTTACGAGAAATTGCCAAAAATAACTTTAAAGAAATCATTGTCAATGATGAAATCAATCGAGAAATTGTCAATACGCTACGAACAAAATATCAAATTTTAGTAACCATTCGAAAAGAAGAGTTGAAAGAAGATCGATACTCCTATATTTACAGTGAAATTGAAGATGAAAGATTAGTTCAAACAATCAAGCATTTGCTTGCCTACTTGCTCGATACGAAGAAAAAGGAATTAATGCACCTTCAAAAATGTGTTCATATTAAGGCTCAAGATCATTTGATATTTGATGGGAATACGAAGAAAAATTTAGAGCTTGTCGAAACGATGCGTTCAGGAGAAAGACAATATAGTCTTCTCTGGTTATTGGACAAAAATAAAACTGCCATGGGAAGTCGCTTTTTAAAATACAATATTGAAAATCCGATTACAGATAAAGAAGAATTAAATCGTCGTTATCATATGGTAGAAGTATTATCTACTGAATTTATTTTAAGAGATGATTTAATTCGCTGCCTAGATCAAGTATATGATTTAGAACGATTGGCAGGAAGAATTAGTTATGGAAATTTAAATGCGAGAGATTTATTACAATTAAAGACTTCACTACAAGTATTACCAGAATTAAAACAAATTTTGATAGATTTAAAATATGATAAAGAAATTGAACCTTTGGAAGAAGTTTGTCTTCTTTTAGAAAAATCGATTCATGAAGAGGCTCCATACTCTCTTCATGAAGGTGGTTTAATTAAAGAAGGGTATAATGAAGAATTAGATGAGCTTCGTAAAATTCGCAGTGGATCCAAAGACTTTATTTTAGAATTAGAACAAAAAGAAAAAGAAAAAACAGGCATTAAAAATTTAAAGATAGGCTTTAACAAAGTGTTCGGGTACTATATTGAGGTTAGTAAAGGAAGTAAAAGTCTAATTAAAGAAGAATTTGGCTATGAGAGAAAACAGACATTAGCCAATGGTGAACGCTATATAACGAAAGAATTAAAAGAAAAAGAAAATATTATTTTAGGTGCCGAAGAAAAAATCATTCAACTGGAATATAAATTATTTATGGACATCAGAGAAGTGGTCAAAAGATATATTGAAACGATTCAAAAACAGGCCAAAATCATCAGTGAAATTGATATGTTACAAGCGTTTTCTCAAGTATCTGAACAGGGAAAATATGTACGTCCCGAATTGATCGAAGATCATGAAATTGAACTTGTGGGCTGTCGTCATCCAGTCGTAGAAAAAGTAATGAAAGATAAGTATATTTCGAATGATGTAATCATGGATCAGACGACGAATATTTTATTAATTACAGGACCGAATATGGCTGGAAAATCTACCTATATGCGCCAAACGGCAATTACCGTTATCATGGCTCAAATTGGATGTTTTGTTCCATGTAAAAAATGCCGCATGCCCATTTTTAATAAAATATTTACACGAATTGGTGCCAGCGATGATTTGGTCAGTGGAGAATCTACTTTTATGATTGAGATGAAGGAAGCAAATTATGCCTTACAAGAAGCGGATGAACACAGTTTAATATTATTCGATGAACTCGGTAGGGGAACTGCCACCTATGATGGAATGAGCTTAGCCCAAGCGATTTTGGAATATATTCACGACAAAATTAAAGCGAAGACTTTATTTTCTACCCATTATCATGAACTTACAGTCTTAGAAAAAGATTTGAAAGAATTAAAAAATGTTCATGTTTCTGCGATAGAAGAGAAGGGGAAACTTACTTTTTTACATAAAGTAAAAGTAGGAGCAGTCGATAAGAGTTATGGAATTCATGTTGCCTCTTTGGCTCATCTACCTGAATCGTTAATTGAAAGAGCTTTAGATATTTTAAATGTCTATGAACATAAAAACATAAAAAAAGAAACTTTCACCCAGACATCATTATTTGAACAATTAGAAGAAGATATTGAAAAACAAGAAAAAGAAGAAAATCCAATTGAAAAACAAATCAGAGAATGTAAACCTTTAGAAATGACCCCAATTGATGCTCTAAATTTTATTTATGAGTTACAAAAAGAGTGTAAAAAGTAAAAACATTATAGTTTAAAAACAAGTGCACTCTTTTTATTTTCAGTGACAATCAAACTGAAATATGGTAAAATGAAGATAGGTGATTTAGATGAAAAATAGAAGTGAACTTCGTGAAATGATTATGAAAATTATATACCAAGTATTTATTTATGACGATACGAATTTGTCCTACAGTATCGATGAAATTATCAGCGAAGTTTGTGATTTGGAAAATGATTATGTAGAAGAGATGGTGCATGGAATTCTAGAAAATAAAGATTCTCTTTATCATCTTGCAAATAAATATTTAGTGGATTGGCAGATCGAACGACTTAACAAAGTAGATCAAGTGATCTTTTGTATTGGAATTTATGAGCTCATGTATACGACGACAC
>CANQMB010000008.1 GCA_947624845.1 uncultured Bacilli bacterium
CTCCACTAGTTGCAGAATTCTGTCCTGTTCGATAGGCTGCCATATATTCATGACATCCTCCACTCATATCATAAACTCCTGTGATATTTCCGGTCGTCGATGCTAGATATCCAGTCGGCGTATTATAGGGTTGAGTCACTGTTTCTGCAGTTCCATTTTCTCCTGGATATGAACTTTGATCCGTATTAGCGGCTGCAGAATATCCAGTTTTATAACTAGAATTATTATTAATATTGATTTCGTTTCCTATTCCATAGGCCGAATGAGATAAATAAGCGACTGCTCCCCATTCCGTGTTCTTCATCATATGAGATTTAAGAGTAGTTTCATAATTTAAAGCATTGTTAAATATATTACCTACTGTTATATTTCGCCAAGAATAGACATTGGGTTTTACAACAATTTTTTTCTCATTAAGTTCATCTTTTTGAGCATTTCCAACAGTCCATCCCTCTGTATCAATCGGATTGCTTCCATCTCCTGTCTGATTATATCCGGTCTCAAACTTTCCTACCCAAAATCCTTTGGTATTAAAAGCAGAAAAAGCTTCATTCGTATGATAATCTCCAACTGCCTTTCCTACTTCATTTAAATCACTTCCAAATTTAACATCTATTAATCTGGAATTTTTAGTAACGCGCCTAAAGGCAGTGGCCCCACCAGCACTAGCAGCATCAGCAGAATCTACTAAACTAGCAAAGTTTTGGTAATTGGAGTAATTTCCCATATCCCATATTTTATAACTATACCTTGGAATCCAAACAAAATAGCTTTCAATATCTTTTTCCGCTATTGTCTGTCCGACTTGATAATTCGCACTTGGTTTACTCACCAATATAACAGCATTGGCCCATCTTTTTTCTGCATAACTATACCATGGCGTATTTTGATTTGCATATTTTACTGTTCCTTTTGCATCTATCGTTATTGGTATCATTTTATCTCCTAAAACAGGATCCGCTCCATGCAATATACTTTCAGTGTATTTTGAAGAACCCTCTCCAATTAAATCTTTATATTTTTGATACAGTTCATCAATAGAACCTTGGACATTCAAAGAGGAACCTCCACTTCCAGCATTATCGTATAAAACATCTTCACTATTAATCACAGTGGCCACTGCATAAACAGAACTTGCTGAAAATAGCAACCCAACGATAATTCCCAATATAAATTTTAAATTTTTATGCTGTTTTTTTCCCATTTTAACCGCCTCCTAAAATCCGATACAAATCATCTAAAGCACATTGTACATCATGGCATGGAGACCCACTTTTACTATTATCATACGAAACAATTGCTGCGTAAGGTCTTACAAATTTAAAATAAATCATCGCTGTCTGCTTATTATTTTCTAATCCCGAAGAAGCAGAATAGCGAAATGTAATATGAATTGTTTTTTTACTTTTTGGAGAAATAACTTCACCCAATTGATAATCATCTAAAGTATACTGAATATTTTGATTTTCTATTTCATCATTAATTTCACTGATTACATAAATTTTATCTGATTTATTTTCAATAGTTACTTCATAAGTAATTGTCGAATCTGCTTGTGGTAAAGTCACAAACATATTGACAGAATCTTTACCATATCGGCTATTATAAGTTTCAAAAGCACCATTTTGAACACTTAACATCTTTAAATCAACAACTCGAATGATCTCATCCACTCTTGCATAAGCTTTTCCAGTAATCAACATTTTTTGATCATAGGCAGAACTTACGATGGTAATGAAACAAATGAGTAGCAATAAAAGAAATATTTTGTATTTTATAAAATATTTCTTTAATTTCTCTATATTAATATTCATCACCCCTCACTATAATCAGATTTTAAACAGTTTCCATAGAATCTTCTTTCTCAATATCATTACTGGCCATTTGTGTTTTCTCTAAATAAGCTTTTGTTAAACGGTATTTATAAATTGTATCGTCTTTTACAATAACGAAAAAGCACTTTTCTCCAGGAATTACCTCATAATATAAAATTGGAGATTGTAAATTGATAGAAGCATCTACCATTTCACTAAATTGTTCTGGATAAACCTTATTTGGATATTTATTTTCATTAATTGTAACATTACCATTAACAATTAAGCTGTCATATTCATTTAATATTTTTCTAACAGTAAGTGTATAAATATTATCTTTTTTGTAAATTAAATAAATTTTACGATCTATAATTATTAGCAAAAGACCAATAACAAGGAGAATAAATCCAACAACTAAAGTAGAAATACTCTTAATACTAAACCATGAAAGTGCATTTAAAGAATCACTATGATCTATATTATCTGTATCTATAGAAATATCTAAAGTCTGTTCACTTAATGGAATCGTAATTTGAATTTGGTTATCTCGATTTAGTTGTTCTACTTGAGCACTATGCTTTCCTAAAACTTTTATATCCATAGTTAAAACCAATTGACTATTTACAGATAACCCATATTCTCTTTTATAAGAATTTACATAATTGTTATATTCATCGTAATCAATATCTAAATCCTCGTTAATAACTATATTATTTGACTCTGTACTTTTTTTTACTTGTTGTAATAAGGTTTTATCTTTTTTATATAAAACTTTATCCGTATCTAATTGATCTCTGATTTGCAAAGATCCAACAATTTTATATTGATAATCAAATTTTAAATTCTTTGTAGAATGAATTTCATAGTTAAAATTTGTATTGATTGTATTAATTAAACTAGCAACATATTGCATACCACTGTGTAAATACTTTGAATCATAAAAATTATTATTTTTTAAATAAACTGTATAATCCGCTTTCCCTTTTTCATTATAATTTACAACAGCATTTTTACCATTTTGTTGAAATGAAATGATACTAAAATATAATCCACTAACCAATAATAAAATAGCACTAAGCAAAAAAATCCAATGCATCACTTGATTTTTCAACCATTTCGATTGTTTAGTCATTTGATACACTTTATCTGTACTATAAAAGTGAATTTTATTTTTCATTGTTCCCCTCCTTTTTATTCTTTTCAATCATTTGATTTAATATAACGGTTGGATATCCAATATAAGGTATTTTACATTTTACAACGCCAACAACGCCATCATCAGTTACAACCCAATTATCAGTAACGTTTCCCTTTCGATCTCCCTTAGTATTAATTTGATACTGGTTATTTTTTTTATGGATATCGACAATTCGATGTGTATAAATGGAATCTTTTACTTTAAAAACTAAGATATCTCCTACTTGCAATCGATCTAAGTTTTTAGCAAAAGTTTTATCGATAATAATTGCATCTCCTACATTGATCGTAGGGCTCATACTACCAGAACCAATAGTTGCAATCCAATAAGGAAATAGATTACTACACAATCCTACAATAACTAAAACTAAAAATATACAAATTATATTAATTATTTTATTTTTTTTTAAATCTTTTTTTTTATGAAATCGTTTTCCTTTTTTCGGATAAATATTTTCCATGATGACATTTATAATTAATGGAATTAAAAACATGACAATACTATTTAAATAATATCCTAAATTAGGTACAATAGGAAAAAGATAAACATAGGAATTCATAATCATTTGATAGCACATACAAGAAAAATATCCATAATAATAACTAAAACGATTAAGTACATAATTTTTTGAAATACTAGGTAACACAACAATGGTCATTAATTTTAAAATATTCGATAAATTTGATTGATCATACATGTGAATCGTTAGGGACACATCCACCAAAGTAAAAAGAAAAATAGTAAACCAATTCAATAGCTTATCGTTTTTTGTTTTTGATAAAAAGTTATATCTTAATAACTCTTCTACAACAATTAAAAGTAAAACAGGAAATATATTTTTAATTATATTAAACGGAGTAAGGCGATAGATTGTCTTCGCATATCCAGTAAACAGACCTAATCCGTAAATAAATATCAAAAAGGCAATAGAAAATAATAATGTAGATAAAATAATTTTTTTTTCATAAATATTTTTAAATTTTTCAAATCCAAAATAAATCACACTAATAACAAAAAGGACGCCCAAAAATAAACTCATTGTATATTCATTAAAAATATTTTTAAAAACAATGTTTAATAACAAAATAAAAATAGTTATTAGAATAAGAATACACAGTTTCTTCTTTCTTTTTTTCACTCAACCACCTCTAGTATTAACAAATACTACTCATAAGTTTTCATTTATATATTAAAAGGATAAGGATAAGATATAATTGTACTTATGAGTAGTCGTATTGTTAAATAATTTTATGATTTTTTATTTTTGGCTATAGACAATTGCAGCTTGTAAATTTGTGATTTCTACATCATCTTTTGGTAATTCCTCAGCTGGTGTTTCTGCATTATAGGTAAGAGTCAATTTTAATGTTTTAGTACCATTATTTTTGTTTAAATCATCATTATTATTGATTTCTCCACCTTCACTATACTTTAGAGTATATGTTAGATTTTTACATACATTAGCTGCATCTTGTTCTGCATTTTGACCTGTTCCATTACATTCTGGCTTTGGGACTGTTTTAGAACTAACTTCAGCATCAAAAGTCCCTTCATTTATGACATCAAAAGTGTAACTTACAGAATCTCCTGGTTTTTTTAATTTGATAGAAAAATCTCCAATACTAGTATCTCCTTTAATTTCAGGAGCAGTTACTTCTTCTGCTTCGCCAACCAAATCTGCTGCTTGCAAATTAGTAAACTTTATTTTCCAAGAAGAAGCAATCGCACTAGCTGTACCATTAATCGTCAACTGCTGAGTAAATCCAGCATAAGTAATACTGATTAAAGTAACCACTGCTACTACAGCTACAATTCCTCCTATAATTTTTTGTTTCTTCTGATTCATGCTC
The DNA here is from genome assembly GCA_947624845.1 of uncultured Bacilli bacterium. GTDB lineage: Bacteria > Bacillota_I > Bacilli_A > RF39 > UBA660 > MGBC119817. The sequence continues at coordinate 4,863 of CANQMB010000008.1, forward strand.
TCTCCTCCTTATAAATAATTAGAGTAAAAATACTAAGAATTAAATTAATTATTATTTTTTAACGAAAATTGTTTATAATAATAATGAAAATTAATTGTCGTATAATACTTAATATTCTACGATAGAATTCACATAATTTACTAAATTATCAATACAATCTCTTTTTTGATCAAGAGTAGAATGAACATATACCTCTAAAGTAATGTGATAAGAGGAATGCCCTAATATTTCACTTAATGTTTTAATATCCATTCCAGATTCAATACTCCTCGTTGCGAAAGTGTGGCGTAATGTATGAAAATTTAACTCACGTATATTACATTTTTTCAAAATATTTTCTAAGTATTTTTCATAAACACGAGTGTCTTTAAACGTTTTAGAATTCGTTAAAATATAATGTTCTGATATTGATTTATATTGCTTTAATTCTTCAAGTAAAAAACGAGGAAGAGGAATAACTCGAATAGAAGATTCGCTTTTTGGTGATGAAACAATTTTTTTCGTTTTAGAAGTCGCGTCAAGATCATTGTTTTTTATTCGTTGCACGGTGCGATTAACAGATAGAGACTTGTTTTTAAAATCAATGTCTTTCCATTTTAAACCACATATTTCTCCTAAGCGAATTCCTGTATATAAGCAAATTAAAATACCTAATTTTCGAATGTCTTTTGATTTTTTTAAATATTTCTCTAGTTGATATTGCTCTGTCTTTGTTAAATAGACAATTTTTGATTTTGGTTTTTTAAACTTTATAAAGGACAAGTCCAAAGATTTTCGCCATTTGTTTTTCACACAATATTGAATAGAACTCTTTATAATAAAAATTAAAGTTCGTTTTGTAGATAAAGATAAACTAGAAATTTGCTTTTGATTAAAAAAATTAATTATATGTTTTTGATTCAATAATTTATAGTTTTTATTTCCTAAATAGGGAATAATATAAAGATTAATAAAATTGAGATACTTTATATAACTTTGTTCTTTGATTGCACCTTTTTTATTTTCTAACCACTTTATTAATACTTCTGAATATAAATCTTTTTTACGATTTAATAATAGTTTCATTCTTTCACCTTCCTAAATTTATTATAAAAATTTTTCTTGCTTTTTGTCGAAATATGTTGTATATTCAATTCATAGAGTAAGTATCGTAGAATATTAAGTATTATACGATATATTTATACCGAAAAAAGCCTGAAAGTCTTTTTTTATGGAATTTTTAAAATCTATTTATACATTTTTTCATTAATGGGTTATAATAAAAAAAGGAGCCTCCTTGCCGGGATTTGGCTCCTTTATTGTATCAAAAAAGCCGCACCAGGTGGTGCGGTTGAAATTTCAATTTAGGAAAATTCTGTTTCTTTAACATAATTTTTATAAAATTTATTGTATTAGAAACAAATGTTTGGTATAATTTTATTAGGAATACTTAGTTAGCTTAGGTACTATTCTCCTTTACTTTTTAAAGTGGAAGGAGGTGAAGTTATGAGAAAACAAGAGAAATATCTTTGTACTATCATAATACTCCTTATTATTGTGATTTTAATCATATTAATAAAAATAGTACCAACTGTATAAGTCGGTACTAACCTAAAATTTTGGAATAGTACCTAACTCATCAAAATTAGGTATTCCTTTTTATTTTATGCAAGTTTCCTTGACATATTCATAATAACATAAAAACGACCTTTTTGCAAGCCGTTTTTCTATTTTTACTCGAAAGTCCGAGTTTAGTATCTATCTGGTGGAGATGAGGAGAGTCGAACTCCTGTCCGAAAACCAATCTGAATAAACCTCTACAAGTTTAGTTAGTTAAAAACATTCGCCTATTTCTAAAGTAACTAACAACTAAAAAAATAGACTAGTCTAATAAAATTCATTCTAAGCCTTAGACAAACATAGAATATACTCTATTCAAATGAATCTTACACTTACTCCATAGAGAAAAGTAAGAGAAGATGCTTCCTTTAATTATTAAGCGAAAGCGTATTGATTACTGTTTCCAGTTATTTTTTTGTGCTTGTAACGAAAGCATTCGACTTGCCATTTACCAGATTCAAGCCTCCGTCGAAACCATATCATCCCCATGTGTTCTACATTATATCATATTTTATAGAAAAAAACAATCGTTCTCTAACGATTGCGATATTTATTTAATCTTTCAGCTTCTCTTTTTTGTTCTTTTTCCTTCATTGCTTCTCTCTTATCGTAATTCTTTTTTCCTTGACAAATACCAAGCAATATTTTAGCCCTATTCATTTTAAAATATATTTTTAAAGGAACTAATGTATACCCTTGTCTTTCTACTTTCTCTTTTATCTTACGAATCTCTTTTTTATGAAGCAGCAACTTTCTGGTTCGCCTTTCTTCATGATTAAAAATATTTCCCTCTTTATAGGGAGCAATAAACATGTTGAGAAGAAAAACTTCATTTTTCTTAATAACAGCATAGCTATCTTTTATATTGGCAGAACCATTGCGAATTGATTTAATCTCCGTTCCAGTTAATGCAATTCCAACTTCAATACTATCTTCAACAAAATAATCATGATAGGCTTTTTTATTTAAAATTTCCATTATGCATCATCTCCTAAAGAAACTACTGGAAGATCTGGATATCTTTCTGTAACAATAGCTTTAAATTGTTCATAATAATTTCTATAATTAGGTAAAATAGTATTATTTAACTGACTATATGGATAAACTTTAAAATCCATTTTCCCTCTCAAATTATATTTAGTATAAATCAACTCTGCCTTTGGATTTTCTATAGCCACTGTCGTTTGCCCTTTCTGTTCTTTTTTGTGAATATCAACCGATACCATAAGTCCCGTTAATTTTTCGACACTATCTTGGCCAGAAATAAAATTACCAAGAGAATAAATAACTAGTGTTTTTCCAATATATTCAATCGGTTCTACCACATGAGGATGAGCTCCTATAATAATATCAACTCCGAGACTAGATAAGTAATTGGCAATTTCTGTTTGAGAACTACTGATGCCATGAGAATACTCAATTCCCCAGTGCATGGCAACCATGACTACATCCACCTGATCGCGAACACGTTCCACATCATTCTTGACTAGTTCTTCTGAATATATATTATCTAAATATTCTTTTCCAGCAGGAGGAGTTAATCCGTTCGTCCAAGTCGTATAAGACAAAAAGGCATATTTAATTCCATTAATCTCATAAATACGTTCTTTGTCCCGATCTTCAAAAGAAGTATAGCATCCTGCTGTTTTCACAGATTTTTGGTTATTCCAATAAGAAAGAGATCGAAGAACTGCTTCTTCCCCACGATCCATAGTATGATTAGTAGCCAAACTAACTAAATTAAATCCAGAATCAATAAAGGCATCTCCTACTTCTTGAGGAGAATTAAATCTTGGATAATTAGAAAGACCCAATTCTGTTCCACCAAGAACGGTTTCTTGATTATAATAAGCTAAATCATAAGAACGAGTAATTGGTTTTATATATTCAAGCATCGGTTTAAAATCGTAACTTCCATCTGAAAGTTTAGCATCATTATAGACAGAATTATGAATGAGTGCATCTCCTACCATAATCATACTAGCTCGATATTCTTTTTTTGTATCTTTTTTTTCTTCTTTTTTTTGTATTGGTTTTTCTTTTTTAGGTTCCAAAGAAGGTTGGCATTGAAAATAAAGACCGATTCCCAATAAAAGAGCAGAAAAAACTAAAAGAATTTTAATCGATTTTTTTACTTTTCTTTTTTTTACTACTTTTGTCATACTACACCTTCTTTATTATTTCAAAATCAATAACCTTTTCTTCTTTACTGGCACGAACTACTTTTACTAATACTCGATCCCCAATCGTATAGACAACATGACTTCTTTCACCCGTTAAACACATTCTTTCCTCATCATAATGAAAGAAATCTAACATATCGCGAATAGGAACAAGTCCTTCAATTAAATTATCTAATTGGACAAACATTCCAAAACTCATCACAGAACTAATCATTCCTTCATATTCTTCCCCAATATGACTTTCCATATACTCTGCCATCTTCATATCTTCTACTTCTCTTTCACAATCAACAGAAGCTCTTTCTCTAGAAGAAGAATGTTCAGCGATATAAACTAATTTTTGTTGCCAGTGATTTCTCGTATTTGCTGAAAGATTTCCTTCAAACAAATAGGTTCTAAGAAGTCGATGTACTGTTGTATCGGGATATCTACGAATCGGTGAAGTAAAATGAGTATAGCAAGGACTGGCTAATCCATAGTGTCCTAGATTTTCACTCTTATAAACTGCTTTTTGCATACTGCGAAGTAACAGACTCGATAAAATTTTAAATTCTTTTTTATCTTTTAAAAATTCTACTAAATTTTGAATGGTTTTTGGTCTCGTATCTTTTATATTTCCAGGAATCTGATAACCCAATGTCCCAATAAAGCTTAAGTAACTTCTAATTTTTTCTTCCTTTGGATACTCATGAACTCGGTAAATGAAAGGCAATTCCATATAGAAAATATGACTAGCGACGCATTCATTGGCAGCGATCATAAAATCTTCAATTAAATTCTCCCCAAGACCACGATTACGTAAAGTAATCTCCGTTGGCACACAGTTTTCATCGACAAGTATTTTCGCCTCATCAACATCAAAATCAATATATCCACGCTTCATTTTTGCTTTCCTTAAAATCTGGGCTAATTCTTCCATTGTACGAAGTGTATCTGCATAATCTCGGTAACCCTCTGGAATCTCATTTTTTTCTAAAACTTGATTGACCTTCTTATAAGTCATTTGAATTCTTGAACGAATAACGCTAGGGAAAATCTCATAATCAATCTGCTTGCCTGTGGAATCAAATTCCATGACACAAGAAATTGTAAGCCGATCGACTCCTGGATTTAAAGAACAAATTCCATTTGAAAGTTCATGTGGAAGCATCGGAATTACTCGATCTACTAAATAGACACTCGTTCCTCTTTCCATTGCATCTAAATCTAGTGGACTTCCCTCTTTTACATAGTAAGAAACATCGGCAATATGAACGCCCAACACATAATTTCCATTTTCTTTCTTTTGAATAGAAATTGCATCATCAATATCTTTTGTATCATCTCCATCAATTGTAAAAATCATCTGTTCAGTTAAGTCTCTACGTCCCTTGTAATCTTCTTTTCTTACTTCCATCGGAATTTTTTTTAATTCTTCTTTCACTAAATCACTAAATTCTGTTGGAATATTATATTTGTATACAATAGATAAAATATCTACTCCTGGATCATTCTTATGCCCAATAATCTCTTCTACTTTTCCTAAATATTTTCCATGATTATCTAATTTTTTCTTCAAGGAAACAACAACTTTATGACCATCGACAGCCCCAAGACTATCTTCTTTTAAAACTTCTATTTTTAAATTAATTTTACGATCATCTAAAGTGATATATCCTCTTTCTTTATGAAATTGAATCTCTCCTACATAAGTTGTATTTTCTCTCTTTAAAATTTTTAAAACTCTTCCTTCTAAACGGTCAAGATTCATTTTAGAAGTAATCTCGACTAAAACCAAATCTCCATGGATGGCCTCATTCATATTGTCTTCGCTAATATAGATATCATCTTCTAAACCATCGACATGAACAAAACCAAATCCTTTTTTATTGGCATGCATAATCCCTTTTTTTAAATGACTGTCCTCTAATAACATATATCGATCTTTATTCGTATGATAAATAACGACTTCTTCCTCTAATTCTTTTAATACTTCCATTAATTTTTGAATTTCCAAAGAATCTACTAAATGAAGCTGATTCGTAAGATCATAAATATCAATCGCCCGTTTTTCATTTTTTAGTATTTCGATTACTTTTTCTCTCATAAGTCACCTTCTACTCTTTATATCATTATAAAATAAAAAAGACTTTGAGAAAAGCCCTTTTTACATAAATGATGCAACTAAACAAATTACAAAAAAGGATAATCCTAAAAGTAAAGTTAGTCTACTGATAAACAGTTCTGAACCTCTTTCTTTTCTTTCACGAAATAATTCTCCACTGCCACCAAAAATAATTCCTTGATTTCCTTCTGCTTTTCCACTTTGTAAAAGTACAATTATAATTAATAGAATTGATATTACTAATAATGCTGTTTCCATAGCTCTCCTCCGTTTTCAATAGTACTATAATATCATAAAAGCAAAATTTTATCAACTGAAATCAAGAAAAAGGAATAACCCTTGGTCGATGATGTACTTCTTTTAAATAACGCATTAAATCAGTCGTTTTTATTTTTAAATGACGACGATTGGTTCCTGTATTTGATGAAAAATTAGGAGAATCTTCAATTTCCTTATCGAGAATCACTTGAACATAATCGTCAAGATCACGAACTACACTCAAAACAGTTAAAGAACCAGGTTGAACTCCTAATCTTTTTTCCATATCGTCAGCGGTAGCAAAACAAAGACCTGAAATTCCGATTTTGGCCTCTAATTGATGAACATCCAAACTTTTCTTGGCAGGTAAAACAACTAGAAAAAACGTCGTATGTTTTTTATTTGTAAGAAGAATGCTTTTACGAATTTCACATTCCAATTTTTTATCGATATCCACACATTCATCCATGGTCTCTACCACATCATTCGTCACATATTCATACTGAATTTTTAACTTCTCCAATATTTGAAATACCTCTTCTTCTAAAGGACAAATAAAGTTAGTAGGAACTTGTTTTTCTATTTCTGATATTTTAATCATTAATTGCCTCCTCTATACGAATTAATTGATTATATTTACATATTCGATCTGTTCTAGATAAAGAACCCGTTTTAATTTGGCCTAAATCGAGTCCGACTGCCAAATCCGCAATCGTCGTATCTTCTGTTTCTCCACTACGATGAGAAATGATAGTTCGATAACCGTTTTCTTTGGCTAATTGAATCGTCTCTAAAGTTTCACTGATCGTTCCAATTTGATTAACTTTAATTAAAATAGCATTTCCTGCTTTTTCTTTGATTCCTTTTTGTAAATATTCTTTGTTTGTAACAAACAAATCATCTCCAACGAGTTGAATTTGATTGCCTAGACGTTCTGTAATTTCTGTAAATCCTTTCCAATCATTTTCATCCACGGGATCCTCAATAGAAACAATTGGATAGGAATTTATCAATTCTTCATAAAAATCGATGAGTTCTGTCGTAGTCAACTTCTTAGAATCCACTTGATAATAACCATCTTGGTAAAATTCAGAAGCAGCCACATCAATTGCTAAATTCACGTCAATTCCAGGTTCGTATCCTGCTTTTTTTATCGCTTCCATAATTAAATCAAACCCTTCTTTATTTGAACTTAAATTGGGAGCAAAACCACCTTCATCACCAACGCCAGTAAAATAACCACGTTCATTTAATACACTTTTCAAACTATGAAAAACCTCAGATCCTACTCGAATTCTTTCTTTTATAGTATCTCTTTCTGGAATAATCATAAACTCTTGAAAATCTAAATTATTATCAGCATGAGCGCCCCCATTTAAAATATTCATCATCGGTTTTGGTAAATTTTTTGAAGACCCAACATAATCATAAAGAGGTTTATTTTGACTTTGAGCACTAGCTTTTAAACAAGCCATACTCACTCCTAAAATCGCATTGGCCCCCAATTTACTTTTCGTTTTAGTTCCATCTAACTCGATCATAGCATCATCAATTTCTTTTTGATTTTCTACATCCATTCCAACAACTAAATTTCGAAGCGAACCATTGACATGATCTACTGCTTTTAAAACGCCTTTACCTTGGTAACGAAAATCTCCATCGCGCAACTCTAAAGCTTCTCTTTCGCCAGTAGAAGCTCCACTGGGTACAGAAGCTCTCCCCAAAGTACCATCTTCTAGCAAAACATCAACTTCTACTGTAGGATTTCCCCTGGAATCTAATATTTCTCTTCCAATTACATTTTTAATCTTCATTTTTTTCGATCTCCTCTACATATTTTTTAAATTCGCTTCCTCTTTCTTCACATTCATGGTATTGATCCCAAGAAGCAGAAGCTGGAGAAAGTAAAACAACATCCCCTCTTTCAGCAACTTTCACACACTCGGGGAAAGCCTCTTTCAATGTTTCAAAAATATAAGTAGGTATTTTCAAAGAAGTTCCAAATTCCAATACCCGTTTTCGACATTCACCAATACCAACAATTGCTTTTACTTTTTTCATATAATCTTTTAAATCATCAAAATTTTGACCTCGTTCTAAACCACCAAGAATTAAAATCACAGGCTCTGAAAAAGAAGAAAGTGCAATCTGACAGCATTTAATGTTAGTCGCTTCTGTATCATTATAATAAGATACACCATTTTTTTCTGCCACAAATTCTAAACGATGTTCAACACCTTTAAAAGTTTGAAGTACTTTGGTAATATCCTCATTAGAAACCGAAAGCTCTTTAGCTACCATAATAGCAGCCATACAATTTTCCAAGTTATGAGTTCCTTTTAATAAAATAGAATTAGTAGAAATTATCTTTTCATCATAATAATAAATACTTCCCTCTCTTAAATAACAACCATTAATTTGATTTTTACTAGAAAAATATTTTGTCGTTGAGGAAATATTTTTAGTCATATCCAAAACATCTTGATTTTCCATATTCAAAATAGCAACATCATGTTCCGTTTGATTATAAAACATCTTCGTTTTTGTCTCTTTATAATGTTCATAGGTTTTCATAAAATCAATATGAGCATAATCTAAATTCGTAAACACACCAATATGTGGATGAAATTGATCTAGATTTTCTCCCTGTTGGCAAGAAACTTCCATGACAATAATATCCTCTTTTTGAAGTTTATCTAAAAAGCTACAAAGGGGATATCCAATATTTCCCGCTAAATGAACTCGATCTCCATAGGCTTTTTTTAGCATTTCGTAAGTAAGCGTCGTTGTGGTCGTTTTTCCATTTGTACCCGTAATCCCAATTAAAGTAATTCCTTCCGGTAATAATCGATAGGCCATCTCCACTTCATTAATGACGGGAATTCCTAAACTTTTCGCTTTTTGTACATAAGGATGATCAATAGGAACCCCTGGATTTTTAATTAAATAAGAAAATTGATTTGTTAATAACTCATCTGGATGAGAACCAAAGACAAATTCTACTCCTAAAGATCTTAATTCTTCTACTTGTTTTTGATTTTGTTCTTCTTCTTTTTTACTATCATTTAAAACAACTTGATTCCCACGTTTTATTAATACTTTCGCTGCCTCATACCCACTACGAGCCATACCGAGAATTAATATTTTTTCGTTTTCAAACATACCATCACCTAATATAATTATACTATAAATCAAAAATATTTAAACATGAAATACCAAAATATTAATCATAGGAAAAATAGATAACTTCTTTTATTTTATTTCTATTTCAATCTAGTTTAGAATTGTAAACCAAAAAATATTATGCTATAATAAAAACGATAAAAGGAGGCAGAAAATGAAAGTAATTACTTTAGAAGAAGAACAATTTGAGCGTTTTGCTAGAACTCATCGGTACAGAAATTACTACCAATCTGCTTCTTATGCACATACGATGATTCAATTTGGATTTAAGGCACATTATTTAGGAATTATCGATGAAATGGATAATTTAATTGGAGCAACACTTCTTCTTTATAAAGAGGTTTTTATGAACAATAAATTTGCCTATGCTCCAAGAGGGATTCTATTCGATTACACCAATTCATTTGTTGTAAAAGAATTAGCAACGAAATTAAAAAATCTTCTTGGAAAACAAGGATTCATGTATTTAAAAATAGATCCTTTTATTCCAACGACCATTCGTGATGAATTTGGAAATATAATCAACATGAATAATGAAGCCAATATTATCCTAGAAAATCTAAAAAATGCAGGCTTTCAACATAAAGGAAATAATTTATATTTTGAAAATGAAAAATCTAGATTTGAAGCCTTAGTTTTATTAAATAAGAATATTAACAGTCTCTTTCAAAGTTTTGATAAAAGAACCCGACATAAAATTAGAAAAGCAGAACGCAGTGGAATTAAAATATATAAAGATTTAAACTATAACGTAGAAACTCTTTATAATTTTGTAAAAAGAAAACATACGAGACCTTTAAAGTATTATAAAGAATTATGTAAAAACTATAAAGGAAATATTGATTTATACTATGCCAAGCTAGATACAGAACAATTTGTCATTAATAGTAAGAAACTTTATGAAGAAGAAATGGATAAAAACGACAAATTAGCCAAATTAATTCAAGATCCATCAAAAAAAGGAATCAGTCAAAGAAATACTTTAAATAAAAAAATGGAATCTGATAAATTAATCAACACTTATAAAAAAGATTTAGTATTGGCAACAAAACTTTTAAAAGAATATCCAGAAGGAATCATCGTTGGTGGTGCTTTAGCCATCTCCTATGACCATGCAGCTTATTTAGTCATAGAGGGATTTAATACCAAATATAAAGCCTTGAATCCAAATTATTTATTAAAATGGCAAATGATGATGGATTATCAACAAAAAGGATATAAATATTTTAATTTAAATGCTGTCAGTGGTGAATTTAAAGAAGAAAATGACTACGAAGGATTAAATGAAATGAAATTGGGCTATGGCTCTGTAGTAACTGAATATATCGGTGAATTTGATTTAATTTTAAATGGTCTAACTTATAATCTTTATCGCAGTTTTAATAAAGAAAAAGAAAATAAACAACAAAAAAAAGCACCAAAGAAAAAAGAAGAAAAATAAAAAAGAAAAAATTCAATCATTGGATTTTTTCTTTTTTATTTTTTCTAATTCTTTTTCATACTTTTTAAGACGCTCTTCTTGTAATTTTTTATTTTCAGGTACAGTAAAATCGGCATTTTTATAAGTTAATCCATTAATATTACATAATAGCGTTAGAAAAGCATCATTATTATTCTTATTGTTTTTATTATAGGGAATTTTTATTTCTAACGCTTCATTATTTAAATTTTTATAAATATCTAAATTTTGATCCAATATCTGCATAGCAAGAACTTTTATTTTATACCACTCAATTTGCAATTTTTCGCTTCGCTCTATCCGCGTCAAATCAAGATTTTTCATTTTTACACCAATATCTACAAGGCTATTTAAATCTTCTTTATACAGTCCATAATAAATCGTTATAAACTGAAAATCTTTATAAACTACATCTCCTTCATCTTCACTATGAAGAAGTTCAAATTGAAATCTTTCTTTAAATGCTTCCTGAATATGGGAAGCATATTTTTTTTGTTTTTTTACATAAGATTCTAATTTATATTTTTTTATTAAATCTTCATTTGGGCTTTCCATAATATAGGATTCTTTTCCAGTGATAAATAATTGATTGGTAATCGGAGTCCCCAAAACTTTTTCTATTTCTTTTTGTTTTACATCTTCATATATTAGTTTTTTTACTGTTTGCTCATTGAGTTGATCTTTTGGTTTTTTATTAATTACAATCCATACAAAACAAGACAGTAAAATGCAAACAATCAAAACAATAATTTCTATCCGTATATTTTTTTTCATAATTTTCTACTCCTAATTTAACATTGATATTTTGAAGTACAAGTACCATTCGAATTGCAAACATAGGCATAAGCGCAATAATTACTACGATAAAACGTCCAACTCGTCGCACTATTAAAGCAAGCATCTCCCGCACCTGTATTTCCACTATTAGGATAAGATTTACAATAAGAAGAAACAGAAGAAGAATTGGCAGCATAACACAACTGACCGGATGATACCGAATACCCAGTTGAAGTAATATTAAATTGATACTTATTTTCATACCAATATCCTACACATGTCTGCCATGATCCTACTGATTTAGAGGATTTAATAGATAAAGTAGATACTTTTTCTTTATATGGGGTCGTAGTGGTTCCTGGTGGCGAAGAATTTTTATGAAGAAGTTTCACTTGAATTGCATACATTTTATACGCATAACCTTTAGTTCCTGCATTGGCATTATTTTTTGCCCAATCTAACCAACCAAAGGATTCACAATAGGCACGATACCAAACATCATAATAGTTCGCAAGGTTACCGGTTAGACGAATTCGAATCGCTTCCAGACGTTTCTTCTCTCCTGTGGTACCTGCAATGGCATCATTCGAAACCTCTTTCTGCCATCCATCACTTTGTACATGTGCGGTATAGCTAATTCCACCAGAAATTCCTGTATTATTCACTAATTTTATTTTTAATGCTTCGATTCGTTTATCTCCACTAGTAGCACCACTGGTCGCTCCATTCGAAGCATATGATAACCAACCTGAGGTTTGAACATGAGCAGAATAACTAACACCAGCATCTGCTTTACAAACCGTATAATAAGTTTGATTTTTACTTAAGGTAATAGAAGCTCCCACGTTAACCGATACCGAACCTGAACTAGAAGTAGACCAACCTAAAGCCAAATATCCACTACTAGCAGTAATTGTCGGTGCTTTTATTGAACAGGTAGTTCCTTGCGTTTTTCCATTATAAACTGCCGCAATATTACAAGAAACACTTCCAGATCCTACACTGCTGGCTCCCGTTCCTTTGGTAAAAGTTCCCGTCAAAGTAACCATTTTTTTTGTAGTAATTGCATAATAGGTTTTTCCTTGATTGTTACTATCGACAGCTAAAGAGGAACCACTCTCTACTTCTGCTGAAGTCGCACTGGCACTTTGATTATATCCCACAACTGTTGGAGTTATCTCTGGGGCTGTGATTATTGGCGTTGTCACTTCACAACTACTTGCTTGAGGTGTTTCATTATAAGATTTCCCTAAAATACAACTCTCGCTTTCTTCATCAATGGCATTTCCATTGGCATTAAAATTTACTTTATAAGTAACTTCATTCTTATAACTAATCGCATAATAAGTATCGCTATCACTAATTTGGATGGTTCCATTCTCTCCATTTTGATCATTTTGATCTTTACTCCATCCAACGGCAGTATATCCTGTTTTTACATTGATCTTTGGTAAATCAATACTACAAGTTTCTCCTTCTTCGGTAATGGTACAATAATCTTCTTCTGCTCCTATTCCTGTAACTCCAAGGCCTTGTTGTATAAAGTCTACTTTTACTGTCTTTTCTACTACAATTTCTATGATATATTTATTTCCTGTTTTACTTTCTACTTCAATAGTTGTTCTTCCTATTTTCTTCGCGGTTACAATTCCATTTTCATCTACATCTACAATATCCCCATTTGTACTCTTATAAGTTAAATCTTCTTTATTTTCTCCTTCGATTTCTATTTGTTCACTTGTTTTATTTGTTAAATCTAATGTAATTCTTTCTCCTTCTATTGTATTGATCTCTACATTTACTACTCTAACAATACTAGATGTATTTCCACTCTGATCGGTTATTAAATATTTAATGGAATAACTTCCTAATACTTTGGTATTGACTGTTCCAATTGTCACAATTCGACTACTGATATCTCCTTCTTCTTGGTCAATGGCAGTGGCCCCTTCTTCTATATATTCTCCATTTAATAAAATTCTTTGAAGTTTGTCTCCTATTAGCTTAATAATTGGAGCATTTGTATCCTTATGATATACATTGACACTTCTGACAGCAATTCCTTCATTTCCACTTTGGTCTTGAATTCGGTAATAAATATAGTAAACTCCTATTTTACTTGTATCGACATTTTTTACTTCTTTGGTACTCTCTCCATCATAGTATTCATAACTTCTCTGTATATTTTTTTCTTCTAATATATCCTGATTATCTGTTATTTTTTCTATTCCTGGATCTTCAAATATTTCATTTTCTTCTACATTGATTGATAACTCTCCGGCTAATTGAATCGTTGGTGGAACAACATCGTTAATCTTTCCATTTTCTTGAACTGCATTAACAACAACTCTAGTTTCATATGTTTTTCCTTGAAGATTATTTCCTGCATTGATATCTAACCACATCTTAATCTCATAAGTCTCTTTTTCTTCGACATCTAACTTTTTATTCTCTTCAATTAGAAGATTACTTAAATTAGATAAATTATCAGGTTCGCTCCACTCATTTTCTCCTTTTTTTTAAAATATATCGAATATATTTTTTATCTAAGGTATTTCCTCGATTTTCCTCTAAGATAATTTCATAATTTGCATTAATATCTCCTACATTTTCCACACTGAACTGGTAACTTGAAAGACTCTCTCCTTCTTCATCACTCATTGGATAGGCATTTTCTAATTTTATGGTCTCTTGATCTTCATATTTTATTTGAAAGACTCCGGCAACAACACTTACCTTTTTGGATCCATCTAGATTCATCTGCAAATAAGCATAACTTCCTCCAATAAGGAAAAGAATTCCTATAAAAATCCATGCCAAAACAAATCCACTTTTTTTACTTGTTGGATTTTCGTTTTTTCTCTTATACTCTAGATATCTTTTTGGCATGTCATCACATCCTATTATTTATCATAAATATACAACAAAAAAGAGATTTTATCAAGAATCCATATTTGTCTTCTAACATAAAAAAAAAGACCCAAAGGTCTTCTTTATGCTTAATTATTCAATTACTTCACTTACAACACCAGAAGCAACAGTACGTCCACCTTCACGAATAGAGAACTTTGTACCTTGCTCGATGGCAATTGGGTGAATTAATTCAACATTAATAGATAAGTTATCTCCTGGCATAACCATTTCAACACCATCTGGTAAAGTAATAACACCTGTTACATCAGTAGTTCTGAAATAGAATTGAGGACGATAGTTTGTGAAGAATGGAGTATGACGTCCACCTTCTTCTTTACTTAATACATATACTTCAGCTTTGAACTTTGTATGAGGTGTAACAGTACCAGGTTTAGCAAGTACTTGACCACGTTCTACTTGTTCACGAGAAATACCACGTAATAATACTCCGGCATTGTCTCCAGCTTGAGCATAATCTAATTGTTTACGGAACATTTCAATTCCTGTAACAAC
>CANQMB010000009.1 GCA_947624845.1 uncultured Bacilli bacterium
GACTCCACCTTTCGTATAAGTATTACTCTTACTAGGACTACATTTGGGTTTGGTCTTATCTATTCGAATCGTCGTACTCGCAACATCCGATATATTTCCTGCTTTATCTCTTACTCGAATATAGGCGGCTTGATTTCTCTCGGCACTAAATGCAGTCGTCGTAAAAGGAGTTTTAGAGGAACTTGCATATTTCGTCCAAGAACTTTTGTTATAACTATATTCCCAATAATCCACCCCAGAATGTTTTTCCGTCGTCTTTACTGTTAAACTGAAGTTTTTATTTGTCCAGTTTCCTTTACTTGGATTCGTTATAGAAGGTTTGCTTGGTTTCGTTTTATCAATTCGAATCATAGTACTTGCAACATCCGATATATTTCCCGCTTTATCTCTCACTCGGATATAGACTGCTTGATTTCTCTCGGCACTAAATGGCGTTGTCGTAAAAGATGATTTAGCAGAATCAGCATATTTCGTCCAAGTTTTTTGATCATAACTATATTCCCAATAATCCACTCCAGAATGCGCCTCGGTCGTTGTCACCGTTAGACTAAAGTTTTTATTCGTCCAGTTTCCATTGGTTGGATTGGTAATGGTTGGTTTCGTCGGTTTTACTTTGTCTATTTTGTATTTTGTTAAATCTTTACTACACTTTCCTCCAGCACTATTATAGGCTTCTATTTGAATCTGATGTTCTCCATTATCACTTAAAGTAAAACTCTTCTGTCCTTTGGCTGTTCTTTTCATTAGTACATTTTCCGTGGTCTTTTTACTAGAGTTATTGTAATAACTATCTTTGACGGTCCAGGATTCTATACTAGAATCGGTCCTCTTTAATGTAATACTTATATTTTTATTTTGCCATGCTGTGGAGTTTGGACTTGCAGTTAAGGTAATTCCATTACAGTTGGCAGCAGCGATTTTAATCTCATATTCGCCACTTTCTTTACTTCCACGATTTCCACTTGTATCATAGGCATAAGCCTTAATTTTATACTTTCCATTTTCATTTAATTTAATAGAGATTTGTTTCTTATAATTTTTATAACCCGTATCTTTATACTCTTTTCCATCTTTCGTAATGACATATCGATAACTTAATACTCCAATATCATCTGTTACCTTGATATTAACGGTAAGGGCTGCTTTAGCAGCCACTGCTGTTTGCATGGGACTGATTGTAATAGTTGGTGGAGTGGTATCATTAGTTCCGGACTCTTCTCCATTACAGTATAAATATCCACTATACTTATACTCTTCCTCATTAATTTTTTGAACGTAGACTTTACTTACCTTATCTCCATCAGCAATAACACAATCTTCGCCATTGGCATCTTTTACAGGATCGATATACTTTAATCCAACTAAAGTCTCTAATGTGACTTCATGAATGGGACCAATCACTTTTGGTAAGCGACTCCGATGATCAGCATAATAACTTTTCCCTGCCAAAACGACCATCTTATTTTGACTATCTAAATAACTTTCTTTCGTCCGATTCAAAATTCCTCGAACTCCTGCTACTGCCATTGTAACTAATATTCCTAAAATAGCAATGACCGATAGCAGCTCTACCATTGTAAATCCTCTATTTTTCATACAGTAACCTCTTTATTCTGTATTTTATATATTAAATATACAACAATTTCTTTCAAAATTCAATTGTGAATAACAAATTCCTTGAACAAACAAAAAAATCATAAACACATTTTTATGATTTTTATTTTAATAAATTGACTTTTTCCATAAAGTAAGTATTCAATTCTTCTTTCATAGTATCAATCATTTGATTGACAATTTCCAAATGATTTAAATATTCTGAATAAATAGGAATATTCATTAGTTCCTGTTCTATTGAAGAAAGTTCCTCTTTTAATTTTGAATCTTCAAAATGACTTTGAACATATTGTTTTTGTAACCTTTTTAAAGTTTCTATTTTTTGAATTAACTCCTCATTCTTATACATTTTTTTCTTTATTTTTATACACATTTGATAAGAGTTCGTCTGTTGAATGGCATCAATTACTTCATCTAATTTCTTTTGAATTTCACGATTCATATAATTCACCATCTAAACTCCAAGTCTTAGCTTCCAAAATTTTGACTTTGACAATTTCTCCTGCTGCAACGTTTTTGCCATGAAAATTCACTAGCTTATTTTCCTCTGTATATCCAAAATACATTTCTTTCTTTTGAGATTTTCCCTCTACTAATACTTTTTCAACTTTTCCTATATGTTTCTGATTATTCTCTAAAAAATATTGATTTACAATCTCATTTAACTGATACAATCTCTGTTCTTTTTCCTCTTTAGAAACATCGTCTTTTAATTTGGCGGCAGGAGTATTTTCTCTTGGAGAATAAATAAAAGTAAAAGCATTATCAAATTTACAATATTTGACAAGGTCCAAAGTATCTTGAAAGTCTTTTTCACTTTCTCCAGGAAATCCAACAATAATATCTGTAGAAATAGCCATATGTTTTCTACATTTTTTTAATTTATCAAAAAGACACAAATAAGATTCTTTTGTATATCTTCTTCCCATCTTTTTTAATATAGAATTGGATCCTGATTGAACAGGCAAATGAATGCTAGGCATAATATTTTCATATTTTCCAATCACTTTGATCATAGAATCTGTAAAATCCCAAGGATGAGAAGTGACAAAACGAATTCTAGGAATTTTTAATTTTGCAATATCTTCTAACAATTCACCTAAACCATAATCATCATACAAATCTTTTCCATAAGCATTTACATTTTGTCCAAGAAGAGTCACTTCTTGGTATCCTTTTTGAATTAGTTCCTTCACTTCTTTTAAAATATCCTCTTTTTTCCGACTTCTCTCTCTTCCACGAGTATAAGGGACAATACAATAAGTACAAAATTTATTACATCCATAAATAATATTTACATAGGCTTTATAACTTTTATCTCGTAAAACAGGTGCATTCTCAATCATATCTAGTTCTTTGGAGTACACTTCAATTTCCTGTTTATTCTCTGTAAAAGCTCGATCTAAAACATTAGGTAAATCACAAAGATTATGAGTTCCCAAAACAAAATTTAACCAAGGGTAATTGCTCGTTATCTTTTCTATGACTCCTTCCTCCTGAGCCATACAACCACAAATTCCTACAAATAAATTGGGATTTTTTTCTTTTAAATTTTTTAATCTTCCTAACATCCCAAAAGCTTTATTATGAGCATTTTCACGAATGGAACAAGTATTGAGCATGACTAAATCGGCCTTTCGATAATCCTCTTGTTCATGAAATCCCAATTCCTCTAACATCGCCTTAATATTTTCACTATCATGCTCATTCATTTGGCAGCCATAAGTTTTTAAAAAATAACTTTTTCCTTGATACTTATCTCTTAAATTCTGTTTTAATTGATAATCTCTTGTTTGATAAGGAGTATTTTCTCTTTTTTTGGCTTCTTTGTAATCTGGTAAATGCATACTTCCACCTCTTTTTCTTCTTGCTATAGTATACGAGAAGTTTTTTTATTTGGCAAGAAAAACAAAAGAGAAAAGAAATTTGTCCTTTTCTCACCGATTCGTTTTAACTACATGTATATTTTTGTTTTTCCAATGTCTTTTTTACATTTTTCATATCTTCTTTTAAATTAATAATATTTAATTTTTTCCGATCTTTTTCTTTCATTTGATCAATCACGATCATCAAATGAGCTCTTACAATATTATCTTGATTTCCTGTTTGTAAAGTAATTCCCTTTATATTTTCAAATTCTTTAAATTGTTCTTTTAAATTTTCTTTGATTTGTTCTCCATAATCTTTATATTTAGAATCTAAGGTTACTTTCACTTCCAGTTGAATCGTATCTACTTTATCATCTTGATATCCAATAATAAATTCTTCATTTGTTTGAATAGAATCCTTTTTTTCTTCTCTTGTACAAATTAATTTTTTACTACATCCACTCATCGATACTAAAATACATAATAAAATAATTATTTTTTTCATAGGTACTCCTTATAAATATTAACTATAGGACTCTCTTAATAAAGAGTTGATCATTACTTCTAAATTCGTAGTCTTATTATTTAAAATTTCTTTTTTGATCAGTTCCATATTTTGATTAATTAATTCCACTAATCTCTTAATAGAGGGTAACAATCCTTCTTTTTTATTTAGATTATCCATAATTAATTCTAAATTATTTAATTTCGAATATCTTCCATAGCAAGTATTTTTAATATACATCGTATACAGTTTCTTAAAAGTGATAAGATCAATATTATTAAAGCGATTATCTTCTAAAATTTTGACTGTCGTATAAATATAATTCTCATTTAATGATTTATCTAAAATTGTCTGACCTTGATGATTTTTTATATTTGGTAAAAAGGCTTTATTTTTCTTTAATTCTTTGATAATATCTATTACTTTTACATAATTCATGGATACTAGAATATGAGCGAATGTATTTCCATCTTGATTTTGATGATTTACATCCCATTCTTTTTTTCTCATATACTTTAATACTAAATCATATTGTTTGGCCTTTAATAATCTAGTTAAGACATCATTCCCAGCCGCATCTGTCGTATTCAAACTAATCTTTTTTCTTCGTAATAATTTATCAGTTAAATCAAAATATCCATTCTTAATTAACTCAAAAATCAGGGATGGATCTTCCTCTGCCATCTTGATTGTTTTCTTTTCATCATAAAACATCATCGTAAACACCTCTAACTTCTCATGACGAGTATTTATTATATCAGAAGATTGTATCTTTGTCAATGAAACCACCTCTACTATATTATTGGTATAATCTAAAAAAAAATATGCAAATTGTTTGTCTTTTTTTAATATTTTGTTATAATAACTGCTTAAGGAGAAGACTATGTTATCAAAAGAAATATTAGAATACTTAGATGAAATTGCTATTTATGGAGAAGAATTAAAGGATCTATATGCCGGACTTGCCGAATATAGAGAATTTGATTCTTCTGTCACTTTAGAAAATCCAATTTATATACAATATATAGAAGATATTAGAAAAGAAGAAGATCAACTATACAATGCTTTCTGCTACGATCCATCGATCGTTAAAAATCTATTAGATCGCTATCGAGATTTAGATTCTACTAAAACTAGTATCCATATTCCAATGTATAAAAAAAATATTTTAGATGATTTGGAACAAGCAGAAACTTCCCATCGAATCTTTTCTAGATTACAAGAGTTTTTTTTCCAATCTTATCAAGATTTAACAACGTTATTTCCAAAGACAAATCTAGACAACTATCAAATTTCTCATATTTTATTAGAAGATCCTACACTGGCTCAAAGATTCATTCAAAAAGAGTTTAAAAAAATTTTTCTTTATCTTTTTAATTACTCTGTCGAATTTAATTTAAGTTTAAAGGAAATGACGCCTGAATGTTTTTCTATTTTAGATTTAGAGTACAATTACTTATTTCTAAATCCTGAAATAGAAGAAGAATTGATAAGAAAACCATTTTTATATGAACAAAAACTTGTTTTAGATAATGAAGCCAAAATACAAAAATTTTCGATTCCTCCAAATTGTTATTCTTATTTCAATGAGGCTTTCGATAAAGAACAGGCGATGGATGCCATTACGAATATGTTATTATCTCCAATTAGGGATTACGATTTTGCTTTAAATTCAGCTTATTTACAGGCCGCAATCATTCAAGCAAGAGATCCAAAGACATTACAAGAAATAGAAAATTACTTTAATAAATATCAACAACAGACAAATTTTAATCCTGAAACTTTTAAATTTGTTTCCTCTATTATTGAAAAAAAAGAAGAAATTAGAGAAGGTTTTATCTATAAAAAAGCAGGGAAAATATAGCATTCCCTGTTTTTTTATTTCCCTTCTATTTTTGTTTTTCCGCCCATATAAGGCTGTAGAGCTTTTGGAATTTTAATAGATCCGTCTTCCTGATAATTATTTTCTAAAAAGGCAATTAAACCACGAGGAGTAGCAAGAACCGTGTTATTTAATGTATGTAAGTAGTAATTTCCATTCTCTCCTTTGGCACGAATTCCAAGTCTCCTTGCTTGGGCATCTCCTAAAGTAGAACAAGAACCGACTTCAAAATATTTTTGTTGTCTTGGACTCCAAGCTTCAACATCACAAGATTTCACTTTTAAATCAGCCAAATCTCCACTACAACATTCTAATGTTCGAACTGGAATATCTAAACTTCTAAAAAATTCTACCGTATAAGACCACATTTTATTGTACCAATCCATAGAATCTTCTGGTTCACAAATGACAACCATTTCTTGTTTTTCGAATTGATGAACTCGATAAACACCTCGCTCTTCTATGCCATGAGATCCTACTTCTTTTCTAAAACATGGGGAATAAGAAGTTAATGTATAAGGTAAATTTTCTTTTTTTAATAATTGATCTTTAAATTTCCCAATCATAGAATGTTCGGATGTTCCAATTAAAAACAAATCTTCTCCTTCAATTTTATACATCATTGCATCCATCTCTTCAAAACTCATAACTCCTGTAACAACATCACTTCGAATCATAAAAGGAGGAATACAATAAGTAAATCCTTTTTCTATCATAAAATCTCTCGCATAGGAAATCATTGCTGAATGAATTCTAGCAATATCTCCCATCAAATAATAAAAACCATTTCCAGAAGTTCTACCTGATGCTTCTTTATCAATTCCATGAAGACTTGCCATAATATCCGCATGATAAGGGATCTCATATTCTGGAACAAGAGGTTCTCCATATTTTTCATTTTCCACATTTTCCGTATCATCTTTTCCAATTGGAACAGAATCATCTATAATATTGGGAATAACCATCATTCTTTTTTTGATTTCTTGATTTAATTTTTCTTCCTCTTCTTCAATAGATGTTAGCTTTTCATTAATTTCTACAACCTCTTTTTTTGTCTGTTCCGCTTCTTCTTTTTTTCCTTCTCTCATAAGCGTCC
Source organism: uncultured Bacilli bacterium (assembly GCA_947624845.1). GTDB lineage: Bacteria > Bacillota_I > Bacilli_A > RF39 > UBA660 > MGBC119817. The sequence goes on from CANQMB010000009.1 coordinate 6,966, forward strand.
CAATTTTTCCACTGAGATTGTTTCTCTTACTGCGAAGTTCATCTCCCATTAATTTCACTTTGCGAACATCTTCATCTAATTTTTCTACTTCATCTACTAAAGCTAATTTTTCATCTTGAAATTTTTTTCGAATATTTTCTTTCACTAATTCCTTATTTTTTCTAATTAAATTAATATCTATCATTCTACTAACCTCTTTCTAATATATTGACTATTTAATAATCTATATTCTCCAATTTTCCATCTCGATTCATGGATCGAAAAAATTCCTTTTTCTTTTTTAAATATGAAAAGCGATACATAAAATTCCTCCTAAAAATAAGAAAAAAAGGATATTGCAAGGAGCGAAGAGTCGCGGTGCCATCCTTTTCTTTTCTTAATTTGATAACGGATTTCCCGGAAATAACATCATCTATAGGGGAGATAAATAAGTGTTTTTATTCGTTTACACCAACCACGAACTCTCTTTGTAAAAACTTTTCTTATTATTATCCCTAATCGCAGATTTGTTATTATTATAAACAAAAATTTCTAATTTTACAAGTATTTTTCAAAAGAAAAAAGGCTAATGAGCCTCTATAATTAATTTAATCGCAGTACGTTCTTCCCCATCAATAGCAATATCTGTAAAAGCAGGGATACAAACAAGATTCTTACCGGATGGTGCTACAAACCCTCGAGCAATCGCAATTGCTTTTATTGCCTGATTTAATGCACCTGCTCCTACTGCTTGAATCTCTACACTACCTTTTTCTCTAAATACATTAGCCAGTGCCCCAGCGACACTATTGGGATTCGATTTGGATGAAACTTTAAGTGTTTCCATGATTTTTCCTCCTTCTATTTTTAGTCATTATAAATATATGAAGAAAAGAAAGAGATATGACAAAATAAATGGGTTCCACTTCTTTTATTTTTATAAAATTTTTTCTAATTTTTCATCCAAAATTGAATACAGATAACAAGAAATTTTTTTAGAAGTTCTTTTAGCTAAAGCCCGTTTATATCCTTCCAATTGATCTTTATACTTTTTATCATCAATATTTTTTAATTTATAATCAACAATGATCATCTCTTCCTTTTTTTCTATTAATAAATCAATAACCCCATTAGAAACACTATGTTCATCGACATCAATAAATTCATATTCTTTGATTATTTTTTCATCTAAATTTTCTTTGATGAAAGGTTGACTTAAAAAAGCCTCAATTTTATTCTTTACAAAATCATCTAACCCTTCATAATCTGGATTCTTGAAATCCATAAACTCTAAAATTTCATGAATTTTCGTTCCCATATTTAGTAAGTTTTGTTTTTCAGCAGATAAGAGTTTTCCACTTTCTTTAGAATAATGACTCTTTTCTAATTCTTTTTCTTCGATCGATATTTCTTTTACAAGAATCTTTTCTGCCTCTTCTATCGTTTTATTAACAAAAGATGGAGATTTCAGATAATCTTTCGTCACACAAACATCGACATCTTCCATATAGGGTTGTAAAGCGCTTATTTGTGAATAAATCATATTCGCAAAGGAACGAAACTTTTCCTTTTCTTTTAAAAATTCCTCATCTTCTGGCAAAATCAAAATCATCTTCTCACAGCATCGAGTAAGCGCTACATACAAAAGACGAATCTTCTCTCCAATTTCCTCTCTTAAAACACTTTCTTTTAATAAAAATTTTAAAATCGTAGGTTTCATTTCTTCGATATTAGATGGAATCACAATAGGATAAACAGGATCATAAAGAATGGAATCATTCATATCTTGTAAATTAAATTTAGAAGTAAAAGAAGCAAAATAACAAATCGGAAACTCTAATCCTTTCGATTTGTGAATAGTCATAATCTTACAACTATTTTCCTCTTCTTGATTCATATTAAAACTTAAATCTTGTTCTTTTTCATACAGTGTATCTAAATACTGACTGAATTCTTCTATTCCATATCCCTTATCTACAAGCTCTTTTAATAATTCATAAAAATATTCTAAACGGACCTCAGAAGATTTAATATTTTCAGTAGTAATTAATTTTTCATAAATAGAAAAAGTTTGAATGAGACGTTGATAAAAAGACAATGGACTTTCTTGTTCTAAGTATGAAACTAAAGATTGAGCCTTTTGATAAGCTGGCAATTTTTCTAACTGATTACTAGAAAACGCTTGAAAAATCTCTTCATCTTCTATAGCAAATAAATAACTTCTAGAAACAGAAAGCAAAGAATATCGAAATTCTGTATCCAATTTTTTATCTTTTAGTTTTAAAACTAATTTTATCAAGTGATTCATAATAAAGATATCCATACTATTTTTTAAATTTTCATCTTTATAAATAGATAGAGGTATTTTTTTATATTCGAATATTTTTTTGTAAAGTTCAAAATTTTTACTTTTATCTAGTAAAATACAAATATCTGAATATTGAATGGGACGAACTTTTTTTAAGTCTCGATCAAAGATAGGATATTGCTCTTTTATTTTCTGATTAATATCATCTGCAATTAAAAATATTTCTTTTTCTTCCTTATTTCCTTTTAAATCCACTGGATATTTTTTAATTTCCAATTGATAATTTTTCTCTGTTTTTCCTTCTTGAATATACATTTTATTCCCAAAGATCATCTGATGAGATTCTTTGTAGTTCGCACCACCAATTTCTAGATTCATCAGTTGATTAAATAATAAGTTAATATCGTCTAATACTTCTTGACGAGATCGAAAATTTTGATTTAAATCTATTTTAATTCCTCCCAAATGATTTTGAAAAGATTCATACTTTTGTTTAAAAATATTGGGATTGGCATTTCTAAACCGATAGATTGATTGTTTAATATCACCAACCATATAGACATTATTATGAGAAATTTTTTCAATAAACAACTCTTGTAAATCGTTATTATCTTGATACTCATCAATCATAATTTCATCAAATTGATTCATCAGTTGTTCTCGTATATCTGAATGTTCCTCCACAAGTTGAATTGCCATTTTAAAAATATCAATAAATGTATAAAGTTCCTCTTCTTTTTTGACTTGTTCAACTTTTTGATGTAGCTTCTTTAAAATAGAGATCAATATTTCCATGTTTTCTTTCGTCGAAAGAAGTTCTGTTTTTATCTGTTCCTCATTTTCATATATAAAATATTCTTTCATTTCTTTTAATAAAGAATGAATTTCTTCTTTTATTTTTTTTTCGTATTCCCCATAATTTTTGTTGACTCTAGGAAGAGAAATCTCTATCTGAGCTTTCATTTTTTCATAAGATTTTTCTTGTAAGAAAGAGGACAAATCTTTATATTTTTCAATTTCTTTTTGATCTAGAGAAGCTTTTAATTTTTCAAAGAGAGTTTCTATTTTCTCTTTCTTTTTTTCTATGAGCAAGAAATACTCTGTAATGATTTGATTTATATAAGAGTCTGAATAATAAGTATCCATATACGTATTTAAATATGTAGATAAGTCATAGCGAAGAAGAAGTTTATGGTATAAATTTAGAATATTTTTCTTTAAAATTTGATCATCTTTTACACAAAAAGTTTGGATAAATTTAAAAAAAGATTCCTCTTCTTGGTCATAGAATTCTTCTAGAATATCGTCTAGAATTTTTTCTTCTTTGAATTCTATAAAAATAGCATCCGAAATTTTAATATGATCAGAAATATTAAATGCCATATGATATTTTTTGACAAGATTGAGTGCAAAGGAATCGAATGTTGTAATATACGCTCTATCTAATTTTTCTACTTCTTGATTTAAATTTTCTGCAAGTAATTTTTTACGAATTCGATCTTTCATCTCTTTAGCAGCGGCATGAGTAAAGGTCAAAATAAGCAACCGATCGATCGATGTTTTTTCTTTTACTTTTCTCAGTACGCGTTCACTTAAAACAGCAGTTTTTCCACTGCCAGCACCAGCACTGACAATGATATTTTGCCCCTCTTCTCTAATAGCCCTCATTTGTTCTTCTGTCCAATTCATATTATCACGCTACTTCCTCGATATTTAAATATACAAAATCTTTTTCTAAAACAAAACATAAATCACGATACTTACAATATTTACAAGAAATATTCTCCTTATTCAACACCTTAGGATTAATCGGGAAATCCCCTTCTAAAATATGATCTTTCGCTTCCTCAATTTTTTTCTCAACAACCGTTAATAATTCTTCTTTTTCTTCCCAAGATAAAAGTTTACTAGACTTGGCGAAAGTAAAATCTTTTTTCTGTTTTAATCCCTGAATAAAATCACTATTTTGATAACTATTGTCTAATTTTTTAATAATTTCTTCTTCCTCGATCGTATAACCATCTAACTTTAAAGTATTTCTTTTTTCCCCAAATTTCTTTTTAGGAAGAAGAATATTTTGATAATAGAAACCAGCAAAAATAGGATTGGTAAAAGGAAGTGTCTTTTCAATCAAATATAAATAAATAGGCAACTGCATATTTAATCCAAAGCGAACTTTTTGAAAATTGGTATCATACTGACCACTTTTATAATCGACAATCGCAAAATAATGATCTTCCACTTGACTATAAACCATAATTTTATCGATTGTTCCTTTTAAAATTACAGACAGCTTTCCCTTCTCTATGGGATACTTTAACGTATGTTCCAAATACTGGTTTTGAAATAAAGTATACTCTTTTTGATTTCTAATCTCATGTAACGTCTGTTTTAAATCTTCTTTTAATATTTTTAAGAAAAATTTCTCTTTAGTGGTAAATTCTTTTTCTTCTTGGAACCGAGCAAAAAAGATTTCTAAATCAAAATCATCACAAAACATATATTTTAAAGCTTCATGAAACATCGTTCCAATGCTTGCCTGAAAACTTTCTACAAAAGGATCTAATTTTAAAATGTGATTTACATAATACTTAAACCCACATAAATAGTAGTTTTGCAAGTGAGTATAAGAAAGAGTAAGTTGGGGTTTTAAGTAATTTTGTATAGCAAGAGAATCAATTCCCGTAAAACTAGAAGAATAAGTGTGATATTTAATATCTCGATAAGTATTATAAAGACGTACTAAAGTTGAATCATAGCTATTATATTTATAATATCGATCTAATTTCTTAGCAAGTACCAATTGATTATATAAATTAGAATAAGAATAAAAATCTTCATTTATAGAAATGGACTTGATCGAAAGAAAATCTAAAAAGAAAGATTTTGAATAAGTATGAAAAGAATCTTTTTTAGGATAACTTAAAGTAAGATGAGGAAGACTTTGAAACTTTTTCTTGAAGTACTCTTTTTCTCTTTGATTTTTCTCATCCGTAGTGTAAAGTAAAACTTCCTCTTTTTCTAAATCTAAAATATAGTGATCATCTTGTTCATATTTAGGAAAGCTTTCTTGATTGAATCCTAGGAAAAAAACATATTCATCTTCTTCCAAAAAAGAGAATAAAGAAGAAATTTGTACAGCTTCTTGAAAAACATAAGGCTTATAGAATGTATTTTTTAATCGATCAATTAAAATTTTATTCTTAATTTCGCCTTCTTCTAAAAAAGAAAGTTCCGATAATATTTGAATTAATTTTTTATAAACAGGATCGTCGTTTTTCAAATCCAAAATTCCTGTCTTTAAATATTTTTGAATTTGTGGAAACTCATATAAAGAATATTTCACAGGATCTTCTACTGGAATTTGAAATAGAGAAAATATATGTTTTAAAAGATAAGGATACCTTTCATCCACATTCATCAAATGAATTTTAGAAAGAGGAACTTTTTGATCAATTAACTTTCGAATGTGAGAAGCAACAAAAACCAATTCTTCTTCTAGATCATTTGCCTCATATGCAACTTTGGGAAGAGGATATTTTTCTTCAAAAGATACAAAAGTGGCCTTTAATTTTTTGAATACTTCTTCTTCATATTTTTCTAAATGCTCCTCTGGATAGACAAAAATTTCTTTTCTTTTTAAATATTTCGAAAATTGAGGAGAAAAAACCAATAGTTTATGATCGATTAATTCTTTTTTTAAAGCCCTTAAGTGCCTCAATTTTTTATTTTGATACTCTCGATCTTCAATACAGTACATATTTTCCAAATATTTTTTGCAAACATCCAAGTGATAATGATATTTTTCTTGCAAATAAAAATACGCCTTTTCATCATAGGAAAAAAAATAGTGTGAAAAAAATTCTTGCTTAGTCATAAATTTTACATCCGCAACTTCTGATGTAGATTGTTTAAGTAAAGCTTCTTTCACTTCGTTTGAGGCAATAATTAATTTTCCTTTTTGCGTATTCATTGAAATCACCTAGTTTGATTATATAATAATTTAAACAAAAATAAAAGATGCGATCTATTCAGCATCTTTTGCAATTACTGTCTTTTTTTTATAACTACCACATTTTTTGCAAACACGATGTGGTTTGATTTTTTCTCCACAAGTTGGACATGTTACCACAGTTGGCGCTGTAGTAGCATTATGCGCTCTTCTCATTCTTTTTCTTGTTTTTGAAACTTTACGGAATGGTACAGCAAATAATTGGATATCTAGTTTTAGCATTTTATCACTCCTCTCCAAAATCTTTTAGTAACTCACTAAAAGGACTTTCTTTTTTTACTTGTTCTTCTTCGGAAACTAATTTCCAGCCATCCCCATGAAATTGACTGAAATCTGACACTTCAGTAAACTTTAAGGGAATCTCTAGTACTATATTTTCCCACAAAAACTCTTTTAAATCAAGAGTATTTTCCTCTTTTTTGGAATTTTCTTCTATATTTTGGGAAATTTCTATAGAAAATGGATAAGAAACTTCTTCTAAAGAAATTGCATCTTCTAAAATCATGATCCCTTTTACTTTTAAATGAATTTCAATTTCTTCACTTTTTCTTTCTAATTTTCCAGAAACAAAAACCTCTTTTAAATCAAGAAGAGACGTATTTTCTAAATCCTCTTTACAAAAATTTACCTCTTGTTCAATAAGAATTTCTTTTTGATTTCCTTGATTTAAAGCTCTTAAATCAATTTCATTTCTTTCTGCCATTCTCTTCCCTCTTTTCTGAACTATTTGAATTCTTAATTGCTAGTTCTTTTCTTATTTCTTCAAAAGTGATATGAGGTAGAGATTTTTTCTTATTAATACGATAGTTTGATTCTTTTCCTGTAATAAAATCATATGGCGATTGATAAAATTTTAAGCTCATATAGATCTCCCCTTTTGGCTAGCAGCATTATTTTATCATAATTTTTTTTATTTTACAACTATTTTAATTCATGATATGATACAGCTATTAAGAAAAGAGGAAATGTATGAAAAGTATCGGTATTATCGCGGAATATAATCCCTTTCACAATGGACACTACAATCATATAAAAAAAATTAAAGAAAAATATAAAGACTATACGATTATTTGTGTAATGAGCGGAAATTTTACTCAACGGGGAGAAGTCTCTGTTATTGATAAATGGAAAAAAACTGAAATTGCCAAACAAGCAGGAATCGATTTAATCATTGAACTTCCCTTTCTATTTGCAACGCAAAGTGCCGATTTTTTCAGTTATGGAGCTCTAACAATTCTTGAAAAATTAAAAGTAGAAAAACTTATTTTTGGTAGTGAATCAAATAAAATTGAGGATTTAAAATTTATCGCGAAGACACAACTGGAAAATGAAGACTTCGATCATTTAGTTCAAATTTATTCAAAATTTGGAGAAAATTATCCTACAGCACTGAGCAAAGCTCTATTGGACTTAACAGGTAAAAAAATAACAACGCCAAATGATTTATTAGGAATCAGTTATATGAAAACTATATTACAAAATCATTACAAAATAGAAGCTGAAACAATTCCTCGTGAAAACAATTTTCATAGTAAAACAATAAATACAATTAGCAGTGCTACGGCAATTAGAGAAGCTTTAAAAAATCATCAAAATATAAAAAAGAGTATTCCCAATTTTGTTTATCCCTATCTAGAGGATGATCTACATTTCCAAGAAGATTATTTTCCCTTCTTAAAATATAAAATATTAACAACTGATCATTTAGAAAATTATCATTTAGTAGAAGAAGGAATAGAAAAAAAATTAAAGAAAGAAATCAAACAATCTTCTTCTTATGAAGAATTTATGATGCGTATCAAAAGTAAGAGATATACTTACAATCGAATTTGTCGAATGTTACTTTATATTTTATGTGATATAAAAAAAGAAGATGTTAAAGACATGAATATTTCCTATATTCGAATTTTAGGTTTTAATAAAAAAGGACAAAATTACTTAAATGAAATAAAAAAAGAAATAGATCTTCCAATTTTAAGTAAAATGACTAAAAATAAGGATCCGATGCTTGCCCTGGAATTAAAAACAACAGATATATATGCTTTAACTCTACCAATCGAAAAACAAAAAAGTCTCATTGAAAAAGAATATAAATATCAGTTAAAAGGAGAAAAAAATGATTAAAGAAAAAAAATCAGGACAATTAATTGTTATTTCCTCACCCAGTGGTGGTGGAAAAGGAAGTGTCATTGCAGGATTATTAAAAAATGATTCTAAAAATCGCTGGTTATCTATTTCTACAACTTCTAGACCAATTCGTAAAAATGATGTCCCTGGAGTTACTTATCATTTTGTATCGAAAGAAGAGTTTGAAAAGAAAATAGAAGAAGATTACTTTTTAGAATATACGAATTATGTAGGAAATTACTATGGAACTCCAAAAGGAACGATTAAAGAAAAATTAGATGCGGGAATCGATGTTATTTTAGAAATTGAAATTGAAGGGGCTATGAACATTAAAAAATTAATTCCTGAAGCGATATTTATCTTTATCATGCCCCCTTCTATGAAAGTCTTAGTAGAAAGATTAAAACAAAGAAACACAGAGGACTATGAAAAATTGTTGGGACGATTCCATACGGCATATCGAGAAATCAATGAAGTAACAAAATATAACTACGTTGTTGTCAATGATATTTTAGAAGAGGCAATCGAGAAAGTAGAAGCTATTATTAAAGCTGAAAAATGTCGTGTTGATCGAATAGAAGAAGTATATGTCGATACAAAAGAGGAAGAAATTCACGAACTTCTATTATCTGAAAAAGAATTTGAAAATAAAAAAATATCTGAAAAATTAGATGCTAATTAGCATCTTTTTTCATATAAAAAAAGTAAGTTTTCTTACTTTATTTCTTCTATTTTCATTAAGTTGGTTGGGCGAGATTCCCCCGTATTTGGAAAACTCCCAGTAATAATGATAATGTCACCAGTTTCCAAATACATAAATTCTTTTGCTTTTTCCACACTTTTAACTAAAATTTCATCTGAAGAATGACAAAGAGGCAAAACCATAGGATAAACTCCCCAATTCAGTGCCAATCTTCTTCCCGTTTCTTCATCTGGGCACAGAGCAAGAATCGGTGTCGTTGGTTTAAAATTGCTGATTAATCTAGCTGTATATCCACTCATAGAAGCTGCACAAATTAGTTTTGCATTTAAAATTTTAGCACTTTCATAAACACAATCTGCAATAGCTGTTGGAATGTTTTCGCTTGATTCTAAGTATTTTTTATTATCAAATTTAGCATATTGCTCCGTGACTTCACAAATATTCGCCATGGCTTGCACTGTTTCCACTGGATATTTGCCAATTGTAGTCTCCCCGCTTAACATAACTGCATCTGTTCCATCTAAAACTGCATTCGCAATATCACTAGTTTCTGCCCTTTTAGGTCGTACATTTTCCATCATCGTCTCAAGCATTTCAGTAGCAACAACACAAATTTTTCCTTTTTTTCTACAAGTTTTTATAATATCTTTTTGAACAATAGGTAAAACTTCGCTGGCAATTTCTGTTCCTAAATCTCCCCTGGCAATCATAACACCTTCGGATACTTCTAAAATTTCTTCTAAATTTTGAATTGCCAAATCACTTTCAATTTTACATATTATTTGTAAATCTTCTCTATTTTTTTCTTTTAAAATTTTTCTAATTTCTAATACATCTTCTTTGGAAGAAACGAAAGAAATAGCTAAGTACTCTCCTCCATTTTGACAAGCATAAGTAATATCTTCTAAATCATCATCGCTAACATAAGGAATATTTAAATGAATTCCAGGGACACTAATACTTTTATGATTTCCAAGAGTACCACCATGAACAATTTGACAAGTCACTCCATCTGTTTCTTTTGAAATTACTTTTAGTTCCATTTTGGCATTTTCTAATAGAATTTTATCTCCAACATGAAGATTTTCTAATGCTTCTTCATGATTGACACAAAAACGATCCTGGTTTCCTATAAAATTTCCTTGAATGATACGAATTTGTTCTCCTTCTATCAGAGCAATTTCATCATTTTCAAACATCCCTGTTCTAAATTCTGGTCCCTTTGTATCCCAAAGAATTGCCAAAGATTTTTTTGTTTTTTTACGAACTTGTTCAATAGATTCTAGCACTTGATTTCTCTCTTCTAATGTAGCATGAGTAAAATTAATTCTAGCTACATTCATTCCAGCTAAAACCATTTGTTCCATAATTTCAGGACGACTACTAGCAGGACCTATACTACAAATTATTTTTGTTTTCTTCATACTTTACACTCCTTATAAACTCGTTATCATTATACAGTAAATTTCCGATTTTGTATAGTAGCAATTATGGAGAGAACAATTTATTCTGCAATAATATATGGATTTTCAACAGTTCCTGTTCCTGAACCTTTAATTTTTGTATTTTCAATTAAAACAACAGCGGGACGTACTCGATGATTTGAGGTCACATAAGAACCAGTAAAAAGTTTTCCTGTATCTCGAAGAGTAATCATAACGGCTCCAGAACTACTATACATATAAGGAGATAAGGTCCATTGCGTAACGCCAATATTTAAATACGAATTTTCACTATAAACTTTTATGCCACTTCCTGCATATGTAATTTCATCTGCATTAAGCAATCCTACTTTATACTTTAATTTTCCAGAACTTACCGTAAATTTATCGTTTTCTTGTGAACAGGCATACGTTGGACGGTAAGGAGAAGCTGCAAGCCGATTATAAGGAGCAAAAAAAGTAGAGTCTCCACTAGTCGTCATAACTCGATCATTACACCAAGAATGATCAAATAATTTATCTGATTTATCTAATAAATTTTTTTCATACCAATTATCCAAATATAATTTTATAGTAGAATCTTTGCTATTACTTTCATACTTATAGCCTACATACTTCCTTGCATTTCCGTTGGCATTAAATTGACTTTTACCAATAGTAGCATCATCTCCTGTATTATCACAACTTCCATTTTTTGGTATTCCATTATACACAATTTTTGTCCCATTTCCTACTGTCCTTACTATTTTCCAGCAAAAATTAGCAAATATAACATTGTTATTTACTGTCCCACGATAATAATACAAAGAACTATTTGCAGATGATGTATATACTCCTGATGTAATACTTCCACTTCCAAAATCAATATTTTTATCTGTTCCTTTTGTTAAACTTTTTAGTAAATCATATACTTTTTGAAATTGTATAGTTACTGCTGTTGTTAATGATGTTTCTTTATTTACATTATCACTTCCATCTTTTAAAGTATTTTTTCCGATAACAACATTGATAATCCCCTCTTCATAAAATCCTGTTAATGTTAACGTATAATTAATTTTATTATTAGATTCTACACTACTAGTTAATGTTTTTTTTGTGGTTTCTACATTTTTAGTTCCTGCTTTAATGGTAATATCATCTGCAGTAAGAACTGAATTAACATACTCACTAGTATCATATCCACTAAAATGAATAACTAAATTTACATCCGAATAACTAGTTCCACTAGTTGGACTTACACTTACTAAACTCCATACAGGTAAGGTGGTATCATTGGCTTTCGCATAATAGGTAGTTGTATCTTTTGTTAATGAAATGTGATCTCCTATTTTATTTCCACTCGTTGCCTCACTTTCTTCTGTCCAATACCCTGGACTATTATATCCTGTTTTTACTGTTATATTTGGTAACTCTACATTACAACTACTTGCCTGTTCTGTTCCATTATAACTAGATTCTATAGTACAACTATCACTTTCTTTTCCTACTCCATTGACCCCTTTTCCTTTAATATAACTAATATTTTTCTTCTTACTTTCACTCTTGGTAATCGCATAATACGTTTTTCCTTGATTATTACTATCAACTGTTAAAATCGTATCATTTCCCACTTCTGCTGATGTCGCACTGGCATCTTGACTATATCCAACAACTGTTGGAGTTATTTCTGGTGCTGTAATTATTGGTGTTGTCACTTCACAACTACTAATCTGTGGTATTTCATTATAAGATTTCCCTAAAATACAACTTTTACTTTCTCCATCGATTTCGTTTCCATTTGCATTAAAGTTTACTTTATAAGTGACTTCATTCTTATAACTGATTACATAATAAGTACTATCATCACTAATTTGGATAGTTCCATTCTCTCCAGTTTGGTCATTTTGATTTTTACTCCATCCAACAGCAGTATATCCTGTTTTTACATTAATCTTTGGTAAATCAATACTACAATTCCCACCTTCTTCAGTAATGGTACAATG
>CANQMB010000010.1 GCA_947624845.1 uncultured Bacilli bacterium
GGATAGTGAATCTCAACGACATAATCATTATCATATAAATTATAATTGAATTGAAGTCCAAATTCAGTTTTTGATATGTCTATATTGTCAGGCATTTTTATTCCTCCCATCAATTTTTATTCAACTTTATTATACTATAATTCTATAAATTATTATATATCAATCAAAATTATTTTGTTTTGACAAAATAATTAACCCCCTAGATATTTTGACAAATGTATCAAAATGACCTAAGGGGTAATGTTTTATATCAATATTCGAAAAAGTTCGAATAGAAACGTCACTGGTGCGGGTAACAGGAGTTGAACCTGCAAGGGTTGCCCCGCTAGATCCTAAGTCTAGTGCGTCTGCCAATTTCGCCATACCCGCATTTATTTAAATGGTGGACCCTGATGGACTCGAACCATCGACCGTCCGGTTATGAGCCGGATGCTCTAACCAACTGAGCTAAGGGTCCGTTACTTCTCCATAATATCACAATATTGAAAACTATGCAAGTATTCAAAGTAAAATAATATATAATTCGTAAATTGAATTTGTCATGAATCAAAAAAATTAGTTGACAACATTCCTTTCTTTATAGTATCATTATCTTATGGAAAATATGAGAAAGGTATCAAATCAAAATTAATAAAGTATGGAGGCATATAAAGTGAAGAAAAGAAGAAATAAAGGTTTTACTTTAATTGAACTATTGGCGGTTATCGTTATTTTAGGTATCTTGATGGCGGTTGCAATTCCGATGGTTACAAATTTGACCGAAAACTCAAAAAGAGATGCTTTTTGGCAAGATGCAAAGGCTTATATTAATGGAGCTAGATACGGGCTTTTAAATGATGAATACAACAAAGTCGGTGGAGGAGGAACTGCTTGTGGATTACCTTCTACCGGAAAAGCTGTAGTAGTACCAACGGATATTATTGAATTAGATAGTGGTAGTTCAAAATCTCCTTGGAATCAAAAATTAGTAAATAATTATGTAATTTGCGTGGATGAAGGAACACAGGCAAAACCAAAATATGTATATTACTATGTTGGTAGAGATGAAAGTAATAATGGAATACCTTCTCCAGTTGCAGAATCACGTTTAAATAGAGCGGTTGTAAAACGTGGAGAAGCAAGCGATGCTCCACAATCTCCTGCCGATGCTGTTTCAAAGCTTTCAGGAAGATCTTTAGATCACGTTTGTGAAGCAATTTCGTAATTTCGTTTAAAAATATGATATACTAAACCTAAGCAATTAGGTTTTTTTATGTAATAGGAGGTATTATGTTGTATATAGGAAGTCATGTTGGATTTAATAAAAATAGTCAAATACTGGGCAGTTTAGAAGAAGCGTTGAGTTATGGCGCTACGACTTTTATGTTTTATACGGGTGCCCCGCAAAATACGGTACGGAGTAAAATCGATTTAGAAAAAGTAAAAAAGACAAAAGAGAAAATGCAAGAGTTAAATTTGGATTATACAAAATTAATCGTTCATGCTCCTTACATTATTAATTTAGCAAATAACCAAGAGGAAGAAAAATATCAGTTTTCGATTTCTTTTTTAAAGCAAGAAATAAAGCGATGTGAACAATTGGAAGTTTATAATTTAGTTCTTCATCCTGGAAGTCATGTAGGACTGGGAAAAGAAAAGGGGATTCACAATATTATCCAAGCGCTAAATCAAGTATTAAAAGATTCAAAAGTCACTATTTTATTGGAGACAATGGCAGGGAAAGGAACTGAAATTGGATCTACTATAGAAGAAATTCAAGAAATTATTCAAGGGGTAGAAAATAAAGATTGTATTGGAATTTGTTTGGATACTTGTCACTTAAATGATGCAGGCTATGATCTTTCGAAGTTTGATGATCTTTTAGATGAAATTGATCGAAAAATAGGACTTCATTATGTAAAATGTATTCATATTAATGATAGTAAAAATCCGATTCAAGCTCATAAAGATCGCCATGAAAACATCGGCTTTGGAACCATTGGATTTGATCTATTATTAAAAATTATTTATCATAAAAAACTAGAAAACATTCCTAAAATATTAGAAACTCCTTATGTAGATAGAATCTTCCCACCTTATAAATATGAAATCGATATGATTCGAAAAAAGAAAATGAATTTCAATTTAATTGATCAAATTAAAAATAGTTAGGCATTAAAAAATTGATGAATGAGCTGTAAGATGAAAAGGGGATACTCTAAATAGCAAAAATGGCCGCCGTGAGGAATTCGAATGAGAGCACTACTGGGAATTTTTTCATCCATAAGGATTCCATCACTTATTGGTGTATCCAAATCTTCTTCTCCCCATATTAATAAGGTTTCTACTTCCATATTCGAAAGATATTGTTCTAAATTTTCATGAACTACATTTTGAAAAGTTTTCATCATTTTTGGTGGTAGCAATTGATAGTCAGGAGAAGAAAATATTTTTAATAACCATTTTTGATAAATTTCTTTTTTCCTTGTTGGGAGAAAGAATTTTATTTTTTTTAAGAATTTATATATTGTTTGTTTGATTAATTGACATAGCTTTTTTTTGGGTCTTATTCCAGCAGCATCTAATAATACTAATTTAGAAATAGGAACTTGATAATAACCAGAAAGTAAAATGGCGATTCTACCACCAAAAGAATGAGCGATTACATAAGGGTTTTCAATTTTCTTCTCTTCAATAAAGTTTTTAAATAAGAACGCATAATCATAAATGGTAAAATCACAGTCTGGAAAAGAAGTGTTTCCAAACCCAGGATAATCAAATATATAAATAGTATAGTCCTTTTTTAACTGATCGATGAGCGCCTTAAATGTTTTTCTCGTGTCTCCCCAACCGGGAAGGATTAGTAAATTTTTTTTATTTTTTCCATATTTTTCATAATATAGAGAAAATTCTTTTTTTTTGTAATACATGTAAATCACCTATAGTAATTTATGTAAAAGATGAAGTTTCGTTCAAACAAAAAAAGCATTGTATTTTTTATTCTTTCTATGGTATACTAAAGATGTCTAAGAAATGCGAAGTAGACATACATAAAACCGACTAAAATAACGATAAGGGAGCCGGGAATGGCGGCTGGTGTTGAATACTTGCAGTTCGCAGGGATCCTAAAGGTCGTCACGGGACACCCACCTGTACGTAAGGACAGGTTTTATCGTTTCGTCTACCGCTTTCTTGGACTTTTATTATCTTTAGAATGAATTGCTAATTGTAAAAAGTAAATTCTTATGATATTATAAGCAGACAGAAGAGGTGATAGAAATGATTATCATGCCAATACTAGATAAAGATAAAATTTATAATGTTGAAATTAAATTGAAAGATTATTTTGAAGATCAAAATTTAGGAGTTTTTGAAAAACATTACGAAAGTGATTTAATTGTCAATGGACAAAATTATAATGATTCTTCTTACAATGCAAAAAATGCGAATTTAAATAGTTTAGTGAATTTTATTAGAAATAATACCATATACATGCGTTCATCTTATGTATTGACTTCTAGGAGAAATGAGCAAGGAAAAATGTATACTTATCGAATTCCAGCGCCTCCTAGAAAAGTGACAGAAGGATTAGATTGCCTTTATGGGAATATTATACAAGACATGAAAAAATCCATTCCCCAAAATGAAAAAGGAAGAATTCTTTCCTTAAAAAAATTAGGGGTAACAGATCACATTATGGAAAAAGATTTAAAATTGGTTCGAAAATCAACGGAGAGTAGTTATATTACTGATAAAAATGATCCGAGGTTGAAGGAAAAAGAGCTATATTTATTGTTTGCCACTATTGAATTTTTAGATTTATTTGATTGTACTGTTTTAGAAGATTCGACGATGGATTTAAAAGAATTTCAATCCATTCAGAAAGCTTTTTTAGAGTTCAATTCAGAAGAGGGTAGAAAAATAAATAAGTATTATCATACCGCATTAGAAAATGCGAATGAATATCGAAAAATACAATTTTTATCTAAGATTATGACTGGAGAGACTTTTTATTGGATTAAAAGAGGAGAGAGTAAGGTAAAAATTAAAAGTATTGAGGATGGAAAATGGACGAAAAATGGAGCCGATTAGAAAATTTTATCGGAAAAGAAAATTTACAGAAACTAAAGGAGAAAAACATTTTAGTTGTTGGTCTTGGAGGCGTTGGAGGATATGCGGTTGAATGTTTTATTCGATCTGGTATTTCTCAGATGACACTGATTGATTTTGATGTGGTAGAGGAAAGTAATTTGAATAGGCAAATTATTGCAAATCAAAATACGATTGGAAGAAAAAAACCTGAAGTGATGAAAGAAAGATGCTTATCTATTAATCAAGATGCATCTATTCGAGCGATTGATCTTTTTTTAGATGAGAAAAATATGAATGAAATTTTTGATCAAAAATATGATTTTGTTATCGATGCTTGTGATACAGTAAAAACAAAGGAAGAACTCATTCGATTTTGTCTAAATCAAGAAATTCCTATTATTTCATCCATGGGAACTGCCAGAAAAAGAAATCCAGATGCTTTGGAAATTGTAGAAATAAAAAAGACGAGCGTTGATCCACTCGCACGAAAGATTCGTCAATTTATGAAAAAGGAATTTCCTACTAAAAAATTATATGTTTTATCTTCAAAAGAGATTCCTGTAAAAGCGAAAAATAATATATTGAGTTCTATGATTTTTGTTCCTGCTGTTGCAGGTATTAAAATAGCGCATTTTGTTATAGAACAATTTCTATCATAAAAAAAATATCGAATTATTCGATATTTTTTTTTAAAATTTTCGATATAATCCAATTACTTTTCCAAGAATTGTTACATGATCTAAAATAATGGGATCCATCGTATCGTTTTCTGGTTGTAATCGAAAGTAACCGTTTTCTTTATAAAAAGTTTTTACGGTAACTTCGTTTTCATTGTTCATCGCAACTACAGTTTCGCCATTATTGGCCGTATTTTTCTTTTCGACAATTAAGATATCTCCATCGTAAATACCGACATTGATCATGGATTCTCCAGAGACGGTTAGGGTAAAGACATCTTTTTTTGCAGGGATCAATGAAGCTGGTAGTGAAAAAAATTCATTGGGCATTTCAATCGCTTCAATTGGGTTTCCAGCCGTTACTTTTCCAAGTAATGGAACATCTACCACATTTTCTTGTTGTTCCAAGTATTCATTTGGTACTAATACTTCAATTGTTCTGTTTTTGCTATTTCCTTTCTTAATGTATCCTTTTTCTTCTAGTTTAGTTAAATGAAAATGAGTTGTAGCAGGAGAATGTAAATTTGCTTTTTCTCCAATTTCTCTCACAGTAGGTGGATAACCATTTTTGGCAATTAATTGTTTAATAATTTGCAAAATATAATTTTGACGATTCGTCAGTTTTTCCATATGTTTCCTCCTCTTAGATAATAGATTAACATATTCTTTGTCAAATGTCAAACAAATGTTTTAAAAACATATTGACACAAACAAATGTATGATATAAAATAAAATTAGAAAAGAAAGGAGCGATACATATGAAAAAAATAATAAAAAAAGGAGTTTGTATTACATTAATTTATGCAGTAGCAGTTTTATGTACGTTTATTATGGCGAATCGAATCGAAAAATTAAATGAGAATTATGTTTCTACTGCGGTAATGATTTCCGACAAATAATTTTCGTAAAAGATAGGAATCATGTTATAATAAGACTAGGTGAAGAAAATGAAAAAAGTAATTTTAGTGGATGGAAATAATTTATTGTTTCGTAGTTATTATGCAACGGCATATAATGGTGTTATTATGAAAAATTCAAAAGGTTTTCCTACGAATGCATTATATGGATTTATCAATATGATTAACAAAATTATTCAAGAAGAATCTCCAACTTATATGATGGTAGCCTTCGATAAGGGGAAGACCTTTCGCCATGAAAAGTATGAATCTTATAAAGCAGGAAGAATAGAGATGCCAGATGAGTTGCGTGTTCAATTTCCAGAAGCTAAAAAAGTACTGGATGCAATGGGAATTTACCATTATGAGATTGATCAATATGAAGCGGATGATATTATTGGAACTCTTGCAAAAAAAGTAGACGAAGAAAAAGATTTTGTTGCAACTATTATTAGTAGTGATAAAGATTTGCTTCAATTAATTAGTGAAGATGTCGATGTCAAACTTTTAAAACAGAGTGGTTTTATTCGAATGAATCAAGAGGAGTTTAAAAAAATTTATCAAGTAGATCCAATTCGAATGATCGATTTAAAAGCCTTGATGGGAGATAGTAGTGATCATATTCCAGGAGTAAAAGGAATTGGAGAAAAAACAGCAATTCAATTGCTTTCAAAATATCAAAGTCTAGATAACTTATATAGTCATTTGGATGAAATTAAAGGGAAAACGAAAGAAAAATTGGAAACAGATAAAGAAAATGCCTATATGAGTTATGATTTAGCTACCATTTATCGAGAAGTACCTCTTGATTTTTCTTTAGAAGATTTAAAATATCAGGGAATCAATCAAAAAGATTATATTAAAAAGTTAGAAGAGTATGAATTTCATTCCATCTTAAGAAAAATCGATGCAAAAGAAGTAAAAGAAGAAAAGAAAAAAACAAAAATTTCCATTCAAAATATTGAACAGTTCGATCCGACGAAAGAATATTCTTTTTATATCGAAGTTCGAGGAGAAATATATAGTAAATCTGAACTTTTAGGGGTTGGAATTTATGATGGAGAATATGGTTATTTTATTGAAAAAGACCAAATTGAAAAATGGAAAGATTTATTTCAAAATGAGACTTTAAAATCTACTTATGATTTAAAAAAATGTATGGTCGTTTTAAATGATTATGCGATTTCATTAAAAAACGTTTCTTTCGATACGATGATTGCTACTTATTTATTGGACTATGTAGTAAAAGATGATATTAGTTTTGTTGCCAAAGCCTTCGATTATGATATTGAACTATATGAAGATAGTTATGGAACCGTTAAAAGACCTAAAGAAATTGGTGAAGAAAAATTAAAAGAGTTGATTATAGAAAAAGCTCGGTTTATTTATGAAACAAAACAACAATTGATAAGCGAAATGGAAAAATCGGAAGAATTGGAATTGTTTGAACAAATTGAAATGCCTTTAGCTGTTGTTCTTGCTGATATGGAGATGACGGGGATTTTAGTCGATACGACGTATTTAGATCAGGTGGCAGAAGAACTAGAAGAAAAGTTGAAACATTTAGAAAAAGAAATTTATCAAGATGCCAATCAAGAATTTAATATTCTTTCGCCAAAACAATTAGCAGAAGTCTTATTCGTAAAATTAAATATTCCTTATCCTAAAAAAATAAAGAACAATAGTTATTCTACGAGCAAGGATATTTTAGATCGACTAGTTGATTATCATCCGATTATTTCAAAAGTGTTAGAATATAGAACTTTATCCAAATTATATACCAATTATGCTGTTGGATTAAAAAGTGAAGTGCGGGAAGATGGAAGAATTCATACCGTATTTAATCAGACGTTAACTAGAACGGGTAGACTTTCCAGTGTTTCTCCTAATTTACAAAACATTCCTGCGCGGGATGAATATGCTAGATTAATTCGTAAAGCCTTTGTAGCAGATGAAAATTCTTATTTGTTATCGAGTGATTATTCTCAAGTGGAACTTCGTATTTTTGCTTGTCTTTCCAATGCGACAAATCTAATCGATGCATTTAATAAAGGTCAGGATATTCATACCAAAACAGCATCAGATATATTCCATATTTCACTTGATCAAGTGACAAAAGCCCAAAGAAGAGCAGCGAAAGCGGTCAATTTTGGTATTCTCTATGGAATTAGTAGTTTTGGATTAAGTGAGGATTTAAATATTGATTTTAAACAAGCCAAAGAATTTATTGACAATTATTTAGATACCTATCCAGGTCTTCGAGAATTCATGGAAAAAGAAAAAGAAGAAGCTTATGAAAAAGGATATGTAACGACCATTATGAATCGTCGAAGAGTCATTGAAGAGTTAAAAAGTAAAAATTATATGATTCGTTCTGCTGGAGAAAGAATGGCTTTAAATACTCCAATTCAGGGAAGTGCAGCAGATATTCTGAAAAAAGCAATGGTGGAAATTTATCAAGAGTTTCAAAAGAGAAAATTGAAAAGTAAAATGTTGATTCAAGTTCATGATGAATTAGTGTTCAATGTTTTAGAAAATGAATTAGAAGAAGTAAGAGCATTAGTAAAAGAGAACATGGAAAATGTCGTTTCTCTTGCCGTTCCTCTTTCTGTAGAAATCGCAGAAGGAAAAAATTGGTATGAGGCAAAATAAAAAAACAAAGGAGTTATACTATGCCAGAAAAACCAGAAGTAATTACAGTGGCCAATCACTTAAAACCGAAATTAATAGGAAGAGTTTTCACGAACTGCAAAGTTTATTGGAATAACATCATTGCTTTTCCTAGTGTAGAAGATTTTCAAAATCAAATAAAAAATCAAAAAATAGAAAATATTACTACGAGAGGAAAGTGGCTTGTCTTTTTACTAACAGATAAAGCTTTGTTAATCCATTTGCGTATGGAAGGAAAATTTTTCTTTCGTCCAAAGGACGATCCAAGAAAAAAACATGAACATGTCGTCTTTACTTTAGATACACAAGAGGAATTTCGATTTCATGATGTTCGAAAATTTGGAAAAATGTATTTAGTGGACAAAGAAAATGTTCAACAGATTCATCCACTTCTCCATTTAGGTTATGAATATGATGATATTAATTTAACAGAGGATTATTTATATCAAAAATTAAATAAGAAAAAAATACCAATTAAAACGGCACTCTTAGATCAGTCAATTATCGCTGGAATTGGAAATATTTATGATGATGAAATTTTATATTTAAGTCATATTCATCCAGAAACGCCTTCTTCTGCATTAACAAAAAAAGATTGTAAGCGTCTAATTAAGAATACGCGAAGTGTCTTAAAAAAGGCCATTGAAAAAGGAGGGACAACGATTCGAAGTTTTACTTCGAGTGAAGGTGTTCATGGGCTTTTTCAAAATGAATTGCACGTGCATGGAAAAACAATTTGTCCTACTTGTCATGGAAAAATAGAAAAAATTAAAATTAATGGTCGAGGAACTTATTTTTGTCCTAAATGTCAAAAGTAAACAATGTTGTTTTTCTAAAAAAATAGGGATATAATAAAAATAGATTCGGGTGGTCATATGTTTGAAAGGAAAAAAATCAAAATAAAAAAAAGAATTTCAGATCAAAAAAAGCAAAAAAAGATTCTACTCATTAGTTTTAGTGTAGTTGCTCTTCTTTGTTGTTTTTCTTTTTACTTATTTTTTACCACGGATCTTATTTTTCCTAAAATTACATTAAAAGTACAGCATAAAAAAATTGGAAGTACAATTACAATTAATTACAAACAAAAATATCAATCACCGAAATTGCAAGCGACATACCATCATCAAGATATATCTAAGAAAGTTTCTATCGAAGGAGAAGTAAACGTAAATGAAATTGGAGATTATAAAATTACATATATCGTAAACGAAGGTGCTTTTCAGAAAAAAAGAACATTAGTGGTGAAGGTTCGTGATTTAAAGAAGCCGACGATTACTTTGGCAGGGGGAAAAACAAGCGCAGTCTGTCCTGGAGAAGAATACCGGGAAATAGGGTATCAGGCATATGATAATTTAGATGGAAATATTACAAAAAAAGTAAAGGTAAAACCAGTGGGAAATCGAATTATTTATTCGGTAAAAGATTCCTCTGGAAATTACCAAGAAATCGTTCGAAATTTAGTTTACGAAGATAAAGAAGAACCCGAATTGATCCTTTCTGGATTAAGTCATGAAACTTTATTTCTTGGAGAAACTTGGGAAGATCCTGGTTATGAAGTAAAAGATAATTGTTCTAAAAATTTAAAAGAAAAAGTAAAAGTTCATGGCGATGTAGATACGAAGAAAAAGGGCGAATATGAAATTATTTATCATGTTCGCGATGATGCAGGAAATGAAAATTTTCAAAAGAGAATCGTACAAGTAATTGAACATGGGCAAAATGGAACCATCTATTTGACTTTTGATGATGGACCTAAATATGGAACGACGGATGTGATTCTAGATATTTTAAAAGAAGAAGGCATCAAAGCAACATTTTTTGTTACGAATAATGGCCCCGATGAATTAATTGTACGGGAAGACCAAGAAGGCCATACCGTTGGACTTCATACGGCCAGTCATAATTATTCATATCTATATTCTTCCGTAGAAAATTATTATCAAGATTTGTATAGTGTATTTGATCGGGTGAAGAGATTAACTGGAAAAGAATCCTATATTATACGCTTCCCTGGTGGATCTTCCAATACAATTAGTAGAAAATATCAGCCAGGCATTATGTCCATTCTTTCTAAAGATGTTTTAAATAAAGGATTTCGTTATTACGATTGGAACTTAGTGAGTGGGGATGCAGGAGATTTTTATACTGCAGATGAAATTTATCATCAAGTGACGACTCATTTATCGAAAGATCGTGTCAATATCGTTTTAATGCATGATGTTAAAACATATACGAGGGATGCTTTAAAAAATATTATTCAATATGCCAAAGAGAATGGTTATGTTTTTGATCAGATTACAAAAGAGACGGAGATGCTTACACAAAAAGTAAATAACTAGTCAAAAAATAAAAAGTATTGTATAATAATCAAACGAGGTGAACAATGTTATTGAAACCTACGATATATCAAAAAAGTATTTATGATATTTCCTATGAGAAGTTAAAAAAGAAAAAGATAAGAGCTTTAATTTTTGATTTAGATAATACAGTAGCACGCATCGATCAAGATCATTGCCCAGAAAAAAGCAAAGCATTAATTTCTAAATTAAAAAAGGATTTCGATGTTTTCTTGCTTTCTAATAATACAAAAAGAAGAGTAGAACCTTATCGAAATGAATGTGAAGTTGAGGCGGTATGTAATGCGTTAAAACCCTCTTCTAGAGGATTAAAGAAAATTATGAAAAAGGGTTATTCTAAAAATGAGATGATTTTAATTGGGGATCAATTAGTGACCGATATTTTGGCTGGAAAGTTGTTTTCTATTCCTACAATTTTGGTCGATCCGCTTGGAGAAAAAGATTTAAAAATTACAAAATTAAATCGTTTTATAGAAAAGAAAATATTAAAAAAATATAAAAAGAAGAATATTTTAGAAAGAGGAAAATACTATGAGTAGTAAAAAATGTATGGGGTGCGGCGTATTATTGCAAAATGAAAATATGCTTCAAGAAGGATATGTTTTAAACTTGGATGATGATTTGTGTCAACGATGTTTTCGACTTAAAAATTATGGAGAATATCAAATAATTACAAAATCAAATGAAGAATATTTAGATATTTTAAAAAGTGTAGGAGAGACAAAAGATTTGGTCTTATACGTTACTGATCTTTTAAATATTGAAAAAGATTTACTTGAAATTAGAAAACTACTGCCAAATAAGATGATTTTAGTACTCAATAAAAAAGATGTTTTACCAAAGAGTGTAAAAGAAGAGAAAATTGTTCAGTACTTTCAAGAAATGAACATTAATTTTGAAGATATTATCGTGATTAGCGTAGAGAAAAATTATAATATTGATCATTTAATGAATCAAATTAAAATGAATCAAACGAGTAAAAATGTTTATGTAGTTGGTCATACCAATGCTGGAAAATCGACACTAATCAATAAATTAATTAAAAATTATTCAGAAAATACACAGGAACTTACGATGTCTCCATTACCTTCGACGACCTTAAATACAGTCCATATTGTTTTAAACGATCATCTCACATTAATCGATACGCCAGGACTTGTAGATCCGAAAAGTATTGTAAATTTTGTTTCTAAAGATATGTTGAAAAAAATTAGTCCTAAAAAAGAAATTAAACCAAGGACTTATCAGTTGAGAAAAAATCAAAGTATTATTATTGAAGATATCGTAAGAATTGATTATAGAGAAGGGGAAAAAAACAGCTTTACTTTATATATTTCAAACGAATTAAAAACGAAACGTTTTATTAATACCAATCATGATGATTTAAAAGACTTAGCGAAAACTTCCTATGAAATGAAATATGGTGAAGATATCGTTATCAATGGATTAGGATTTATAAAAATTGTAAATAAGGGAACCGTTGATATTTATTTAGATCAAAACGTAGAATCGTTTACTAGAAAATCACTTATTTAAAATATCGATACCATATTTGTTATGCATAGGATCTAAAAATAAGTTTTCTTTGGGCGGATGATATGTAAAATATGTAAATAAAATATAAGTTCCGATAATGAAAAAGACACTCATGAAATTCAATGCAGAATAGTGTTTTTTTTCGTTTAAAAAAGAAACGATAGATTCAGTTACAAAAATAGCAATCCACAGAATAATAAAAGTGAAAAGCATTACTTCTTTAAATAAATAATAACAGGGAAGATATAAGATTAATAAAATAAAAATCGCTAAGTAAATTCTTAGAAAAGTTCGAAGAAAAAAATTAGACATTGCTTCTTTCTTTAAAACAACCATGCTGATGCTAAAAATAACCTCAGCAGTTGCTAACATTTTTAAATGTTCGAAGATGCTTTCATTCACTGGAAAGAAAATACTTGTAAAAAAATTGGGAAAGAAAGAATAAAAAAAATGACAAATAATACAAAAAAGAAAGATGAAAATACTATGTTTTAAAAAGGTTTTTTTCTTTTTCATACAATCACCATTATTAATCTATACCAATTTAGAGAAATTTATGCTATAATAGTTTCTAATTGGAGGAAGTTCGGATGAGAG
This sequence comes from uncultured Bacilli bacterium, assembly GCA_947624845.1. Lineage (GTDB taxonomy): Bacteria > Bacillota_I > Bacilli_A > RF39 > UBA660 > MGBC119817. The sequence goes on from CANQMB010000010.1 coordinate 12,805, forward strand.
TAAGTAGTGACCAAATCAAAAAAGCATTGGACTTTGCAACAGAAGCCCATCAAAATCAGACTCGAAAAGGAAGAGATGTTTTGTTTGTAACGCATCCGATTCGAGTTTATGAATTAATAAGTGAATATACAGAGGACGAAAATGTTCTTTGTGCGGCCTTATTGCATGATGTTGTAGAAGATACAGAAAAAACAATGGAAGATATTGAGGAAAATTTTAATCCCATGATTTTAGGCTATATAAAGGAATTATCTGAAATAAAAGCGGGAAATAAAGAAGCAACCTGGTATCAAAGAAAAAAATTACAAATTAAAAAAATTCCCACTCTATCTGAAAATGCCTTACTTATTAAATTAGCAGATAAGATTAGCAATGCTGAAGATTTAGAAAAATTATTTTTAGAAAAAGGAAAATTAAATTTCAATGATTTTAATCAAAAAGATCCCAAATTACAACAATGGTACTATTTTGATTGTTATGAGGCTTTTGAAAAATATTGTCCAACTTCATTTAGACCGTTATTAAAACAATATGAAAAAGCGTTAGAAAAGGCTTTTGAAAAGAGCTATTCAGAATATTTAATTTCAGAAAAATTTTTTGATGGAAGAGAAGGGTATTATCATTTCTTGGAATCTATCGATAAAAAAGCGAAAGAAATAAAAGAAAAATTAGATACCAAAAGAAGAACAGGACCCTTGATGATCGAGATGATTGGCTCTCCTTCCACAGGAAAATCAGCTTTACTTTCTAATATTGCGCATCTATTAGAAAATCACGATATCAAAGTAAAATTAGTTCGAGAAAAAGACCTTGTATTTACATTAGAAGAGATGGAAAACTATTCAAATTACATGACTTCTCTACAAAATTCTCCCTTTGATGTCGTATTGTTGGATGGGGCCATCACTCATAAGAGAATTGCATTAATGCAAGCCTATGAACAGAAACAATTTTCTGTCTATGATACCGTAGAATACTTAAATTACTTTGAAAATCTAGAAAAACAGCTAGATGGAGAAGTTGCGATTTACGACGATAGTATGGAAATATTAAAAAGAAAATATCGTTTTGGACTTAGTATTAGTACAAAGGATTTGGAAGAAAAAGAAGCGATTGATAATTATAACGAATTATTAAAAGCGACGGTTTTTACTTTTGAACATCCTGTCTTAGAAATAAATTATGGAGATGGGAATCAATATTGGAGAAATATCATGGCCACAAATTTCATCTTAGATACAGTATCAGATGCCATAGAAAAAGATTTCGTAAAACCAATAGAACAAGATACAAAAATTTATTATAAAAAATATAATCCAAAAGATAATCAATAAAGGAGGGATTCCATGCCAAGTGACGTAATAAATGATATTCGAAATAAAGTAGATATTATAGACATTATTGGCGAGAGAATTCCTTTAATATCTAGAGGTAAAAATTTTTTTGGTGTATGTCCTTTTCATGATGACTCCAATCCTTCTTTATGTGTTTCAAGAGAAAAACAAATATATACTTGTTTTTCTTGTCATGCAACAGGAAATGTCTATACCTTTTTACAAAACTATGAACACTGGGATTTTAAACAAGCTTTAAAATATTTGGGAGACCGAGTAGGAATCGATGTCGGTATTAAAAGTGTCCAAAGAAAAAATCCGAAATTTGATAGAATATATCAAGCTTATCATATTGCGTTGAAATATTATCAAAACAATTTGGCTTCTTCTTATGGAAAAGAGGCCAAAAAATATTTAGCTCAAAGAAAATTAGATGATTCTGTAATTAAAGAATTCGAGATTGGATTATCTTTAGAAAATGATGATTTAACAAAGCTTTTAATCAAAAAAGGCTATTCACTTCTTGAATTAAATCAAATGGGTTTATCTAGTGATTCTAGAGATATATATAAAGATCGAATTATGTTTCCTCTATATGATTTAAATGGAAAACCTATTGCCTTTTCTGGAAGAATTTATCAAGATAACAATCAAAATAAATATTTAAATACGAAAGAAACAGAGCTTTTTAAAAAAGGAAATTTATTATATCATTATCATATTGCCAAAGAAGAAGCGAGAGGGAAAAAATTTGTGCTTGTAATGGAAGGATTCATGGATGTAATTCGAGCTAGTACGATTGGAATTCGAAATACCATCGCACTTATGGGAACCGCCTTGACAAAAGAACAAATAAAATTAATTCGTAGACTTTCTCCTAATATTATTTTATGTTTAGATGGAGATGATCCTGGACAAGAAGCTACCTTAAAAGCAGGAGAACTATTCTTAAAAGAAGGTTGTGAAGTCAAAGTCGTCGTTCTTCCCAAAGAGGAAGATCCAGATACTTTTATTTTAAGAGAAGGAAAACAAAAATTTGAAGATTTAATAGAGAATGCACTATATTTTAGTAATTATAAAATTCAAAGATATAAAACAACAAAGAAGGGGCAAAGTGATAAAGAAAAAGCAAAATACATCAATCAAATTTTAAAAGAAACCTCTGCTCTAACTGATGAAATTCGAATAGAAATTATCTTAAAAAATCTTGCAAAAGAGTTCGATATAGGTTATAATACACTGGAAATGCGTTTTCGACAGATGAAAGAAGAAAAGAAAAAACCAGAATTTATAATTCCACCAAGAAAAAAAATCCCTATAAATAAGTATACGAAAGCAGTTCATGCACTTATTTATTTCTTATTAACTCAAGATTTTGCAGTACAGGAGACAAGGATGAAACATTTGGTTTTTCCTGAAGAAAAGTATAGAATGACTTTCAATGAGATATTCTATTATTATGATCAATATGGAAAATTGAACATTGCAGATTTTTATACTTATATCGAAGATAAAGAAGAAATTCGGAAAGTCATTGATGATGTATTACAGGAGGAATATGAAAACGTTGTAACCCAAGATGTTTTGCAAGATTTGTATAAAGTGATTCAAGAAAATGTTAAGAACCTAGAAATGAATCGGTTAAAAGATAAAATAAAAGAAGAAATGGATCCAATAGAACAAGCGAAAATTGCAGAACAAATTAGAAAGTTACGAATAGGAGATTAGAATATGGTTGGAGAAATTAAAACATTAGAAGAAAGAAAAGAAAAATTACTAGCGTTAGGAACAAAACAAGGATTTATTACTTATGAACAATTAGCAGAAGAGTTGAAAGGGTTAGACATTGATAGTGATGCGTTAGATGAACTTTATAATTCATTGATGGATGCCAATATTGATATTGTTTCCGAAGATGGAAGCGATGATGCAAGTGGTGAAGAGATCACTGCAGATGTCAAAGCAGAAGATTTGACACTATCTAAAGATATTAAGATTAATGATCCAGTACGGATGTACTTAAAAGAAATTGGACGTATTAACTTATTAACTTCCGATGAAGAATTTGAATATGCCAAACGAGCAGAAGAAGGAGACGAAGAGGCAAAGAAAATGCTTGCTGAATCGAATCTTCGTCTTGTCGTTTCGATTGCTAAACGTTATGTAGGTCGTGGTATGTTATTTCTTGATTTAATTCAAGAAGGAAATATTGGATTAATGAAAGCCGTAGATAAATTTGATCCTACGAAAGGATATAAATTTTCAACCTATGCCACTTGGTGGATTCGACAGGCAATTACTAGAGCTATTGCTGATCAGGCCAGAACGATTCGTGTTCCTGTTCATATGGTAGAGACAATCAATAAATTAGCTAGAATTCAAAGACAACTTACACAAGAATTGAATAGAGAACCAACCGATGAAGAAATTGCGGAGAAACTAGGGGTTACAGTAGAGAAAGTAAGAGAAGTTTATAAAATTAGTCAAGATCCCGTTTCATTAGAAACACCAATTGGTGAAGAAGATGATTCTCATTTAGGTGATTTTATTCCAGATGAAAGATTGATGGGACCAGAAGAATACGCTACTGTAGAGATGTTAAAGGAAGAATTATCTAGTGTTTTACTTACTTTGACAGATCGTGAAGAAAAAGTTCTTCGTCTTCGCTTTGGATTAGATGATGGACAATGTCGTACATTAGAAGAAGTTGGTCAAATTTTTGGAGTTACAAGGGAAAGAATTCGTCAAATTGAAGCCAAAGCTCTTCGAAAATTACGCCATCCATCTCGTTCACGAAAATTAAAGGATTTCTTAACAGATTAATGAAAATAAATAATCGATTAAAACAAATTGCTGATCTTGTAGATACCAATAGTCAGGTGATGGATATTGGCTGTGATCATGCTTTATTAGATATCTATTTAGTTCAAGAAAAAAATATTAAATTCTGTTTAGCTACGGATATTGCAGAAGGTCCATTGCAAAATGCCAAAAAAAATATTGAATTTTATCAACTAGAAAATAAGATAGAGACAAAACTTGGAAATGGATTGGATGTATATAATAAAAATATAGATACAGTCGTTATTTCTGGTTTAGGCGGTAAAACAATGCAAGGTATTTTTGCTAAAAATACAAAAGCTTTATCTAATATTCATACAATTATTTTGTCACCGAATAATTATCAAAAAGAAATTAAAGAATTTCTTGTTCATAAAGGGTATTCGATTACTTTTGAAAGTTTCATAAAAGAACACAATGTAATTTATCAAATTATAAAATTTCAAAAAGGAAAGAAAAAATATCATAAAAAAGAATTTTTCTTTGGTCCGATTCTTTTACAGAAAAAGGGAATTTTGTTTAAAGAATTTTATCAAAAAGAATTAAAGTCTAGACAAATTCTTTTAACGTTATTACCTAAAAATTTTTATTGGAAAAGATTTAAGATCAAAAAAGAGATGAAATGGATTCAAGCTGAATTAGAAAAATAAAAAGGAGAAGAGTGATTTTCTCCTTTTTATGTATTGTCAAAATTAAAATTTTTTGTTATAATCATAAACGTAATTAAGAAATGCGCTCGTAGCTCAGTTGGATAGAGTGTTTGGCTACGAACCAAAAGGTCAGGGGTTCGAATCCCTTCGAGCGCACCAGATAGATACCAAACTCGAACTTATCAAATAATTTAAAAAGTTCGAGTTTTAATATTCATTAATTTATGATAAAATGTTTTTAGTAATTAAGGGGGAAATATGAAAAAAGAGTTAATTAAAACAGAAATAAATGTTAATAATAATAAAATAGGTATTTTAAGAATTGGTGATACCGAATATATATCATTAACTGATTTAGCAAAGTATTCTAATCCTGAAAATCCTGCTAATGTTATAATACATTGGATGAGCAATAAAGGAACGTTTGATTATATAGGATTATGGGAACAATTAAATAATGAAAATTTTAATTTCACGGAATTCCGTGAAATTAAAAATAATGAAGTTGGATATTCATCATTTACTTTAAGCCCCAAAAGATGGATTGATAGGACAAATGCGATAGGAATATATTCTAAAGGTGGAAAATACAGCATAGGAACATATGCTCATCCTGATATAGCATTTGAATTTGCAAGTTGGTTAAGCCCTGCTTTTAAATTATATTTGATTAAAGAATTTGAAAGATTAAAAAAGAATGAAGCATATCAAGAAAAAATTGAATGGCATGCAAATAGAGTTTTAGCTAAAACAAATTATTTAGTACATACAGATGCTATAAAAAATTATATTGTACCATTATTAACTGAACAACAAAAGCAATATGTATATTCAGAAGAGGCTGATGTATTAAATGTTGCATTGTTTGGTATGACAGCAAAAGAATGGAGAGAAAAAAATCCAGAGTTAGCTAAAGAAGGAAATATTAGAGATTACACCGATTTAGTACATTTGGTTATATTAAACAATTTAGAAAACTCTAATGCTGAATTTATTAAATTAGGATTATCACAAAAAGAAAGATTAATAAGACTTAATGATTCTGCTAGAAATCAAATGGAAATCTTAAAAAATAATAATGGAATAAAGGAATTAGAAAATATTGATAAATACTTAATTGAAACTAAATGAATATTTGTCAATTTAGAAAACACACTTGCATATTGACGAACCAACATGAGTTTTATTTTTTCATAAGGAGATGATTTTTATGAACCCTATAATTAGAAAAAGAAAAGTAGAAGATTCAACTGAATTAGCACATTCTATTGCACTTGTATGGAATACAACATATAAAGGAATTGTTGATGATGATTTTTTAAAGGGATTATTAGATCATCAAAAAGAAAATGCTGAAAGATTAAAAAATAATATAACTGATCAACCGAATTATTACGTTTTAACTTTACAAGACAAAATAATTGGTTGGATTTATTATACTTTAGATAGTGATAAATATGAAAATGCCGCAGAAATACATTCTTTATATATTTTAAAAGAATATCAGGGAAATGGTTATGGCAAAATGTTATATGATTATGCTATTAAAAATGTTATGAAAAAAGGAATAAAAAAATTAATAATTGGCTGTTTAGATGGTAATCCTTCTAATAATTTTTATAAGCATCTTGGTGGGAAATATATAGGTAATCATTTATTTAGAGAAAAATATATAGAAAATATATATTTATTTGAATTATAAAGTTGTCGTACTTCTTCCTTTAGGGCACCAGCGACAAATCTGTTTGAACTTTTTTGAACTTCTATATAGAGAATTTGCAAAAAGTTCTTTTTTATGTTATTATGAATATGTCAAGGAAACTTGCATAAAATAAAAAAAGAGGAACATTTGAGTCGCAAGTGAATGTCG
>CANQMB010000011.1 GCA_947624845.1 uncultured Bacilli bacterium
TGTATAATATAAATTCAATTTTACTTCTTGGTTATTTGTATTTTTCTGAGTAACGAAAATAATTTTCTTTTCATGACTTTGAAGATGAACACTTTCTCCCTCACTAAAGTCTTCACTTTCGATATATCCATATAAGTTTCCTGTTATAATATTTAAGCTTCCTCTACTTTCTTGATATATAGAAAAAAGAGCGAATGAAAATCCTCCTACAATTAAGAAGACGCTTAAAATACCTATCCAACTAAAATAGGTATTTTCTATATTCATTTTTCTTTTAATCTCATACCATATCTTCTTCATTTACTTATTTCCTCTTGCCATAAAGCTGGATACTTTATGGCTTTTTCCTATAATACGAAGATATAGCAAAGATTCATTAATTATTGACTAGAAATTTGACGAGTTATTTCTTTTTATGTTCTTTACTTTTTCTTTTTTCTATCGACATTTTTTGACTGTTTTTTTACTGATAATTTTCTCTTTGTCTATAACATTTTCTTGATAAACTGGCTCTTTTATTATATAATTTGATTAGAAAATCATAATAAAAATAAGGCCATAAAGTATCCAGCTTTATGACCTTTTTCTTTTATTCCTTATTTTTTATCTTTTTTGCACCAATAAGTAAGTTTCTACCTTCAGGATTAAATAAGCAAGTTTGTAAAATTAAAATGTCATCCTGTTTCGTAATTTCCTCTTTCGTATCAAATAAAGCATTTGATCTCATTAGATTTATATGATTTAAAAAAGGATCTCCTTGATAAGAAATAATCATATGTTCATTATTCCCTTTTGGAACAATACTTACAAAGAAAATTTTATAAGAAAAAGCTTTTTTATCGGTTTTTAAAGTAATATCTAAATGCTGATTGAAAAAATCTTCTTGTTGATAATTTTCTAATATCCGAAATGGGGGTGTATAATAGTCCGAATTATGACCATAAATATTTACTTGTTTTGCCTTATTAATATCTACGATTCTGTAATCTAGAAAAATTGCCCCTAATTTATCTTCATTTTTATAACTGTTGTGGGTTAAATAAAATTCATTATCACTTCCTTGAACAACAGGTTGTTTTAATTCTAAAGAGGGGAATTCAATTTCTGCAACAATATCTTCATTTTGATAAAGAGATTTTAAAGTAGGAATAGGACTTTTGTAAATAATTTTTTGACTTTTGGTATTAGTATTAGATTCCTGTTTTTGTACTTGATTATTACTAATATGAAAATAAAGATAAAGTAAAAAAGAAATGGCAAAAAAAACTATAAAAAATAACAAAATAGATTTCTTTTTTTTCACTTGAATCACCTAGTAGTATTATACAAAAGAATATTAAAAATGAAAAGGAAGAATTTGGCTGTCAATAAAACTTTTTATCGGTTGACAGCAAAAGAAATAAAATGATAGAATGAAATCAAAAGAAGAAAAATTTTCGTTGTGTAAAAAATTAATTATGAGGAGGAATTTATGAAACATTTCAAATGGAAAGGGATTGCTTTTGCTATGTTTTTTGTAGCGACCATTATGATATGGGGAATTGCTATCATCCCTAGTGTATGGGCAACTACAACAACGGTGGAACCTGGAGCAGGAACCTTAGAAACTGCCATCAAAAACGCAAATCCTGGAGATACATTAAAATTAAAAGCGGGATCTTATACTGGACTTGTCGATGATTTAGATAAAACAGTGACGATCGATAAAGAACTTACAATAGAAGGTGTAGGAAATCAAACAACGGTGGATGTTCCGTTACATATTGCAACCTCAAGTCAAGTTTCATTATCAAATTTTTCAACGACTGTGGCTATGGTAGAACCTAATTATATCTATTTTAAAGTAGATGAGGCAAGTGCAAAGTTGACACTTTCCAATATTGTACTTCATGGAATTTTAAGAGGAGGAGAAGATGGTCAATTACCTCGACATGATGCTACGTTTATTGATGTTACTGAAAAAGCAACAGGTGCAAATATAACAGCTACAAACTGTTCTTTTGAAAAACCTGGAGTTCGTTATGGTATTCGGGTAAAAACATCTGAAACGAATATTACTTTAGATAATACTATAATAATTGGACGTACTGTTTTATACTATGAAAATGGAGAAAATAATCGTTTTACAGCTCAAAATGGTTCTCAAATTGAAGGACCTTCAGCTATTTACACAGATACAGAAGCGATTGTATTTAAAAAACAGACTGATTTAACTTTTACAGTTGATGGATCCAAAGTGGAAGGAATGATTCCTTCGAATAATGCAGCAATTTCCGTATTTTCGTTTGAAGAGAATACAACAGGAACAACGATAGATATTAAAAATGGAAGTAGGGTTGTTCTTCAAGATTCAGAAAAGGAAGATCCAAATCCTGAAAGTGTCATTTTTGGATTTTCTTCTAACGCAAAGGAAGCAGATAACAATGTTGCAAAGATTGATGCCACTTCTAAAATGTATATTTCTGTAGAAGACAGCAGTTATAAAGAAGCAGATCAAAAGTTATTGCCAATTACTAATAAATACAGCAAAGTAGATGGTGCTGCGGTTGTTGGATTATACGATAAAGAAGGAAAAGGAGAAATTAAACTTTATTCAGAAGGAAGTACCATTGCTAAATTGTCAGAAGACCCTTATGTAACCAAAGAGGAATATGGAGATGGGACTCGTTTTAAAGGTTGGTTTAAAGAATATAATTGGTTACAAGAAGAAGGAGATCCTTATAGCGATGAATATACAAAGCAAGAATCCAGTTATCCAACGATTGAAAGTGGACAAAATATGGATTTGTATCCTAAATTTGTAAAATTAGTTAGAGTAAAAATTGGTGAGGATACAGAAATTTTAGAGTCAGGGCAAACTTTAGGGAATATTAATGAAATTGATACGAAACTAGATGCCTTGAAAAAAGAGGGTCAAAATTTAAGAGGATACATCATGCATGGAGCAACGGGAGGAGATATTTCTGAAGTTGTTGGACCTGATCATTTAGATGATTTGAAAAGTATTGCCATTACGGAAGATGTAACAATTGAAGCCGTACATACAGTTACAGTTAAAGTTAATGGAGAGGATGCTGATCATAGCTTTGAAGTAGAAACAGGAAAAACAATTGAATCTTTGGATGAAGCAGAGCAAGAGAAATATAAAAATGCTAAATGGAATGGTAAATCTGAAGAAGAATTTTCTAGATTGGTTTATAAAAGAGATGGAAAAGTAACGGAAGATACTTTTACAGAAGATAGCCCTATTAATGAAAGTATCGAACTTGTAACAAAACATTTTGCCATCGTTACTTTAGAAAAAGAAAAGTACAAAGTAGAAGAAGAAAAAGCCATTTCAACAAATAATGAGTTAACAGAAGCGATGAATGCAATAGAACAAGAAACAGTTGCTAATAAAAAGTTCGATCGTTTTGAAAATAGTGAATCACAAAAAGTAACTACAGAAAGTATTATAGAAAAAACAACGACCATTACACCAATTTATCAGATTCACGTAATTATTGGAGATAAAAATTGTGATTTAGATGAAGGAAAATCATTAAGTACCTTAGATAGCAAACAAGAAGAAATTAAAGGAGCATTACAACAGTTAGTAACAGATGCTGGAGAAAGAAACTTTAAAGGATTTGTTCTTTCTGTTACCGATTCAGAAGAAAAAGAGTCATTACCTACCGGTGATGGTGTTGACGCAGAACAATTAATTACAACAATTTTAGGAAAATCACTTACAAAAAATACGACAATTTATGCTGAGTATAATGCGATTATTACAATTCAATGTTTTGATGAAAGTTGCCAAAGCAAGAATACGTTTACAATAGAAACAGGAAAGACTTTAGAAGATGTTGCCAAAAATGAAGGAGAAAATTTCATGGCAGCCAAATATCAAAAATATCTAGATTCTTCCCAAAGAGACGAAAGATTCTATCACTTCGTCGATGAAAAAGGAGAGGAATTTTTAGAAACTACTGAAATTTCAAAATCGATGACTTTGACACCTAAGTACTTTGCCTTTGTTACAATCGATGATGAAAGAGAAAATGTCAAAGGAAAATATAAAGTAGAAGAAACGAAAACATTGGATGATTTAATTGGTGAAGATGCCCAACAAGCACTAGCAACTTTGCGTTCTGGTATTGTTGCCCCAGCAGAAGAACTAGAAGGAGAAAATCTTCACTTTGATAAATTAGTAAAAGTAGATTCAGAGGGCAGAGAGACAGATTATACGCAAGAAGAGGCCATTGATAGTGATATAACAATTCGTGCAAAATATCATTATGATGTTAGTATTGTTGAAAATTATGATGATCCACAAAATAATGATGAAGAAAGTAATCATATGAGAGGATTTAAAATTTATCGAAACGAAACATTAAAAAGTAAAGAAGAAATCGCAACTAGTGCCTTAAATCAACTAAAAAGCAGTGCTACAAAGGCAGATGGAACAAGAAAATTTGATGGTTATGTTGAAGTAAATTCAAATAAAGAATATACACAGGATGAACTTTTAAATAAAAAGTTTAATACTCATATTTATATTAATGCAAAAGTGGCCTACCGAGTAAAAGTAGGAGGAAAAGACTATTATATTCGCGAAGGAAAAACCATTCAAGAAAGCGATGAAATCATCAGTGCATTAGAAAATTTAAAACAGACAGATAATAAGGTATTTGCTGAAGAATTCACAGTGGATGGAAAAGAGGCAACGGAAGACGAAGTTTTAAATACTGAAGTTACAAAAGCAATAGAAATTAATGCAAAATATAAAGTAGTTGTCAATATTGGTGATTCTGAATTTGTTATTCCTGAAGGTGGAAAGTTATCGGATGCTGAAGATCAAGATGCTGTTCATAATGCTTTAGAGGCTTTAAAAACACAAGTAAAAAACGATGGCTTTAATTTCAACGGTTACTATTATACCGATGGAGATGAGAAAAAGGATTTTGATGAAGAAGATCAACCAACTTTCTCTAAAAATACGACGATTGGTGCAAAATATAATATTAAAATAACAATTAAAGGTCATAGGGAAACACCAGAAGATGTAGCTGATCAATACTTTGAAATTGATTCTAGCCAAACATTAAAAGATATTCCGGAAGAAAAACAAACAGCTTATGAGAGCGTAACTAAAAAGACCGGAAGAAAATTTAAAAACGAATTCCGCAATAAAGATGGAGAAATTGTTACAGAAGAAGATACATTTGATAAAAACGAAGAATTGACGCCAATTTTCTATGTAACAGTAACAATTAAGGATAAAAAATGTGACATTGAAGAAGGAACAAAATTAGGTACTGATGAAGTCATCAGCGCACTTGAAGTATTTAAAACAGATGAACCAGAAAAAATTGTTCATGGTTATGTCTACAATAAAAATAAGCCAATTGAATTAACGGATACTGTGGAAGATAACATAACGATTGAACCTGTTTATTATGTTAGTTTAACAGTCCAATACGGAGAAAAACAACTTGGATATTATGAATTCCCTGAAAATAATGCTCTTGATGATTTAGTTAATTTAGGAGAAGAATTTTCAACTATGAAAGGAAACATCGAAGAAGCATTAAATAATTTGAAAACTTCTGTTTTAGAAGATCAATATAATTTTAAAAAGTTTGTTGCCAATGGAAATGAGTTTAAGAATACGACAAAAGTAGTAAAAAATACTACAGTAACTGCTCAGTATAATATCTTAGTAACCATTGGAAAAGAACCTTTTGAAATTGAATCTAATGGAACATTGGAAGATGTAAAAAATCAAGATGAAGATGCATATAATCGAGTAATTACAAAAGAAAATAGAACATTTCTCCATTTTGTAGATGAAAACGAAAAAGTGGTTACAGATCAAGATCACTTTAAGAAAAATATAACTTTAACTCCAGTTTTTGCAGTAAAAATTAAGATTAATGGAAATGATTATCTTTTAAAAGAAGGAAACACATTATCCAGTGATAAAAAAATTATGGCTGCATTAAAAGAGTTTGAAAATACGAAAGAAAAAAGAGTATCTGGCTATAAAAATGAGCAGGGAACAGAGGTAACTTTAGAAGAGGCAATCAATGATAACATGACAATTACAGCAGAATATGTAATTGATGTTGAAATTGTGGCAGATCAAATATATAAAACGACAGTAGATGAAAATACAACCTTAGAGGAAGCTCTAGAAAGTTTAGACTATCATAAACCAGATTCTTTTGAAAATTTCGTTGATTTTGAAACCGATGAGGTTGTAAATGAAAAAGATCCATTAAACAAACATACCAAATTAAAATCTATTTACGGTATTACAGTTTTGGTTCGTGGTCAACCTTATTCCTTAAAATCTTTCCAAACTTTTGGAGAATTAAAAGATGCGAATGATGATTTAGAAAAACTAAAAGAACTTCCAGAGGACAGAGTATCCTTTAGTCGATTTGTATATGTAAATAATCGTGGAGAAGAAATCGAATTAAAAGAAGATACAGTACTTACAACAGATATTACAGTAATTGCGAAGTTTAATGTTTTAATCACAATAGTTTATAAAAATGAAGATGGAACTCAAGAAGAATTGATTGCAGTTGAACTTGAAGAAGGAAAGGCAATTGAGGATTTATCTGAGGAGGAATTAGTTAGATTAAATGAGAAATTAAGAGAGAAAGAACAACAATTAGAAGAAGCAGGAAAACACAGCTTTAAGTTCTCTAAATTTATAGCAGAAGATGGTACAGAAATTGATATGAAGAAAACAATATTCAATCAACCGACAACAATAGAAGCAATCTTTGAATATAAATCAGAATCAACGCCAGTTGGACCGGATATAGAAGATTCAAATAAAGAATATCCGATAGAAGAGCAAGCACCAGATACTGGAATAGATAATATAACAGATTTATTTCAAATCATTCTTTCGATGATTATTATCTTAATTACTTGTAATGGAATTCAACATTATGAAGTTTATTTCAATCATAATAAATAAAAAGAGATCGTGAAGAATTTCTTCATTGATCTCTTTTTGTATGTACTGAATCCTGTTTTTTTATTTGCTTTGCCACTTCAATGCCTAGACGAATGGCATAGTTCAATCCCCGGTCTTCTGGATAAATTTGAGGCATGGAAGCTATAAATATATTTTCCTCTTGAATTTTAAAATTTGGAATTATTTTTGAATAGTTTTTTGTAATAATTGGCTGAGCATATCGTTCCTTAAAAACTTCTATTCGCTCTACATTTTTAGGATCAAAATCTTGATTGATTGTTTTTAACATGGGAACATATTTTTTAAATAATTCATTTTTTGATATCGAATACAAAGGATCATTTTCATACATATAATTGGAAATATATAATACATGTTTATTATCGTAATATTTTTTGTCAATAAAATTTGTATGTTCGATCAAACCACCAAAAGGAATATCTTTATTGCCATTATTTAACCAATAAAATTTCATAAACGGTTTTTTCATAAATAACACCATAATTCGTGCTGCTGTATATTGAATCTTTTTTAATTTCTTTAAAGTCTTAGAATCAATCAAATTTTCTGCAATTTCAATAAAATAAGGATAAGCAATCGTCGATAATACGATATCGTAACCAGCATATTGTTTATTTTCTGTTAAAAGGGTGTATTTGTTTTTTCTTTTTGTAATTTTTGTAACTTTTTCCTTACATAAAATACGAACGTTTTTATTTTTTAAATCTTGTTCTAGGGCATCAGTAAGTACTTGATAACTTCCTCGAATATAACCGAGAGATTCACCATCTTTGTCAGTTGAGGATCCTCTCAGTACAATTTTTCCCCACATCCAGGCCATCGATATGTTTTTGTACGATGATCCAAACTTTGAAAAGAGAAGGGGTTCCCAAATCATTTCATAAGCTTTTTTTCCAGCATATTTTCTTAACCATTCATGGGCCGAGATTTTTTCTAATTTCTCATAATGGCGAATTGTTTTAATTTTAATAACACTACAACCAAAACGAAATTTATTCCATAAATTTAAAGGCTTAAACTTTAGTAGTGAAATTGGGGTTCCAAACTCATATATACCTCCACCAGAATAATACCCCATTTTCGTTTTAGGCCAGATTAATTGATCAGAAATTCCCAGTTCTTTTATTAATTGAATAGCATAGGAGTCACTTTTAAAAATATGTCGATAATAATTTTCTAGAGGAGTTTTATAGGCATCAAAAGTTTTTGCCATTCCTCCAATAGTACTATCTAGTTCAAAAATATCTATATCGTAATATTTTGATAATTCTCTAGCGGCAATCATTCCTGTATAGCCTGCTCCAATAATTGCAATTTTTTTCATTTATTTACCTCTTATTTTCCTGTTTAAATATTATATCATAGAACTGATTTTAATAGCAATAAAACACTTATATTTGGCAAAACCAAGGGAAAATGTTATAATCGAATAAATCAAGTGAAGAGTGGTAGTATATGAAAAAAGTAATGACAAAACATAAAGATTTATTATTTATTGCAGGAATATCCTTTTTTATAATGGCATTTTGTACTACATCTTCCTTTTTATATCATGCCAATATAGATACCGATACCAATGCTTATATCACAATGGGTCGTGGTCTTTTTCAGGGAAAGATATTATATGTAGATTTATTTGATCATAAAGGACCGCTTCTCTATTTTTTATATGGTCTTAGTACCCTTTTATTTTCTGGGAGTTATATAGGTTCTTATATTTTGGAAAGTTTATTTTTTACCGTAACCCTTTTCTATTCTTATTTAATTGCTCAGAAATTTTTAAAAAAGGAATTCTCTTATTTATTGATGTTTCTTTTTATTGTTCTCGTTGTAAATTTTAAACTATTTTCTTTAGGAGGAACCGCAGAAGAAATTCTTCTAGCTTTCATGATAACTTCCCTGTATTATTGTATAAATATTTTAGAAGGAAATTATGCTAAAAAGAATTTTTATATTCTAGGTTTATGTATTGCTTCTATGATTTTAATTAAATTTACTCTTTGTATGTTTCTTTTTCCATTTTTAATTCTTGTTTTCTTCCATATACTAAAACATCAGAAAATTAAAAATACTTTAAAATTGATTGGGATTGCTTTCGGTGGTTTTTTTACTATCTTTGTCCCATTTATGATTTATTTTTTAGCGACGAATAGTTTTTCTGCTTTTTTGGAAGCTTATATAAGATTTAATTCTCTGTATGCTCATCTAGAATTCAACATCGCTGGACTCCGTATATTCATTCTTAGTCTTTCTACAGTAATACAAAATAATTTTTGGGAGTTTATTCTTTCTTTATATGGCTGTTTTTATTTTCTTTTTCATGAGAAACATAAAAGTTTTGGATTCTCTATATTAAGTTCGTTTCTATTACTTTTATTTGTAGTGTATAGTTCCGGTAGAATTTATTCTTACTTTTTAGCGTTTGCTCCTTACTTTTTACTAGGAATTATTGCAATCATAAAAACCCTAAATATAAAAAAATTAGATTCTAATATCTTAATTCCTCTTTGTATTACGCTATGTTTGATTGCTATTCATGTAAATGGAAATTATTATAGTAGAACTTCTAAATTAGCATATGCTTCCGATGATGCTCTCAGCAATTTAATTTTTGATTTAAAGAAAGATGAAGAGGCAACAATATTAGAATATAATTGCTTAGATTTAGGAATTTATAATCGATTAAACAAAATTCCCAATGTAAAATTCTTTTATTTGCCGAATGTCACAGTGGATCAATATAAAAAAGTATTTGATGAACAGGATCGATATTTAAAAGAAAAGAAAACAAAATATGTGATTCTTAAATATGGATTCTCTAGAATTAATTTAGAAAAGAATACTTTTGAAAATATGGAAAAGGTAACAGAAAACTATGAATTATATAAGTTTTATGATGATTTATCAAAAGGAAATCGTTTCTATGTTTTTAAATTAAAAGAGAAAGCACCGAAATCTATCTGATTGCTTTCTCTTTTATTTATTTTCTAAATTCTTAGAAATGATATAACGGGGTCGAGATTTTGTTTCATTATATATTTTAGCGACATATTCTCCAATGATACCAATCGCTAGCATTTGAATTGCTGCAACAATCCAAATAGAGCAGACAATGAATGTCCATCCTGCTACGGCTTGCCCTTTTATTTTAACGATTATACAATAAATTAAAATAAGAATACTAATTAATAGCATAAAGACTCCAATATTTAAGACTAAACGAATGGGTTGAATACTAAATGAAGTGATACCATCCCAAGCAAAATTCATCATTTTTCGAAAAGAATATTTTGATTTTCCAGCAAATCGTTCTTCTCGTTTATAGTAAACGATATCGTTTTGAAAACCAATGAGTGGAAAAATACCTCTTAAAAATAAATTAGTTTCTTGATATTTTTCTAATTCATCTAAAACTTTTTTACTAGTAAGTCGATAATCCGCATGATTAAATACAAGATCGACACCCATGAATTTCATAAATTTATAAAACCCTTCGGCAGTTATTTTTTTGAAATAGGAATCCTTTTTTCGTGAACTACGAACACCATACACGATTTCATTACCTTGATTATATTTATCTATCATTTCATCGATCGCATTAATATCATCTTGTAAATCAGCATCCATACTAATAACGATATCGGCTTTTTCTTTTGCTGTCATAAGCCCAGCAAGTAAAGCATTTTGATGACCTCTATTACTAGATAAACAGATTCCTGTAATCAGACCATCTTCTTTATGTAGTTGTTCAATTAAATTCCAAGTGTTATCTTTGGAACCATCGTTGACAAACATGATTTTGCTTTGCTTGTCGATGATCTTTCTCTCAATCAAATCATTGATTTTCTTTTTTAATCGCTTGGTTGTTTCTAAAAGAACTTCTTCCTCGTTATAACAGGGAATCACTACATATAAAACTTTGTTTTTTTTCATACTAACAACTTCCTTATGCGATTATTATATCATGTCTTATATAATTTCAAAAGAAATAAACATTTGAATAACAGAAATTATATGCTAAAATTATATAGTAATATCAATAGTGAAAGGGGAAAAATGATAAAAATGGTGAATACAACACATTTAGGAGTTTATGGAATAGTGATTAAAGAAGATAAAATTTTACTAGTTAAAAAGTCAAGAGGTGCTTATATAGGTAAATATGATTTACCAGGAGGTAGTTTTTCTCCGTGTTCAAAAATTACCGCCCATTTTGTATTCGCCACTAGTATTAGATTGGTCTGGTGCTAAAATATCAAAGTCTTTGTATGTTAAAGAGGGGCATATAGTGATTTGCCACCATATTTAATTAATTATAAAGGTTTAAAGAACGAAAAAGGTATTGAAGCACTTTCTATAATACAAACAATCACCGATAATTGGATAGATAATCCTTATATGTTATTTCGTAATTATTCAATTTATTATTTTAAAAAGGAGTTCGATGAGTATGAAAAAAGGAATATTTCTAAGTATCAAACCAAAATTCACTAAGAAAATTGAAAAGGGTGAGAAAACTTATGAATTTAGAAAATATTATCCTAAACAAGAAATAAATACGTTATATGTTTATGAAACCACACCCACATGTCAACTTAAATACATAATAGAAATAGGAGAAGTTATCAAATATCCAAATAAAATTACCAAAAAAGGCTATGGAAATGATGATTTTAATAATGGTTTAAAAAAATCAAAATATGCCTATGAAATAAAGCATCTCTATATTTTAGAAAGGCCAATATCATTAAAAGTTTTAAGAGAAAAATATAATTTTATGCCACCACAAAGCTATGCTTATGACACAAAATACCCTATTTTAACTGAAGCAATTTTAAATTCTAAAATTAAAAGGATTTTTTAATGGAATATTCTTTTACTATTAACAACAGAGCTTTTAAGGCAATTAAAAATAGAAACAAATGGATTGAAATTAGAGCTACTAAAGTTGGAAAAGGGCATTTTGATTATAGTATTTTAAAGCCAAATGAATATATCAAATTTATATCATTTGATAATGAACAAATAAGATGTAAAATTATTAAAGTTAATTGGTATAAATCAATTGAAAAATTATTTGTTGCTCCATGTTGTGATGACACTGGACAATCAATAGGTAATGCACTGTATGGGTATCATCATTATTTTAAGAATGATAGGAGAATATCACTTTCTACGCCTTATTTAGCTAGAGAATATTCTGATGAAGAAATAATGGATGTTTTAGAAAAGAAACAGGAAATGTTCATACTACCATATCATGTTAAAAGTTGTAATTTTAATTATAAAAAGATAAAAAATATAGAAAAAGAAACTGCAGAACTTCTATCTCTAGGAAATATTATTGGATGGTTTCAAGGTGCAAGTGAAATTGGTCCTAGGGCATTAGGAAATAGAAGTATTTTATGTGCACCATATCCAGCCTGTATGAAAGATATTTTAAATGAAAAAATCAAACACAGAGAAAATTTTAGACCATTTGCACCAAGTATTTTGGAAGAAAAAGCAAAAGAATATTTCGAAATAGAAGAATCGTCTCCTTATATGTTAAAAGTTCCGATTTGTAAGGAGAAAGCAAAGAACAAAATTCCAGCAACATTGCATATTGATTATAGTGGAAGAGTACAAACTGTAAATAAAGAAATGAATCCTAAATTTTATAATTTGTTAGTAGAATTTGAAAAAATTACAGGAATACCTGTTTTACTAAACACATCTTTTAATGATAATGGGGAACCTATTGTTGAAAGCCCAAAAGACGCCTTGGTTATGTTTTGCAAATCCCAATTAGATTATCTAATAATTGGTGATTATATTATAAGGAAATAAAGGAGAAATTGCTATGAATAGTTATCAAAATGTAATTGATAGATATGTAAAAAATATGAAAGAGGAACTAAAAGAAGAATTAGAGTTGTTGTTGATAATTGGTAGCAGTTCTAGTTCAAAAGTAATACCAGGATGGAGTGATATAGATGTTATTTTGGTAGTAAGTGAATATAATTTTGATTTGGTTGAAAAAATTAAAGAAATATCTAATTCCTATGAAGTAAAAATAGGAACTACAATATATAGTAAAAGAGAATTTATTGAAAAAAATATAGATCCAAAAACATATTATCATCTTTATCTATTGCAAAGTGGCAAAATTCAGTTACAATATAAGAAAAGTGATATAGAATTACCTAACATTACTTATGATGATATATATGCAACACATTATCCTTATTTATTATGGAGATTACATATTTACAAAAGAAACTTCTTATATAATGAATTAACAAAAGAGCAGATAAAAGGATTATATAAAACGACATATTTAATTATGAAAGCCATTCTTATAATAGATAAAGAATTACCCAGAAACTATGAAGAAGTTTTCAAGTTGTTTTCAGAAAAGTATCATTTTGATTATTATAATTATGAAGAGTTTATAAATAACTATCAAAAAGATAATGAAGCATATAAAAATATTATTGAATATGCAAAAAGATTCTTATTATTTGTAATGGAACGTTATTAGGAGGAACAATGTATGGATGTAAAAATATATAGTAATGATTTAAAATTTAAGTTTAGAGTATCTGGAATTATAATTTATGATGGAAAAGTTCTTGTTAATCAATATGGGACAAATTCTTATTGTCTGCCAGGTGGATATGTACAAATAGGAGAAGACTCAAAATGTGCTATTTTGAGAGAAATGAAAGAAGAAACAGATCTTGAATTTGAAATAATCAATTTTTGTGGAATAAGTGAAAATTTCTTTACCAACTTAAGAGGCCAGAAAACTCATGGGATTGACTTTTACTATTATTTAAAATTAAAAGATAATGAAAATTATGAAAATTTAGATATGAATAAAATTGAGAAAGGAGAATACAGTGATATTCATCATCATTTTAAATGGATTGACATTAGTAGTTTAGAACAATGTAATTTATTGCCTACAATGATTAAAGATATAATAAAAAAGAATGAAAATGGTTTTCATTTTATTATAAAAGATGAATGAGTGTTGAGGTGGGTTATGGTTGAAAGTACAATGTATAATACTTTTTTTGATATAGGATTAAGTGAAATTCCTGAAAAAGAGTTTGGCCAATTAAGATGTTTTATTTATGGAAATAAGAAAAAGAAAAGAGTTATCAATAATGAGTTAGTAAAGCGTTTTTTCAATAATGAAGAACTATCAAAAGAAGAAATGATAAGATTAAAAAAGATATTAGATGGCTCCATATATGAGGAAAGGAGACATTTGTTTGCTCATTGTAAATTATGTTCTGATTCTTTTGAACGAACAGATTTAGAGAAATATTCAAGTAAATATAAGTATTGGAATTTATGTATTCCCACGTTTCCGTATTTTCCAGGTGGCATGATGATATATCTAAAAGACAGAAAGAAACTTCAAATAGAAAATCTTCAAGATTTGCCAAAAGAAATGTTTGAAGAATTGATAATTATGCAGCAAGATTTATATGGAGATTTAAAGCATGATATATTTGGGGAAAAAATTGTTGGATTAAATATACTATTTAATCAACTATCCAAGTCAGAGTTATGTATTCATGGACATATTGAACCTATGCTTATGGATATAGATAAATTAGATTTAGGATGCACTTATGTGAAAACAAGACCATACGATAAATTTAGCAGTATATTAAATTCTAGAATTGATTCATCTAGTATTATAAAAATACCAGAAGGAATAAAGATACCAGTGCAATATGTTGGAATAGAGGATAGTAAACTACTTCTTGAAGAATATGAAAGAATATTACGTTATTACTTTGAAAGAGGAAAAAAATTAAGAAAAAATGAAATTGAAATCTTAGATGATTCTGATCGAATGTTATATACGAATATGGTTCCTGCAGCTACTAATTTTGTTTATTTAACAAATTATAGAAATCAAATAATGCTATCGTCTGTACCAGAATTAACTTTAGATTTTGTTAAAATGAATAATATAACAAACGATCCTGCTGATTTGTATGCATTATCTATAAATAGGAATTATACAAATCAGGATAATGTATTTATGCGAAATTATAGTCCTATGATAAGGCCGAGTATTAAAGTCTATAGTGAAGATAAAAATAATGACAAAGTATTAAAACTAAAAAAACAAATATATGAGGAGTTGGAAAAATGATTTTGTATAATGCTGAAAAACTTCCAAATGGTATAGAGCAACATATTATTGATGATAGCAAAAGAGAATTTACCCCTATTACTGCATATACCTTAGTGAATGGAAATGTGGATGGATACTTTTATAAAAAAATAAATATGCCAAAAGTAAAAGATAGATATAAAGGCGATTATGTTGCATTATTGATAGAGTATTACAAAAAATTGTGTCAGATTATTCCTTGTAATAAGTTAGTAGAAATTTTTGAGAACAATGGAGAAGTCTTTGAAGTTTCGAAGTTGATTGATAATAATCAAATTTTATGTGATAATAATGATATCACTTATGAGGAAATGAAAAAGCTTTTAATTATTGCGCTACAAGGAATTAGGAAACTTGAAAAAATAGGTGATAAAACACTTGGCATTGATTCTGCAATATGGAATTATACAAAAGAAGGCATTTTCTTTGACTATGATCCTCCAAAAATATTAAGAGGAG
Organism: uncultured Bacilli bacterium; assembly: GCA_947624845.1. GTDB lineage: Bacteria > Bacillota_I > Bacilli_A > RF39 > UBA660 > MGBC119817. The sequence continues at coordinate 15,642 of CANQMB010000011.1, forward strand.
AGTCTCTTTTTATAACTCAAGATGATGATTATAGAAAAAGAGTCTTATATAGAAATTTTGACTATAATGGCATGAGAGCTAATACATTAGGAACAGTAATATTAGGCAATAATAATTGGAATTTCAATATTACAGATTTACCACCAAATTATGTACAAGAATTTGTTGATATTTTTTTAGATTCATTGGAAAAAGAATCTGATATTGAAAAATTTAAAAAAGAGATTTATGGTGATGAGAATGTAAAGACTTTTCAAAAGCATCCTATAAATATAATAAGAAAGGAATTGAGAAAATGAAAAAATTTATATTTGTCACTGGCCCAAGTGAATCAGGAAAAAGTGGGGCACTTAATTATATTTCGGATAATTATGGAGATAAGATTAAACATTTGAAAATAAGAAATATCTTTCCAGAAGTTTACAAAGATTCTGGTTCTAATAAAGAATTTCAAGAATGGTATGATGATGAATATCGAGATAATTTTGAAAGCTTATGGGATAGATATATTGAAAAAGCAGATCAAATGTCAGGGGACAAAGATGTGGTTATTATGGATACAATGTATGGAGTTAAAACTATTCAATACTTGTACTCAAAATTAGGAGATAATCTTGGAGTCCTTTATATTGATGCGAATGAAAAAAATAGAGTTATGAGAGAATATATAAGATTGCGTACTGATTCACCTTATTCAGATAGAAAAGCAGACTTATCAATTACAGTTGAAGATGTTATTGAAAAAACTAGAAAAAAAGATGAGAAGAAGAAACGTTTAGAAACTTTTGAATATAAAGACTTACATTACGATATGGATGGAGGAATCGGTTATAAAGCAGCAGGAGAGTTATTTAGTTATGTTATTCAGAATGATGGAACACATGAAGAATTTTATGAAAAACTAGATACTTTTGCGAAAAGTATTTGTAATAAAAAAGTATATGAGAAGAAATAACTAGATTATATACTTTTCCAATTTTATGGAATAAACTAATAGGTTAGTAAAAACTGTTAGTTTATTTTTTTGTTTAACAGTATTTTGCTTATCTTGTTTTTTCATTGCGAAAATGCTAAAATAAGTAAACAGAAAACCTTTAAATATTATCTAATATTATCTAGTGTTATTTATTTTTAAAAATGAAATTTGTGACTTTTATTCGTCTCGATTAAAAAATTAACTATTAACCAGGCAAAAATATTTGCTTGGGGACGAATTTGGGGACGAATGAGAGGTTGATAGTAATCATAATAAGTCACAGGAAGGAGGAAAAAATGTTTAAAATTCACTCAAAATTTAAACCAAATGGGGATCAACCACAAGCCATTGAAAAATTGGTAGAAGGAATCAAAGAAGGCAAAAAACACCAGGTTTTACTAGGGGCAACGGGAACTGGAAAAACCTTTACAATTGCAAATGTGATTGCTCAAGTGAACAAACCAACGTTAGTTTTGGCACACAATAAGACTCTTGCAGGGCAATTATATAGTGAACTCAAAGAGGTGTTCCCAGAGAACCATGTGGAGTATTTTGTTTCTTACTATGATTATTATCAACCAGAAGCTTATGTTCCCTCTACAGATACTTATATTGAAAAAGATTCTTCTATTAATGATGAAATCGATGAACTTCGTCATCGGGCAACGAGTAGTTTAATTTCTAGTAGAGATGTCATTGTTGTTTCCAGTGTTTCTTGTATTTATGGTATTGGAGAAGTAGAAGAATATGAAGGGAAAATGTTAACGCTAAATGTGGGAGATCAAGTAGAGAGAAATCAAGTATTGACGAGACTCGTCGACATGCTATATGAAAGAAATGATTTGGATTTTAAACGAGGAACTTTTCGAGTACGAGGGGATATTCTAGAAATTATTCCGGCTTATCAAAAAACAACGGGATACCGAATTGAATTTTTTGGAAATGAAATCGATCGAATCAGTGAAATTGATACGTTAACGGGGGCTATTTTAACGAATAAAAAGACGATTAGTTTATTCCCCGCTAGTCACTTCGTCGTAAGTGATGAAAAATTAAAGAGTGCGATTCAAAGAATTCGTCATGAATTGCAAGAACGATTAAAATATTTTAAAGAACATCATAAATTAATTCCAGCAGAACGTTTGGAACAAAGAACAAACTATGATATGGAAATGTTGGAAGAGACCGGTTTCTGTTCTGGAATTGAAAATTATTCTGCTCCTATGGCTGGAAGAAAACCTGGAGAAACGCCGACGACGTTAATTGATTTCTTCCCAGAAGATTTTTTACTTGTGGTAGATGAGTCTCATGTGACTTTACCGCAAGTAAGAGGAATGTATAATGGAGACCGTGCTCGGAAACAGAATTTAGTAGATTATGGCTTTCGTCTTCCTAGCGCTTTAGATAATCGACCATTAAAATTTGAAGAGTTCGAACAAAAAATAAATCAGGCAATCTATGTGTCTGCAACTCCTGGAGACTACGAGCTCGATCATACGCATGGAAAGTTTGTAGAGCAGATTATTCGTCCTACAGGTCTATTAGATCCAACCGTTGAAGTGAGAAAAACAGAAGGACAAATCGATGATCTAATTGGGGAAATTAATCAAAGAATTGCCAAAAATGAAAGAACGTTAGTAACGACTTTGACGATTCGTATGGCTGAAGAGTTAACAAATTACTTAAAAGAGTTGGATATCAAAGTAGCCTACTTACATTCTGAAATCAAAACATTAGAACGCTTGAAAATTATTCATGATCTAAGAACGGGGAAATATGATGTTGTCGTTGGAATTAATTTATTAAGAGAAGGAATTGATATTCCAGAAGTTTCACTTATTGCCATTTTAGATGCTGACAAAGAAGGATTTTTACGAAGTACTCGAAGCCTGATTCAGACAATTGGCCGTTGTGCTAGAAATTCAAGTGGACATGTCATTATGTATGGAGATAAAATAACGGATAGTATGAATGAGGCAATAACAGAGACAAGAAGACGTCGCCAAATTCAAGAAAAATATAATAAGGAACATGGAATTGTTCCTAAGACAATTGAAAAAGAAATTCGAGAAGTTATTAGTAATGTCGATGTAGAAAAAGATTCTAAACCGAAGAAAATGACGAAGAAGGAATGGGCATGTACGTTAGAAAAAATCGAATTAGAAATGAGAGAAGCAGCCAAGAATTTAGATTTTGAAAGAGCGATGGAATTACGAGATATTTTATTTGAAATGAAAGTAGAGGAAGAAAAATCTTAATATCCACAAAAATTGTGGATAAAATAAATTAAAAAAGTTTTTTCAACAACAATCTGTGCATAAAACTTCAAGAGACCTGAAAGGTCTTTTTTCTTATAATTTAAAAGACAAATGAAAAGAAAAGTGTTATAATATGACCTAGGTGACTAACTATTAAAAGTCAATATATTTTTAATAGAAAGTTATAAATGGAAAAGTATCCCACGCCAAAAAGA
>CANQMB010000012.1 GCA_947624845.1 uncultured Bacilli bacterium
TATTAATATGTTAAAAGAAAATACACAAGATATTAATCAACCGGAACAAAAAGTTGCAGATTTAGATAGTCTATTAAAAATTACGCCTTCCAATAATAATTCTTCTTCTGATTTAACGACGGAAGAAAAAGAAGATTCTAATTCTTCATTTAAGTTTTTTGCACCTTCAACGGATGAACAAGAACCACAAGAAAGTGATTTTTCTGCAAGCTCAACTCCGTCTGCAGATATTAATCAATTCTTTGGAAATACTACCAATAATTCTATTTTTGGTGAAGCGCCAAAAGAAGAAAATGAACAGCTAAATAAAAAATACAGTGTCAAAGAGGCAATTGACAATATTAGACAAAACATCAAAGATCTTGAAAAACATGGTGTTGCCATTGATAGTGATGAGATTAATTTTGAAAATTCTTATCAAATTGTAATTAAAATTAAAAAGAATAATGAATAGAAAGGTAGAGAAATCTACTTTTTTTTGACAAAAATATTTCAAAACGCTCTACTTTTTGATACAATATACTAAGTAATAAAACAAAGAAAAGGTGATATCATGGGAAAGGTTATTTCATTAGTAAATCAAAAAGGTGGAGTAGGGAAGACGACAACGAGTATTAACCTTTCTGCCTCTCTTGCTGTATTAGATAAAAAAGTTTTATTAATTGATCTGGATCCTCAGGGAAATACGACAACAGGAGTTGGAATTAACAAAGGAGATATCGATAAATCTATTTATGATGTTTTGACAGGCGCTTGCACTTTAGAAGAAGCAATGATTAAGACGAAATATAAGAATTTATATGTTTTACCTGCGACGATTAATTTAGCAGGACTAGATATTGAGCTTTTAGAAAAAAGTCAAAATGAACCTGGTTTTGCCAAAGGAGCTCAACTAAAAAAACATATTGATCAAGTGAGAGATATTTTTGATTTTATTATTATTGATTGTCCGCCATCCCTAGGCCTTATTACCACCAATGCTTTAACGGCATCTAATTCTGTGATTATCCCAGTACAGTGTGAATTCTTTGCTTTAGAGGGAATTATGCAACTGTTAAATACAATTATGTTGGCTCAAAAATCTTTGAATCCAGATTTAGATATTGAAGGAGTCTTACTTACGATGTTAGATTCTAGAACGAATTTGGGTTTTGAAGTAGTGGAAGATATTCGAAAATTTTTCAAAGAACGAGTTTATAATACAATTATTCCAAGATTAATTAGATTAACAGAAGCGCCTTCTCATGGAGAGCCAATTATTGCCTATGATCCAAAAAGCAGAGGATCTGCTGCTTATATAAATTTAGCAAAGGAAGTGATCGAACGAAATGGAAACGCCTAAAAGACGCGCCCTTGGTCGTGGTTTAGAAGAATTGTTTAATAATGAACCAATCGATTATGAAAAAATGGAAGAAAAAATAATTATTGAAACACCAAAAGAAGAAATTATTGATGTTCCTTTAAAAGAGTTGAGAAGTAATCCTTATCAGCCACGTCAAAATTTTGATGAAGAAAGTTTAAATGAATTAGCCTCTTCTATTAAAGAACATGGTGTATTTCAACCAATTATTATTAAAAAAAGTATCAAGGGATATGAAATTATTGCAGGTGAGAGAAGAGTAAAGGCCTCTTTGCTTGCAGGATTAGAAACAATTCCTGCAATTATTCGAAATTTTACCGATAGTGAAATGATGGAAATTGCATTACTTGAAAATTTACAAAGAGAAAATCTAAGTGCCATTGAAGAAGCCATCGCCTATCAAAAATTATTAGAAAATCTTAAAATAACACAAGAGGAACTTGCCAAAAGATTAGGAAAAAGTAGAAGTCATATTACAAATATGTTAGGTTTAATTCACTTGCCAGAAGAGGTAAAACAGGCTGTTGCTGATAATAAGATATCGATGGGTCATGCCAGAATTTTAAGTAAGTTGGAAGAAAATGAAAAAATAATCGCTTTGGCCAATCGCGTCATGAAAGAACATTTAAGTGTAAGAGAATTAGAAGATTTAACTTCTGTAAAAGAGCAATATGAAAGAAAAAATAAAATTGTTCGAAAAAAATCTCTACATACAGAAGCTTATCAAGAGTTAGAAGAGAAAATGAGTGAAAAATTAGGAACGAAAGTTAAAATCAAATCCAATAAAATAGAAATTACTTATGTTAATACAAATGACTTAAATCGCATATTAGAAATAATAAAGATGAATGATTAGAAAGGGGATTTATATGGAAATATTTGGAACTGTTTTTTTTGAAGATTTCCAAAAATATATTACACCAATAATTTATATTGTTATTGGCTTTTTATCTTATCAAATATTGAAAATCATAATTCGCTCCTTTTTAAATAAGAAAACGATGAAAAAAAGACATCATCAAAAAAGAGCAGAAACAATCTCAACATTGATTTTAAATATTATAAAATATTTAATTGCCGTTTTTGTAATTCTTGGAATCATGTCTAATTTTGGATTAGATATTAAAGCGTTAATCGCTGGACTTGGAATTTTTTCTGCCATCGCTGCACTCGCTTTCCAAGATATTGCCAAAGATTTTTTGGCAGGAATTACAATTATTGGGGAAGATCAATATGAAATTGGCGATACAATAGAGATTAATGGTTTTTTAGGAGAAGTTATATTTATTGGTTTACGCAGTACGAGAATTAGAGATTATAAAGGAGCGACGATGATCATAAACAATCACAATATTACTAGTGTCATCAACTATAATCTTCATCCATCTTTAGCAGAAGTCGATGTTCCAATTAGTAGAGAAGAAGATCCAGAAAAAGTAGAGAAAGTTTTCCAAACGCTTTCAAAAGAATTAAAAGGCAAAATTTCAAAAGCGAAGGGAGATTTAGAAATCCTTGGAGTCAACAACATCACAGATCAAGCCATGGTTTATCGATTAGTAATGAAAGTGGCTGCAACAGAACAATATCAAATTCAAAGAATTTTACTTAAAGAAATTCGAAATGCACTAGAAAAAAATCATATAAAAGTACCAAAGCAAAAAATAGAGGTTACAGATGGAAAATAAAGAATATACCATAGGTACCAAAGTAATGATGAAAAAACAGCATCCCTGTGGAAGTAATTGTTGGGAAATTACTCGAGTGGGTGCCGATATTAAAATTAAATGTCTAAATTGTGGAAGAGCGGTACTGATTCCTAGAATAGAATTTAATCGGAAATTGAAAAAAATCATTACAGAGGAAGGTTAGATATTATGAGAGATAGAAGAAGATTGCGATTAAAAAAATTTTATTTTCATCCCATTACAATGTTTATTGCATTAATTATAGGAACTGTCTTATTGAGTGGAATTTTATCTTTATTTCAAATGCAAGCTACTTATAATACAGTAAATGCAAATACTTATGATTTGGAATCTAATTTAGTTGTAGTAGAAAATCTATTAAATTTTGATGGGTTAAAATTTATTATTAGTAATGCGACGACAAACTTTATTAGTTTTGCTCCTCTTGCCATGTTATTAATTTCTTTAATTGGAATTAGCATTGCTGAGGCCACTGGATTTATCGAGGCTTTATCGAAGCGTTATGTTTCAAAATTAAATAAATATCAATTGACATTCATTATAATCTTTTTAGGTTCCGTTTCCACGTTAATTAATGAAATTGGCTATGCAATTTTAATTCCCTTAGCAGCCTTGTTATATCTTTTAAACAATAGAAATCCACTTCTTGGAATTATTACTGCTTTTTGTGGAGTTTCGTTTGGTTATGGAGTTTCCGTTTTCGTTGGTTCGATTGAAACTTGGTTAATTCCTTATACGACATCTGCAGCACGCCTAATTGATAGTGATGCTCATATTGCCCTAACCTCGAATTTATTTATTATTATTGCTTCTTGTTTAATTCTTTCCATTATTGGAACGATTATTACAGAAAAGTTAATTGCTCCTAAATTAGGAAGATATCGTGAAAAAGAAGAAATTCAACGGACAGAAGAATTAAGTTTAATTGATGTAGAGGAAGTAGAACAACAAAAAATAGAAGAAGAAAAACATCAAAAGAGAGGTCTTCATTTTGCTATTATTACAGGTTTTATCGTCATTGCCCTTTTTGTGTATATGATTATTCCAGGCCTTCCATATTCAGGATTATTACTGGATATGAATGAAAAAACTTATTTGAATCAACTATTTGGAGAATCTTCTTATTTTCAAGATGGTTTTACTTATATGATGTGTTTATTTTTCTTAGCGATGGGACTTGCCTATGGAATTGGTGCAAAATCGATAAAGAACGATAAAGAAATTATAGAGAAGGCCACTGTAAGTTTTAGTAAAGTGGGAAGTATTATTATTTTAATTTTTGTCGCTTCTCAATTTATTGCTATTTTTAAACAGACAAATATCGGAATTATTATTACTGCCTGGTTAGCGAATATCTTAAATTATTTAGAGTTTAGCGGTCTACCACTTATTCTTTTGGTTCTATTTTTAATCGCTGTTTCTAATTTATTTTTAACAACGACAGTAACGAAATGGTCTATTTTCGCACCCGCCGCCATTCCTGTATTAATGCAATCCAATATTTCTCCTCAATTCGCTCAATTTATTTTTAGAGCGGGAGATTCAATTACAAATGGAATTACGCCACTTCTTGCTTGTTTTGCCTTATATATTGGTTATTTAAATATTTATAACTTAGATAAATCAAAACCCATTGGAATTAAAAAATCAATCCGTTATGTTTTCCCTTATTTCTTTATTATTAGTGCCACTTGGATTTTAATTATCATCGGTTGGTATTTGATTGGTCTTCCAATTGGGCCAGGAGTTTATCCGACAATTTAAGAGAGAAATCTCTTTTTTTCTTGTAGAAAATAATACTTTACTATATAATAAAGTTACGAAAAGAGGGATCATATGAGTTTAACCGCTGGGATTGTAGGATTACCTAATGTAGGCAAATCGACTTTGTTCAATGCGATTACCAATCAACATATTTTAGCAGAAAATTATCCATTTGCCACGATTGATCCAAATGTAGGAGTAGTAACAGTCAAAGATGAAAGACAAGATCAACTTGTGGCCATGTATCACCCAAAAAGAAATATTCCAACAGCCTATGAGTTTACAGATATTGCAGGTTTAGTCAAAGGTGCAAGCAAAGGAGAGGGATTAGGAAATAAATTTTTGTCCCATATCCGCGAAGTTGATGCGATTGTCGAAGTAGTTCGTTGTTTTGAAAATGGAAAAATTATTCACGTGGAAGGGGATATTGACCCTATTCGTGACATGGAAACCATCAATTTAGAGTTGATTATCGCGGATCTAGATGTAATTACAACAAGATTAGAAAAAGTAGGTAAAAAAGCAAGAACAAGTAAAAACAAAGAAGATTTATTAGAATTAGAAACCTTAGAAAAGGCTAAAAAAGCACTAGAAGAAGATATTCCTCTAAGAAGAGTTGACTTTAGTGATGAAGAGAAATTGATATTGAAACCTTTTAGCTTTCTAACGATGAAACCCATCATTTACTTAGCAAATATTGCCGAAGAAGAGTTGGGTCAAGAACGAAATCAACATGTAAAAAAAGTAGAAGAGTATGCAAATAAAGAAGAGGCCAAAGTTGTCTGTCTATGTGCTAAAGTAGAAGAAGAACTTAGTGAGTTAAATGATGACGAAAAACAAGAAATGTTAGAAGCTTTAGGAGAAGAGACGAGTGGTTTAGATCGACTAATTAAAGCAACTTATGACTTATTAGGACTTGCTACGTATTTTACTGTAGGACCGGATGAAGTTCGCGCTTGGACTTTCAAAAAGGGAATGAATGCCAAAAAATGTGCAGGAATTATTCATACTGATTTTGAAAAAGGATTTATTCGTGCTGAAGTCATGTCCTATGAAGATTTAATACAGTACGGAAGTGAACTGAAAGTAAAGGAAGCTGGACGAGCTAGACTGGAAGGAAAAGACTACCTAATGCAAGATGGAGATATTTGTCATTTTCGGTTTAATGTATAGGAAAAGGAGTAGAAATATTCCTTTTCTTTTCGTTCTAATTTTCTTTACATTCAAATAAACTTTTGTTATAATACATTCGAGTATGAGAAATACTCCTTGCTACATTATGTAGCCATTAGGCCAAAAGGAGGTGGAAAGATGAACAAATATGAATTAATGTTTATCGTAAAACCAGATATGGAGGAAGCACAAATTCAAAAAGTTGCTGAGGACTTAAAGAAGGTTTTAACAGATAACAAAGCTAAAATTGTCGAAGAAAAAGCAATGGGACAAAGAGAATTAGCATATGAAATTAAAAAATTTAAGACAGGTTATTATTTCTTGTACGTAGTAGAATCAGAAACTGCTGCGATTGAGGAATTTGATCGTGTTGTAAAAATTAATGAAAATTTACTTCGTCATTTAATTGTAAAAGTAGAAGATTAAGATTGTGAGGATAGGTTATGAATAAAGTGTTTTTAATTGGTCGCTTAACGAGAGACCCTGAATTAAGATATACAGGAAATAATACGGCAGTTGCTTCTTTCAGCCTTGCTGTAAATAGAAATTTTACCAATCAAGCAGGGGAAAGAGAAGCTGATTTTATTAATATTGTCGTATGGAGAAAACAAGCAGAAAATGTGAAAAATTATTTGAGCCAAGGAAGTCAAGTAGCAATTGATGGACGGATTCAAGTAAGAAGTTATGATACAGAAGATGGTCAAAAGAGATATGTCACTGAAGTTGTCGCAGATAATGTAGAGTTCTTAGGAAGCAAAGCTTCTACGAATCGTAGTGATGGTACGAATAATCAAGAATCTCAAGAACCAACGCCTTATGATTTTGCTGAGTCAAGTGAACCAAAGAAAACCGATGTTGATAGTAACCCTTTCGCCGATTTTGGAAATAGTATTGAAATTAGTGATGATGAATTACCATTCTAAAAGGAGGTTAAACTATGGCAGAATTTTATCGTAAAAAGAAAAAAGTATGTATGATGTGTACAGGAAAAACTGTAAATTATAAAGAACCTGAAATATTAAAAAAGTATATGAATGAGAAAGGAAAAATCCTACCTCGTCGTGTAACAGGGAACTGTGCTCGTCATCAACGTGTAATTGCAAAAGAGATTAAAAAAGCTCGTGCAATTGCCTTATTACCATATACGAGATAAACAGGAACAAGACCTGTTTTTTTCTTTGGAATAGTTAGACAAAAAAGTGGTTTTATTATATAATAAAATTGGGGTTTATCTATGAGGAGGAAATATGCTAGTTGTTGAAAAGAAAAAAGAATTAATTAGAGAAATTAAAAAAAGTAAAAATATTTTTATTATGGCCCATAGAGACCTAGATTTAGATGCCATTGGTAGTTCTATTGGAATGTATATGGTATTAAAAAAATTAAAAAAAACTTGTTATTTAATTATTGATGATAAAGAAAATGAATTAGGGGTATCCAAAATATTACGGGAATTAGATGGTTGTGTAAATGTCATTGAAAGTAAGACGATTGAAGAAAAATTATATCCTCGTAAAAATAAAAATCTACTTTTAATTTTAGATACGAACAAACAAGATTTAGTTCAAAGTAAAAAAGCATTAGATTATTTTGATAGAAAGATCATTATGGACCATCATGAGTTAGGAAAATCTTCAATTAAAAATGTAGATTTAATGATTGTCGATGATCAAGTTTCTTCTACTTGTGAAATGGTTTGCCAACTAATAGAAACTTATCAAGTTGCCTTAGATCCCTATTATTGTACGGTCATTTTAGCAGGGATTGTTTTAGATACCAATAACTTTACTTTAAAAACGAGCAATAATACTTTTTATGCCGCTTATTATTTAACTAGCTTAGGTGCGAGTGTGAAAAAAGTTCAATACTTATTAAAACAAGATTTAAAAGAATATACGGAAAGGCAAAAAATGCTGACTGGAATTAAGATGATAAATAATAATATAGCAATTACGAAAGGTTCACCTTATACAATTTATCGTCGAGAAGATTTGGCCAAAATGGCCGATACTTTGTTGTTCTTTAATGAAGTAGAAGCCTCTTTTGTCATCGGAAAAATAAGTAAAGATGTTGTTGGCATTAGTGGAAGAAGTTTAGGAAATATGGCCATTTTACCTATTTTAGAAAAATTAGGTGGCGGTGGTGACGAGTATAATGGCGCCGCCAAGTTTGAAAAAGTACCAATTAGTAAAGTAGAAGAACAATTAATACAGACAATAAACTCTAAAAAGAGGTGATTTTTATGAAAGTAATTTTCATCAAAGAATTAAAAAAGAAAGCCAAAAAGGGAGAGGTCAAAGAAGTTGCCGATGGGTATGCCAATTTTTTAATTAAAAACGGATATGCCGTAGCATCCAATAGTAAAAATTTAAAACAGTTAGAATATGAAAAAGAAAAGCTTGCGAAAGAAAAAGAAAAATTAAAAGAAGAAGCGTTGAAACAAAAAGAAAGATTAGAAAAAATAACCTTAGAATTCTCTGTCAAAACAGGAGAAGGCGATAAAGTTTTTGGTAGTATTAGTGTGAAACAGATTAAAGATGCTTTGGCCAAAAAAGGAGAAAAAATAGAAAAATCTGCCATTTTATTAGAAAATCCGATCGCTACTTTAGGGTTTCATTATGTAAAAGTCAATCTTTATCCCAAAGTAGAAGCAAAAATAAAAATACATGTAGTAAAGTGAGGTGAGAATCATGGCACTAAAGACAATGCCCAATAATTTAGAAGCAGAAAAGTCTGTTCTAGGCGCATGTTTTCTTTCAAATTATGCTTTGGAAAAGGCCATTGAAAATTTAAGTGCAGATTCTTTTTATACCGAATCCAATAGTAAAATATTTCAAAGTTTAGTAGATTTAACAGATAAAAAAACACCCATTGATTTGACGACAGTGACGACAGATTTAAAAAATAAAAATATTTTAAAAGATATTGGTGGTGTAGAATATTTAACTGAAATCATTAACTTTGTTCCAACGGCAGCAAATATTGATTATTATATTAAAACGGTGGATGAGGCCGCTTTGTTGCGACGATTAATAGAAACGGCAACAGATATTGCTACCACAGGATACAATATGGATGAGAGTGTAAATGAAACGCTAGATTCGGCCGAAAAGAAAATACTAAATATCGTCAAGACGAGAAAGTCCAGTGAATTTCGAACAATTCAAGATGTTCTTGTCAAAACGAGAAACGATTTGGAGCAATTAGCAGAGCAAAAAGGAGAGATCACCGGATTAGCGACAGGATGGTACGATTTTGATCGCATCACGACAGGACTTCATGAAAATGAATTCATTATCGTCGCTGCACGTCCTGCCATGGGGAAATCTGCCTTTGCTTTGAATATGGCAACGCACATTGCCATGAATACAGAAAAAGCCGTTGCCCTATTTAACTTGGAAATGGGCGCTGAACAATTGGCACTTCGAATTATTTCATCCCTTGGACAAGTAGAGGGATTTAAACTGAGAACAGGCCATTTGATGAACGAAGATTGGAAAAGAGTAAACGAAGCAATCAGTCAACTTTCGGATACCAATATTTATATTGATGATACTCCAGGAATTACCATTGGAGAAATTCGTGCAAAATGCCGCCGCCTTGCCAGTAGTGAGAAGGGATTAGGGATTATCATTATCGATTACTTACAATTAATTTCTGGTGGTAAAAATTATGGAAGTAACCGGCAACAAGAAGTTTCTGATATTTCAAGAAGTTTGAAAACTTTGGCAATGGAACTTCACGTTCCAGTTGTTGCCTTAGCACAATTATCACGCCAAGTAGAAGCAAGAGAAGATAAAAGACCATTGATGAGTGATTTAAGAGAATCAGGTTCTATTGAGCAAGATGCCGATATTGTTTCTTTCTTATATCGAGATGATTATTATAACAAAGAGGCACGTAATGAAGAAAATACTAGTATTAGTGAACTAATCATCGGAAAGCACCGAAATGGACCTACGGCAACGATCGAGTTGTTATTCAAGAAAAACACGAGTACTTTCGTCAATTTAAAAAGAGAAGGAGGGGAAAGAAAATGAATTTAAGAAGAAGAGGTTTCTTTTTTGCTATTTTCATCTTATCGTTTTTTGCCTTTGGTTTTCAAAGATTTTCCACAACTCCACAGACAGTATATCGTGTTTATTTAAAAGGAAAATCTCTCGGTATAGTAAAATCAAAAAAAGAGTTGGAAGAATATATCGATCAAGAACAGAAAAGTTTAAAAAGACAATATCATGTCGACAAAGTCTATGCTCCCGATGATTTAGATATTGTAAAAGAAATTACTTATAATAACAAGACGAAGACGCCCAAACAAATTTATGAGGAAATTAAAGATAAATCCCCCTTTACCATTCGTGGTTATGCAATTGTCATAAAGGGACTAAAAACACAGAATAACGAAGGAAAAAAAATCAAGACAAAAGATCAGACAATCTATGTTTTAGATAAAGATGTTTTTACAAATTCAGTAGAAACTACTGTAAAATCTTTTATCAAAGAAGAAGATTATGAAAATTTTAAAAATGATACTCAAAAGAAAATAAAAAATACAGGAAAATTAATTGAAAATATTTATATTGAAAATAAAATTTTAATTAAAAAACAAAATATTCCCGTAACAAAAAAAATTTATACAAAAGAGGAAGATTTAAATAAATACTTACTTTTTGGAACAACAAAAGCACAGAAAAAATATATTGTAAAAACAGGGGATACAATCAGTGATGTTTCATTTAATAATAAGTTATCGAATGAAGAATTTTTAATTGCCAATCCAGAGTTTAAAGATGAAAATAGTCTTCTGTTCCCAGGACAGGAAGTCACTCTTGGAATATTAAAACCGCAGTTTAATTTAGTAGAAGAAGATCACGTAGTTTCATTACAAGAAAAGAAATATACGACCGAAGTTCGTTACGATAATGAAAAAATGATCGGACAAGAAGAAGTCGTTCAACAGGGTGTGAATGGGCAGAACCGTGTCACCCAAAAAATTAAGAAAGTAAATGGAGATACGACCAATGTTGTCATCACAGATACAGAGGAAGTAAAACCAGCGATTAATGAAGTGATTGTCCGTGGTGGAAAGAAAAGCAATTATAGTTCTTGGGATGGTCATGGTAGTGCACCAAACAGCACGGGTTATTGGTATTGGCCAACGATTGTTCCATACTATTTGAGTAGTGGATTTGGATATCGTTGGGGAAGTTTACATGATGGCCAAGATATTGCAGGTTGTGGAGAAGGATCTCCAATTTATGCTGCCCAAGCAGGAACGGTTGTTGCCTCTTCCAACGGAGCATTCATTGGTAGTGGAGAAGCGATTCTAATTGATCATCATAATGGATATTATACAATGTATGCTCATATGTGTACGGGATGTCGTTATGTCGGTGTCGGAGCGAATGTCAATCGAGGTCAAGTGATCGGAGGTATGGGTCACACTGGAAATGCCACGGGAACACATTTACATTTCTCTATTTGGAGAGGCTATCCATATCGTGGAGGAGTGGCAATTAACCCACTAAATTTCTACTAAAATGAAAATAAAAACACTCGCCAGTGGATCTAAAGGAAATTGTAGTATTGTTCTTTGTGGAAATACGAAACTCCTTATTGATATGGGAATCAGTTATTTACAATTGAAGAAGAATTTATCTGACCTGTCCCTAAAAATTTCTGATTTTGCAGGGTTACTGATTACTCATGCCCATTCGGATCATATTAAAGGACTATCGACACTGACTAAAAATGAGCAGATAAAAATATTTATTCCACGGCAAATGGAAACAGAATTACAGGATAAAATAGGAAATTGTGAAGTGGTCTTCATTGAAGATTGCTTCACAATTAACGACGTTCAAATTGAATTAATTCACACTTCCCATGATGCTTTCTCTGTAGGATACATTATAGAGTATGATGGCAAAAGCTTAGTCTATGTAACGGATACAGGGTATATTAATCGTAAATATTTAGAAAAAATGAAATCCAAAGAAATCTATTTATTAGAATCCAATCATGATGAAAAAATGCTTATGGAAGGACCCTATCCTTATTATTTAAAGCAACGAGTGTTAAGCGATAAAGGACATTTATCGAATCATACAACAGCAAAATATTTAGAAAAATTAATTGGAAAAAATACAAAATATGTCATCCTTGCGCACTTAAGTGAAAAAAATAATACAGAAGAAATTGCCTATTCTACTGTATCAGAAAAATTACAAGGAACAGAAGTAGATATTGTCATTGCCAGACAAAATGAAGTAAGTCCCTTTATTGAGGTGTAGAATGAAGATAATTTGTGTAGGTAAAATTAAAGAGAAATATTGGCAAGAAGCTATTTTTGAATATCAAAAACGCTTATCTAAATATACCAATTTAGAAATCATCGAAGTTGCTGATAAAACTTTAGCAGACAAAAAGAAAAACTTACAGGAAGAAGCAGAATGCTTAAAAAAACATATCAAAGAAAAAGATTGGGTAATCACTTTAGAAATTGATGGAGACTCTTTCTCTTCAGAAGAATTTGCCAAAAAAATTAACGACTGGCAAATGAAATCTTCTCCTATTGTATTTATTATTGGAGGTTCTGATGGGTTAGATGAATCAATTAAAAAAAGAGCCAATTGTAGGCTTTCTTTTTCGAAAATGACTTTTCCCCATCAATTATTTAGAGTACTATTATTAGAACAAATTTATAGAAGTTATAAAATTATTCATCATGAAAGTTATCATAAATAAAAGATAGAGAGGAATATTATGATAGGAAATAGTTGGGATGAGATATTAAAAGATGAATTTAATCAAGAGTATTTTAAAAAACTTTGCTCTTTTGTCGAAGGAGAATATAAAAGTAAAACCATCTTCCCCAAACAAAATGAAATTTTTAATGCGTTTCGCTATACGCCTTATGAAAATGTAAAAGTCGTTATCTTGGGACAAGATCCCTATCATGGAGTAGGCCAAGCGCAAGGGCTTTCTTTCTCGGTAAGAAATGAGGTAGGAAGACCACCATCTCTTCAAAATATTTTTAAAGAATTAGAAAGTGATTTAAATATAAAAGTATCGAATCATAATTCTTTAATCCCTTGGGCCAAAGAAGGTGTTTTATTATTAAATGCGGTCTTAACTGAAAAAGATAAAGCTGCCTCTCATAAAGATCAAGGTTGGGAAATTTTTACAGATGCTGTAATCAAAAAATTAAATGAAAAACAATCTCCAATCGTATTTATTCTTTGGGGATCTTACGCTAGAAGTAAAAAAGAATATATTACGAATCCAAAACACTATATTATAGAATCTCCTCATCCTTCGCCATTCTCTGCCTATTCTGGATTTTTTGGAAGTAAACCTTTTTCCAAAACCAATCAATTTTTACAAAAAAATAACTTAAAGCCAATTGAGTGGCAAATATAAAAAAAAGAAATCGATTATTTCTTAAGAATTTCATAGATTTCTTTTTTTTCTGTAGAATAAAGTTCTTTATGTTTCAACTTTAAAAAAGTTTTGATCATATTGGATGGAAAAGAATGAATAAGTCGATTGTACTCTACTGTATGATCGTTATAAAATTGAATGGATGCAATTAAATCTTCTTCGTTCTCATTCATCTCTTCTAAAAGCGAATTTAATTTTTTATCACTCATCAAAGCTTCATTATCTTCTAAGATTTTTATAATTTCCACATAACTATTCTTTAGATATTCATTGATTTCAAAATGATTTTTTTCTTTTTCTCGGATGATATGAAAATCACTTAAAAATTCTTGTTCTTTTGATTTCTTTTGAATAATGGGAATGATCTGATCAATAAACTCTATCTTTTTTTGTAATAACATATCAATATTATTCTCTGCTTCATCGATTCGAATTAACTCTTCTTGAAATCGATTTTTATTATAGATAAAAACAAAACTGAAAATAATAGCGATAATGAGTATAATTCCTAAAATAATAAAAACCATTTGACCACCTCTTTAGGATAAACTAATTATACCAAAAGAAAAAGAATGATACAACCATTCTTTCTTAATTATGCGCAATTCTTTCTGGAAAAATTACGTAGTCTAAATAGATCGTCCATAGAAGGACATAGCTACCATCTTCTTGTTTTAAAACAGCATAATCTCTTCCAGAATCCTCGATGGTTCCTCGAAAAATACGATCTTTCCATTGATTAGAATCAGAATAAGACATATAAAATTCTGCATACTTTCCAGCATTTCGTTTCAATAAGTTTTCAGCATATTCATCTGGAGACATATTGATGGCATTCGTATTTGGATTGGTTGGTTGTATATTTTGATAAGGTGGCATTGTTCCTTGATATCCTGGCACATTAATATTTGGATAAGCATTATTCATAACATTCCCTCTTTCTTTATATTTTAGTTTATGTGAAGAAAAGAGAAATATTGCTAATTTTAACTTTTTTTACTATTTGTTAATTTTTCATCGAAAACGTGGTCGTCTAAAGTAGGCTCGGTTCCTTTAATAAAATACATTAACTTTTTTTTAGGACTATCTTCTGTTGCCGGTTTACCAGAAATTGGTTCTACTAGAACGCTAGAGACATTTTCTGGAACTTGATACCAACGATCTTTTTTTCCTTTTTCATAAAATTCCATTGTTTTATACCACACGTTTTGTGCATATTTATATTCTTTGGTCGAAAGATTTTGATTTTCATCATATCCGACCCAAACAGCGGTGACAATATCTGGATTATAGCCAATATACCAATTGTCAGTTTCTGTTGTCCCCGATTTTAAAGCATACTTATGTGTAAGCTTCGGTGCTAGGGAAATGGCAGTTGGATAATTATAGTCAATATAGTCTTTATCATAAGTTCCCGTAAGCATATTATTTAAAATAAAAGTAAGGCTAGAATTTAAGACTTTTGTTTTTTTCTTTTTTGCTTGATATAAAACTTTGCCATTCGAGTCTTCTACTTTTTCAATTAGATGGGGTTGAACTTGGTAGCCTTCATTGGCAAAAGCACTGTAGCCGGCCGCCATTTCAATAATATTGATTTCTTTCGTTCCTAAAGGTAAGGACGCAACATCATCCAACTTCGCTGTAATTCCCACTCTTTTGGCTACGTCGATTAAGGCATCACTTCCTAAAAATAAGTGAGTTTTTACTGCATATATATTTTCAGAGTAGGCAATGGCAGTTGCCATAGAAATTGGTTTTTCTCCGTAAAGATCATTATAATTTTTAGGAGAGTAGGTGTTGTTATTTGCAAATGTAAAGGTTGTTTTTTCACTAGTAAAAGAACTGCTGGAAGTAAAGCCATTTTCTAAAGCTGCATAATAAAGATAGGGTTTCATCGTCGAGCCAACTTGCCGAACGGCATCCGTCGCCCGATTATATTGAGATTTTTGATAATCTCTGCCACCAACTAAAGCGACGATTCCTCCTGTTTTTGGATTCATCATGACTGTAGAAATTTGTAATTTTTCAACTCCTTGAAATTCTTCTTGAATTATATTCTCTAAATTTGTTTGAGCTTCTAAATTTAAATTGGTATAAATTTTTAACCCTTTAGTTTTTGAATAAGAATTGGGTATTGAATCGATTTTTTCTAATTCTTTTAGTACAGCATCTTGATAATACATAACCGTATTTGGCGTGTTGACGTTTTCTTGATTTGAAAACTCTAAAGGCGTTTTATAAGCTTTCTCTTTTTCTTTTTCTGTAATCATTTTATTTTTTACCATTAAATTTAATACGAGTAATTGTCTTTTTTTTGCCATTTTAAAATCGACCAGAGGAGAATAATTCGCTGGGGATTTGGGAATTCCAGTTAGAATTGTCGCTTCTGCTAAACTTAAATACTTCGCACTTTTATTGAAGTAAAAACGACTGGCATTTTCAATTCCATACATTCCATGTCCGTAGTTAATCGTATTTAAATATCCCTCTAAAATGGTATCTTTATCATAATGAGCTTCCATTTCAATCGTATACCACATTTCTTCTAATTTTCTTTTCCAAGTCTTATCAAAATCTAAAAATAAATTTTTAGCATATTGTTGGGTAATGGTAGAGGCTCCTTGTTCTACTGATTTGGAAGTAATATTAATATAAGTTGCTTTTAAAATTCGAAAAAGATCAAATCCTTGATGATGATAAAAGTTTTTATCTTCCGCTGCTAAAGTGGCTTGAATTAAATTAGGCGAAATATTTTTTAATTCAATCCACTTTTTAGAACCACTTCCCTGAAAAAATAAATCGCCTTGATCATCAAAAATAGCCAAACTGTTCGCCCCATTAATTTCAATTTTAGGAGAAATTTTTGCATAGGCATAGATTCCTCCAAGGCCAATCATCCCACAGATTAAAAAAAATAGAGTTATTTTTAATATTCTTTTGAAAAATTTCTTCATGGAATCACCTTCTAATCTTAGTATGAAAAAATAATAATTAAATATGTATGCAATTTTTTGAAGTTATGTTATAATCTAGAATAGAATTTTAAATGTGGTGAATCCTATGAAAAAAAGAAATTTTTTGATGATGTTGACCAGTGAAAAAGAACAAATTCAAGAAAAAGTGGAAACTTTTTTGGAAACAGACTCCATCTACTATTTTACTTTAAAAGATGGGAGTAAAAATCGAATTGATTTAGAAAAAGAACAGTTGATTAGAGAAACTGATGAAGCTTTGCTAAAGTTTTTCTTTCAGGAAGGAGTATGTCACATAGATCTAAAGAAAGAAAATCTTTCTTTAGATCTTCCTTTACAAGTTTCTTTAAAACAATTTGAACAAGAAAAAATAGAAGTTCTATATTTTCTAAATGAGGAAAAATATCATTTCAAGTTAGAAGGTGAATTTAGTGAGTATAATTAAAAGTCTAGAACAAGAAGTAAAAGAGGAGATCAAAAAAGCAGGGTATGATTTAGATCATTTTGTTTTTACTCCATCCTCTCGTCCAGATCTTGGGGATTATCAAATTAATGAAGCGATGATTCTTTCTAAAAAATATGGAGAAAATCCAAGAGAAATTGCTACAAAAATTGTAGAAGTTTTAAAAGAAAATTCAAAATTTACCAATTTAAATATTGCGGGGCCAGGTTTTATTAATTTAACGTTGTCTGATTCTTTTCTAATTGAAAGTATGAACTTATTATTAGAAGATTTCAATCATAATATAGATTTTGTAGAGAAGAAAAGAATTTTAGCCGATTACGGAGGCGCCAATATTGCCAAAACACTTCATGTAGGTCATTTGCGTTCTGCTAATATTGGAGAAGCGGTAAAAAGACTTGCTCGACTTTTAGGATATGAAGTGATCTCAGATGTTCATTTTGGAGATATTGGTCGTCAATCTGGAATGGTGATTTGGGAACTAAAAAAAAGATATCCCGATCTTCCTTATTTTAGTCCAAATTTTACGGAAGAGGATAAAGAAGTTCCTTTTACGATTACAGAAGAAGAGTTAGGAGAAATTTACCCACTGGCAAATATCAAGGCCAAAGAAGACGAAAAAATCATGGCTGAAGTTGAAGAAATTACTAAATGGGTAGAAGAAGGAAAAAAAGGTTATAAAGAATTATGGGATAAAATTAAAGAAGTCTCTAAAAAAGATATTCAAAAAATTTATCAACAAATTCATACAGAATTTGATTTGCTCGAAGGGGAGAGCGACTGTTATCCCTATATGGAAAAGACCATAAAAAAATTAGAAGAGAGTGGAAAATTAGAAGAGAGTTGTGGTGCCAAAGTGGTTCATGTAAAAAAAGAGGAAGATGAACGCCCAATGCCACCGCTTGTCGTCATTAAATCCAATGGAGCGACCCTTTATGCAACACGGGAACTTGCGACATTATATTCTAGAATGGAAAGATTTCATCCAGATGAAATCTGGTATTTTGCCGATAATAGACAATCTCTTTACTTTGAACAAGTCTTTCGTGCTGCGCAAATCACCGGAATTACCGATGCTAAGATAAAATTAGAATTCTTCGGTTTTGGAACGATGACCAATGCCGATGGCACGCCATTTAAAACGAGAGATGGGGATGTCATGAGTTTAAAAGAATTAATCTCTTTAGTAAAGAAAGAAACTTTAAAACGAATCAATACAGATATGGTTGCCGCTGATAAGAGAGAAGAAACGGCTGAAATGATTGCCGCGCGATTAAAACTGAACATTACTTTTTTAAAGGAGTTTAGAGAAACCAATAACGGCGATTTGGCAGGTATGCTGAAAGAAAAAGCAAAAGCAGAGCATCCCGGAGTATATTGGAAGCGCTTAA
>CANQMB010000013.1 GCA_947624845.1 uncultured Bacilli bacterium
ACTCCTACGATGGGAGGACTTATTTTTATCATTCCAACGGTAATTACGACTTTAGGACTTTTAATTACGGGACGTGTTTCCTATTCTTCAAATTTAGGAATTGTTTTATTAGTTTTTCTAGGATACGCTTTTATTGGGTTCTTGGATGACTTTTTATCCATTCGTAAAAAAAATAACGAAGGACTTACGACTTATCAAAAATTATTAATGCAGGTAATCATTGCCGTTGCCTTTTTCTATATCTATATGCGTAGTGGGGGTCAAACTTCTTGGGTAGTTGGAACATTAGGCATCGATATTGAAATGGGTTGGTTGTACGGTTTATTTATCTTATTTGTTTTAGTGGGTGCATCGAATGCAGTCAACTTAACAGATGGTTTAGATGGTCTTGCTGGTGGACTTTCAGCGATTGCTTTTATTGCCTTCAGTCTAATTTCATTAATGGTTGGCTTTGAAGATATTGGCTTATTTTGCTTGATTTTAGTTGGTGGTTTGATTGGCTTTTTGATTTATAATACTTATCCTGCCAAAATTTTTATGGGGGATACAGGATCTCTTGCTTTAGGGGGAGTGATGGCTGCGATTGCGATTTTAACTCATCGAGAATTGACGTTATTAGTAGTCGCTGGAATTTTTGTAATTGAAACGTTAAGTGTTATTTTTCAAACATTTTGGGTTCAGGTATTTCATAAAAAATTATTTTTAATGACGCCACTTCATCATCATTTTGAAAAGCTTGGCTGGGTGGAAACCGATATTGTTAAGTTATTTTGGGTTGGTGGATTAATTCTTGCAATGAGTGGAATTATCTTTGGTGTATGGTTATAAAAGAGCGATTCTGTTCTTTTTTTTTGTTAAAATAATATACTTAAATAGGTGATTCGATGCCAAAGAAATTTGATAAAATTCTCTTTATTTCTGTATTGATCCTCTCTGTTTTTGGACTGATTATGATATATTCAGCTTCTAGTATTTGGGCTAATTATAAATTTCAAGATAGTTTTCATTATTTAAAGTATCAGGGTATCTTTTTAATTGCTGGAATTTTATTGATGATTTTTGTATCTAAAATCCATTATTCATTTTATTTAGAAAAGGCAAATTTTATTTTAATTCTTTGTTTTATTTTATTGGTACTCGTCTTGATTCCTGGAATTGGTAGTATTAGAAACGGAAGTAGATCCTGGTTTGGAATTGGTTCTTTAGGAATTCAACCAAGTGAGTTTGCTAAATTAGGACTCATTATTTTTACGAGCAAATATTTACAAAATAGCAATCGATTTTTGAAGAGTTTAAAACAAGGGGTTTTTCCTATTTTGGGAATTACTTTATTTTTCTTTGGTTTAATTATGTTGCAACCTGATTTAGGAACGGGTGTTATTTTAGTCGTATCGATTGTTTCTTTACTTTTTATTGCTGGTGTTCATATGAAATTTTTTATTGGCTGTGGGTTCCTAGGTATTGCTGGTATTATTGTTTTAATTCTCATCGCTCCTTATCGAATGGATCGAATTATTTCCTTTGTTGATCCATGGAAAGATGCGTTAGGGACAGGATTTCAAATTATTCAATCACTTTATGCAATTGGTCCTGGAGGATTACTTGGAAACGGATATTTGAATTCAATACAAAAACATTTTTATCTACCGGAACCTCAAACAGATTTTATTTTTTCGATTATTTCGGAGGAATTTGGAGTGTTGGGGGCCTTTATTGTCTGTAGTTTATTTTTAATTATCTTATATCGTGGAATTCAGATTGCTTTACATGCACCTGATTTGTTTTCTAAATATTTAGCCTTTGGCATGATTTTTCAAATCATTTTTCAAGCGCTAATGAATTTAATGGTCGTTGTAGGTTTAATTCCAGTTACTGGAGTCACTCTTCCATTTTTGTCCTATGGAGGTTCTTCTTTACTAGTAAGTATGGTAAGTATGGGTATTATTTTAAATATTTCCAGAAATATTGAAGAAAGTAGTGTTTAATTATTTTAGTAAATGTTTTAAAAACATCGGTTGCTATAAAAGTAACTTACTATTTTCTTCATTAAAAAAATGACAACGAGAAGTTGTTTTTTTTCTCTTAAAATTTTCGAACTAGTAAAATATAAAAAATCTGCTATAATAATTATAGAGATTTATTGATAGTAGGAGGTTCCTATGATTAGAAGATTTTTGAAAAATTTTGATGAAATTACAGAATATTATGAATTTTTAGTAAATAAGACAAAAAATTTGCAATATGTTGGAATTACTAATGAGTGGTTAATTGATAATTATTATTTATTAGTGGAACATAAAAAACGTCTATTACGAGACGAAAAAATAATGAAAAAAAATTTAAAGAAAGCTAGTACGATAGAAAATGCTTTAAGAAAAATTATTATTAGGAATTCTTATCACGTAGATTTTAAAAAAATTACGACTGGATTGAACTTATATCAAAAAGAAAATAAGTATTATTTTTCTTATGATGAAATTAATCTAATTCCAACTTTATTGTTATTTTTATATACAATTAAATTAAAAGAAATTTGTGATGTCGAATATCAACGCTTAGTACATAAAGAAAAAGTTTCTTACATGATTACAAAAATTAAAAACAAAGAAATCTCTTTAGAAGAATTTTTAGAACATAATTCAGAGATGCTAAAAGATGAAAATTATCTTTTTGAGTTAAACAATCAATTAAGAGAATTAGGAACCAACTCCAATCAAATATTTAAAATATTGAATAGTAGATTAGAAGAGAATCATATTAATTTAAAAGAAGTCATCAATCAAGAATATCAAAAAAGAATGGATAATAATATACTCGTATCTAATATTTTTAATAATTTAAAAAAATTTGGAGATTATACACAAGAAGATTTATTTGAACAAATCAGTTATACGGAGAAAAAATTATTAAAAGATGATATTTATCGTAAAATGACAGAGGAGTCTAAAGCCTATTATCGATTTTTAATTTGTAAATATGCCAAGAGAAAAAAAATTAGTGAATATGCTTATGTATGTCAATTTTATGAAACAAATCCAGAAGAGCATATAGGAACGTATTTAATTCGTCCCAAAAAATATCGCCTTCGCTTTACGATTTACTTTATTTCTTTACTTTTACTATCTGTTATTAGTAGTTATATTGGGTCTATCTTTTTCATTAAAAATCAAATTTTAGGATTTATATTATTACTAATTCCAATTTTTAATCTCTGGGCGCAAATTATCAATCATCTATTAATGAGTTTTGTTACGCCGCGACCTCTGCCTAAATTAGATTTTTCTAAAGGTATTCCAGAGGAATATGCAACTATGGTTGTAATTCCTACTATTATTAGTGATACAGAAAAAATCAAAAAATTATTTGATTGTCTTGAAACTTTTTATATTGTCAATAAGACTAAAAATTTATATTTTACTCTATTGGGAGATGCCAAAGCGATTGATCAAGAGCATTATGAAAAAGATGAGGAAATCAGTGAATTTGGAGTCGAGTATGCTAGAAAACTAAATCAAAAGTATAAGCAAAATATTTTTCATTTTGTTTATCGAAAAAGATTTTATAACGAAAAAGAAAATTGCTATTTAGGTTATGAACGGAAAAGAGGAGCGATTCATCACTTTAACCAGTTGCTTTTGCATCAATTTACAAAAAAAGAAGCAAAAAAATATTTTCATGTTCATACTTTAGAAGATTTTCAAGTGGATATTCGTTATGTGATTACATTAGATACCGATACGGATTTGGTACTGAATACCGCGTTAAATTTAGTAGGTGCTATCGCTCATCCTTTAAATCATCCTGTATTAAATAAAACAAAGACGAAAGTTATTTCTGGTTATGCATTAATGCAACCTCGTGTAAGCGTTGATATCGAATCGACGAATCAGTCGTTTTATTCACAGATTTTTGCCAATATTGGAGGCTTTGATTCTTACACAGCCATTGTTCCGAATGTGTACTTTGATTCTTTTGGAGAAGGTAGCTTTATAGGAAAAGGAATTTATGATTTAAAAGTATTTGATGAAGTTTTATCTAAAGCTTTTCCTGATAATTTAGTGTTATCTCATGATCTGTTAGAAGGAAATTATCTTCGTTGTGCCTATGTGGCTGATGTGGAACTCATTGAGGGATTCCCTCCTAAATTTTTAACAGATACGACAAGACAACATCGGTGGGCTAGAGGCGACGTTCAAATTTTTCAGTGGCTATTTCCAAGAGTTTACAACAAAGAGAATGTTAAAGTAAAAAATCCATTGAATTTTTTAGAAAAATTTAAGATTTTTGATAATATTATGCGGATGTTTTTACAGCCAATGTTATTTATTATTTTAATTCTTGCACTTTTTTTCGGTAAAGTAGCTCCAATTTTTTGGATTTTATTCGTCTCTTTAGAGATTATTTTACCTATTTTCTTCTATTTGAAGAGTAAGATGTATCATAAAAAGCAAGATGTTCAAACCATTTATTATAAAGAGTTGATGGTAGGAGGAAAATCGTTGGTATTAAGATCCTATGCTTTATTAGCGACGATTCCTTATTATACATGTCTTTATTTGGATGCTTTTTTTAGAACGATTTATCGTCTTTTCATCAGCCATAAAAACTTATTGAATTGGATTACAGCAGAGGATGCAGAAAAGACTTTAAAATTTGATTTAAAAACTTATTTGCAAAACTTTTGGTTGAATTTACTTACGGCTTGTGTTTTGATTGTCGTTGGTTTTCTTACCCTTAATATTTATAGTGTCTGTATAGGATTGATCTTCTTTTCTGCTCCCTTTATTATGTATGGTTTATCTCAACCTTTGGAAAGTAATTTAGAAGATTTATCTTTAGAAAAAAGAGAAAATATGAAAGGAGTGGCTAGACGTACTTGGCAATTTTTTCAAGATCAATTAACGAAAGAAAATAATTATTTAATACCAGATAATTATCAAGAAAATAGGGAAGATAAGAGTGATTTTAGAACTTCTCCTACAGATATTGGTTTTTCTTTGACGAGTGTTCTTTGTGCTTATTTTTTAGAGTTTATTGAAAAAGAAGAAGCGATTGCTTTCATTGAAAAAATCATTACAACCGTAGATTCGTTAGAAAAATGGAATGGTCACTTATACAATTGGTATCATATTAAAACGAAAGAGGTGTTAGAACCTAGATTTATTTCTACGGTAGATTCTGGGAATTTTGTCGCTTCTTTAATGGTTGTAAATCAATTTTTATTAGAAAATGGTGAAGAAAAATTAGCTCGTGTAGTGGAAAGATTAATTAAAAATGCCAATTTTAAAAAATTATATACAAAAAAAGAAGTATTTAGTATTGGATATCAAGAAAAAGAAGCGATGCTTTCTGTTTATAATTATAATAAGTTTGCTAGTGAGAGTCGATTGACTAGTTTTATTGCTATTGCTAAAGGAGATGTTCCTAGCAATCACTGGTTTTGTTTAGATAAATCTCTGACTAGTTTTAATCATGCCAAAGGGTTGACCTCTTGGTCTGGAACTTCTTTTGAATACTATATGCCATATCTTTTTATGAAAAACTATCCACATACCTTGTTGGATGAATCTTATCATTTTGCTTATATGTGTCAAAAAGCTTATGTGGAAAGTATTAATCATAAACTTCCTTGGGGAATGTCTGAATCTGCTTATGATGAATTAGATAATGCCAATAGTTATAAGTATCAAGCATTTTCTACGCCCTATTTAAAAGTAAAAGAAGAAAAAAATCCAAGAATTGTTCTATCACCGTATTCTTCTTTAATGGCTTTTCCTTTATTTCCAGAAGAAGTTTATAAAAATATGATGCGGTTTCGTAAATTAGATATGTATGGAGAGTATGGTTTCTATGAATCTTATGATACAGAAACCGAAAAACCAGTACTTTCTTATTATGCCCATCATCAAGGTATGAGCCTAATTGGACTTACGAATTATTTGATGGAGGGAATTATTCAAAATTATTTTCATAAAGATATTCGAGTTCAAACTTTTGATATTTTATTAAAGGAAAAAGTTCAAGTAAAAACAGATATTGATTTGAAAATTGCAAAATATAAAAAATATAATTATCAAAAAGAAAAAATTGAAAATGATATTCGAACTTTCCCTTATATATCGGATATGCCAGAGGTATCCGTTTTATCCAATAAGAAGTATTGTCTATTGATGAATGATCGTGGGGATGGTTTTAGTAGATATCGGACAATTCAGTTGAACCGATATCGAAAAATTACCGAACAGGATTATGGGGTGTTTTTGTATATTCGTAATATGGATACGAATCAAGTGATTTCAAATACGTATGCTCCAATGAATCAAATGCCAGAAAAGTATGAAGTGATCTTTGCTTCAGATAAAATAAAATATATTCGAACAGATGAACATTTGACTACGACGACAGAGATAGTTGTAACAAAAGAACATCACGCAGAAATTCGAAGAATTACTTTTCAAAATCAGGGGGAAGAAGATTTAAATTTGGAACTTACGACTTATTTAGAACCTATTATTTGTGAAAATATGGAAGATGTCAGTCACCGGGTGTTTAATAATATGTTTTTAAAAACTTATTATGATTCTCATACAGATTCTTTAATTTCTATGCGAAAAAAGAAAAATGAGAGTAGTACGAACGCTTATTATATTCATCATTTGTTAATCGAAGATCATGAAAAACCAAATACTTATGAAACAAGTAGAGAAAACTTCTTTGGTAGAAATCATAATGCATCCAATCCGGAAGGATTATATAAAAGACTTTCCAATCAGGATAATGAAGGGCTAGAACCGATTATGAGTTTGCGAAATCAAATTACGGTAAAAGCGGGCGGAAAAAAAGTTGTCTATATTATTAATGGTTTTGGTCGAAGTAAAGAACAGATTTACAGTATTGTTCGTTCTTATCATGATTTTCTATCGATTCAAAAAGCTTTTGAAGTCTCTACATTAATGAATATAGAAAATACCAAATTGATGAATTTAACTGGAGAAGAAATGCGTCTTTATAACATTATGTTAAATTATTTGTATCAAACAACGAAAATCACAGTAAATGAAGAAAGAAAAGAATTTTTAAGAAAGAATGCACTATCTCAAAGTGGACTTTGGAAGTTTGGAGTTTCTGGCGATTATCCGACAATTGTGGTCGATATTAACGATATTGTCGATATTCCATTTATTCGGGATATTTTGAAGTGTTTTGAGTATTATAAGAATCATTCTATTTTTGTTGATATTGTAATTATTAATAGTGAAAATGATCAATATGCAGAAAAAATTAAAAAAGAGATTGCTGATGAAATTTATCGGATGTATACGTTAAATAATTTTTATCATACTCCAGGAAAAATTGTCGTGATTGATCGAAAAGATATGACAGAAGAGGAAAGACGATTGTTTGATGTGGTACCGAGACTTCGTTTTGTTTTAAATGATCACAAATCTCTTTCAGAAAAAGTTGAACTTTTACAAGAACAAAATGAAATTGCGAAAAAGATAATTCCTCCAGTTCAACAGACGACAAGTAGAATTGATGAACCTTTAATTTTTGAAACTGATTTTGGTGGGTTTACGAAAGATGGACGAGAATATGTAGTAAAAAGCAAAAACACGCCGATGCCTTGGGCAAATATTATTGCCAATGAAAAAATGGGAAGTGTGATTAGCAATAATGGTTGTGGCTTTACTTATGCTTATAATAGTGGAGAATTCAAAATTACTTCTTGGACCAATGATATGATTGTCAATGATAAATCTGAGGGATTTAAAATTAATGGAGAGATTTTTGATCCGGCAAGTTGTCGCCATGGTTTTGGATATTCTATTTTAGAAGGAGAATATCAAAATTTGAAAGAGGAAGTTTTAGAATTTATTCCTTTAAAGGATTCTGTAAAAGTTTATTTAGTAAAACTTTCCAACTTGTCTGATAAGACGAAAAAGATAGATTTGAGTTTTTGGATGAATCCAACTTTTGGAAATTTTGAAGAAAAGACAGCTAGACATATTTTGAGTGAATATCAAAAAGAAGAAAATTATTTAAAAATAAGAAATGTTTATAGTAACTATTTTAGTCATGTTACGGCCTTTATGTCTTCTTCTTTAAAATTGACTCATGCAGTTGATGATAAGGTTTTAATTAAAGAAATTCATACGGAAGTTTCTTTAAAACCGGGAGAAGAAAAAGAAGTGGTATTTACTCTTGGCGTGAGCAATCATATGGAAGAATTTACAAAACTTTTAAAAGAGTACAACGATGTTTCTTTCTGTAAAAAGAAATTGGAAGAGGTCAAAGATTATTACCGGAAAACATTATCTATGATTCAAGTAAAAACGGAAGATTCTAGTTTTGATACGATGATCAATGGTTGGTATTTATATCAGTGTTTGGTTTCTAGAATTTTGTCCCGTACTGGTTTTTATCAAGTCAGTGGTGCTTATGGTTACCGCGATCAGTTGCAAGATACTATGAATATTTGTGATATTTTTCCTCATCTTGCACGAGAACAAATCTTAAAAAATGCTGCTCATCAATTTCAGCAAGGGGACGTTCTTCATTGGTGGCACGATATGAATCAGTTTGGACTTCGCAGTCGTTATAAAGATGATTATTTATGGCTCGTTTATGCAACTTGTGTGTATATTTCTAAAACCGGGGATGCCGAAATTTTGAAAGAGAAGGTCCCTTATGTTTTAGGAGATGAACTTTTAGCTAGTGAAGTAGAAAAAGGAATGGTATTTACTTATAGTGATTTTAAAGAACCTCTGTTAAATCATTTATTGAAATCTTTAAATCTTGCGATGCATAGTTTAGGAGAACATGGTCTTCCATTAATGGGTGGTGGAGACTGGAATGACGGAATGAATAAAGTTGGTGTTAAAGGCCACGGAGAAAGTGTTTGGTTAGGATTCTTCCTATATCGTGTTATCGATTGGTTTATTGATCTCATCGACAAAGAAAAATTAAAAATAGATAAGGAAGAATATCAAAAGTTTAACGAAAATTTAAAGAAAAATTTAAATCAGTATGCCTATGATGGATCTTATTATTTACGAGCTTTCTTTGATAATGGAGATAAACTGGGAAGCAGCGAAAACGAAGAATGTAAAATTGATTTAATTTCACAATCTTTTGCTATTTTAAGTGGTGTTGTTCCTAAAAATAGAGTTGCTTCTTTATTGAAATCAGTAAGAGAAAATTTAGTGGATCGTGATGCTTTATTAGTTAAACTTTTAACGCCACCTTTTGAAAAAAGTTCAAATAATCCAGGATATATTATGAATTATCCAAAGGGAATTCGTGAAAATGGTGGCCAATATACCCATGCGGTTTCGTGGTATTTAATGGCACTGATTCAGGAAGGAAAATATGATGAAGCTTATCAATATTTCCAAATGATTAATCCAATAGAAAGAACAAAGACGAATGAGCAAACACGCATTTATAAAGTGGAACCTTACGTAATTGCAGCGGATATTTATACTCATGAAAAGCATAAAGGTCGTGGAGGATGGACTTGGTATACGGGTTCTGCTGGCTGGTTCTATCAAGTTGCGATTCATGATATTTTAGGATTTGTAAAAGAAGGGGAGTATTTAAAAATAGAGCCTCATCTTCCAAAAGATTTTCAAGGTTATCGAATGAATTATCATTTTTTTGATACGGAATATCATATTTCTTTAAAACGGGGAGAAAAAAGAGCAATCCTTTTAGATGGTAAAATAAGAAAAGAAAAAATTCCTTTAGTGAATGATCGAAAGAAACATAAAATAGAGGTGGTTATATGTTAACGTTTGATTTTGAAACTTATACAAATAAGAAAATACCCAAAGAAGGTTGGCAGGAAATTTTAAAAAAAGTAGAACAAAACTCAATGTCTGGTTTTTTAAATCCTTTCGTGCCTTCTTCTCTTTTAGATCAAATCAAGAGCAAAAAAGAAGAAATAAAGAAACATTCCCAAGTGCTCGTTGTCGTAGGTGCCGGTGGGTCTTTTGCGGGGTGTCGTGCTCTAGATTCTATATTTTCTTCTTATTGGAATCCTTCTTCTTTTTCTCTTCTTTATGCTGGCTACCAATTATCTGAGGAGTATTTAGAGCGTTTAAAAAATTATCTAAAAGAAAAAGAGTTTTCGATTAATGTTATCTCTAAATCAGGAACGACATTAGAGACGAATATTACCTATCAAAGTCTCCTTGCTTTTATGAAAACAAAGTATACAGAAGAAGAGTTGAAACAGCGTATTTTTATTACGAGTGATGAAAATAGTAAACTCAAAATGGAAGCGGATCAAAATGGATATACTTTTTTTCCGATTCCTAAAAATATTGGAGGTAGGTATAGTTTATTAACTGCGGTAGGATTATTTCCACTTTCCTTGATCTTGGATATTGAGGAATTATTAAAGGGTGCCCAAGAGGGAAAACAATATATCGAAGAAGCTTATCAGTATGCATGTCTTCGAAAGGCAATGTATGATGAGAAAAGAGGGGTAGAAAATTTCGTTTTTTATGAAGAAAAATTTTTACCTTTTGGGGAGTGGCTAAAGCAGTTATTTTCAGAATCCGAAGGAAAAAAACAGCGAGGAATTTTACCTATTTCCTCTCTTTATACAAGAGATTTACATTCCTTAGGTCAATTTTTACAAGAGGGAAATCCAATTGTTTTTGAAACTGTGATTGATTTTGATGGAATGGATTCTCTTCAGCAGACTGCTGTTTCCAGTGTTTGTAAAGCGCATCAAAAAAATACACCTAGTCTTAGAATTCACGGAACGGATTGTAGTGTTTATACAATGGGACAACTTATTTATTTCTTCTTTTTAAGTGCCTCTTTTTCTGCCGTTTTAATGGATGTTGATCCCTTTGATCAACCTGGTGTAGAAGCCTATAAAGAGGAAATGAGGAATGTAATATGAAAGATTTAATTATTACTCATTCGAAAGATGTTGATGGTGTAAGCCCAATTATTTTGTTGAAGCTCTGTCAAAGAGATGTCGATTATTATCTTTTAGATAATGATGAAGTCGAAGAAAAGATTCCTGTTATTTTGGGAAAAGACTTGAGTGAATATGATCATATTTATATTACAGATTTATCTGTTCCAGATTCTGTGTATCAAGAAGTTTTAAAAAAAGATTGGGTTTCTAAATTTAAAGTATTTGATCATCATAAAACCCATCAATATGCCTCTAAGTATCCTTTTGTTACTCTTCAATTAGAAGAGTGTGCAACTTCTCTTTTTTATCAATATGTAAAGACACTTTATCCAGTATTAAATCAGGAAAAAATAAAAAAATATGTTGATTGTGTTTTGGATCTTGATATGTGGTATTGGGTAGCGAAAAAAAATTTAATTGCCAAACAATTGGGCGATCTATTTACCATTTTTGGGAATCTTTCTTATATTGAATATTTTAAAGAGAAGTTAACGAAAGAGAAAGATTTTAAATTGAATGATTTTGAAGAAAAAATTTTAAAGATTGAAGAGGAGAAAATAAAGAACTATTTTCAACTAAAAGAGGAACAATTAAAAACATATACTTATAAAAATTATCAAGTAGGGGTTGTTTTTGCAGAACAATATAAAAGCGAATTAGGAATGATGCTACAAAATGCACATCGAGAACTTGATTTTATTGCAATGATTAATCCGAGTGGTGGCGTAAGCCTTCGAACGCAAAAAGATGCAATTGATTTATCTGATCTTGCAAGTGTTTTGGGTGGCGGTGGTCATCCGAAAGCGAGTGGATTTCCTGTTCCAGAGGAAGCAAGAGAAAGCTTTGTAAAACAATTATTTAAAACGATTGAAAAAAATGAATAATTCTAAAAATAGATTTAACAAAAATAATTTGGTAAGTAAACTTATCATAAATTTTTAGAATACTTGAAAAACGAGTAGAAAAATAGTAAACTAAATTTAAGATTCATAGATTTCTAATTGATAGGGGGGATTTTGATGAGAGATTTTCAAGAAGAGCAATTAAGAAATATTTATTTAAGAAAATTATTAGTTGGTGAATTACAAGGACCATTAACAGGAAAGCCTTCTGTTGATAAACCACATTTGAAATTTTATTCAGAAGAAGCATTTTCCAGAAGTTTGCCGAAAACTAGTATATATAATTATATGTATGAAATAAACAAAAATCATTTAGATGATATTGCTTTTGTTTTTGATACAGGATTTGATGAAACAGAAATAACATATGGTGAACTATTTAAAAATATAGATACTGT
Organism: uncultured Bacilli bacterium; assembly: GCA_947624845.1. Taxonomy (GTDB): domain Bacteria; phylum Bacillota_I; class Bacilli_A; order RF39; family UBA660; genus MGBC119817. The sequence continues at coordinate 12,237 of CANQMB010000013.1, forward strand.
TGCCAATGGATTAGTTCAAAGGGGAATAAAAGTTGGTGATAAAGTAGCAGTTAGTTTTGCCAATACTCCAGAATCTGTATATACTATTTATGCTATAAATAAGATAGGAGCGGTTAGCTGCTTAATTGATCCTAGAATTAAAACATACAACTTAGAAAGAGATTTGAAAGATTTAGATGTTAAGATGTTTATTGGTAATAGTGAAGTATATAAAAATTTAAAGAAAGTAGCAAAAAAAGTAAATTTAGATAATATTGTAATTATTCCAACTATTCAATCCGCAACGAATAAAAAAATAAAAAATTTATATTTAGCTTCTAAAATTTTAACGGGAAATCATCCATTAAAATTAAATAAAAATTGGTCGAGTTTTTTAGCAGAAAATAAAACAAAAAAAGAAACGAAAGAATTTGAATATAAGGAAGATCAATTAGCTATTATTTCTTATACGGGCGGAACAACCGGTGTTCATAAAGGAGTTATGTTATCTAATGAAGCTTTCAATAATTTGATGTTGTCCCATGACTATTTAATGGAAGACCTTGGTCGTGGCGAAAAATTTATGAATATTCTTCCTCAATTTATGGTTTATGGAATTTTCACTCTACATTTAGCTTTATGTAGAGGTTTAAAAACCCATCTTCTACTGGACTCTGCGCCAGAACATTTTGTCGATAATTTAATTCGTCTGAATCCAGCAATTTCCTTTGGAGGACCTATTCATTGGGAAACGTTGATTGATAATCCTAAAATTACGCCTAACTGCTTTAGCAATATGAAAGCTCCTGTTTCTGGAGGGGAAAAGTTATCTTTAGCAAAGGAATTAGCCATCTCCAAAGCGTTAAAATATGGGGGTTCCCAGGAAGAAATGTGCAATGGTTTAGGAGCATCTGAACTTGCTGGGTCATCTACTTGGAAACAGGGAAGTAAAAATAAAAGCGGAACAGTTGGTCGTCTTCATGTTTATGATAATGCTAAAATTGTAGATTCAAAAACGGGGGAAGAATTATCTTATAATCAACCTGGTGAGCTTTGGTTGACTAGTCCTTCATTAATGTCAGGATATTATCATAGAGAAGATGAAACAAAACATGCGATTCATGAAGACGAAGATGGAGTTCGTTGGTTTATTACGGGTGATTTAGCTCAAATTGATGAAAATGGGGATATCGATTTAACAGGACGTAGTAAAAGATTATTTGTTTGTGGATTAAACAATGTGTATCCTCCAGAACTAGAAGAAATTATTTACACAATTCCTTCAGTAAATAAATGTGCAGTTACGAATGTACCTGATGAAGAATTAAGAGCAGTTCCAAAAGTTCATTTGGTTCTAAATGAGGATACAGAAGCAAATCGAAAAAAAACAATTGCTTCTATTCAAACATTAATCTCAGAAAGAGTTGGCTCTGAAGTTCTTCCTCATTATTATGAATTTCATGATCATTTAAAATATACTTTGAATGGAAAAATAGATATTGAAGCTATTCGTAGAGATGACTTAGAAAAAATAAAAGCCAATAAAGAAAAAAAAGTTTTGCGAAAAAAGTAATAGAATTCCAAGGAATATATTACTTTTTTTTCTGCTAAAAATATGCTATACTTACAATAATAGAAGGTGGTAAAGTGAGTAGCGTTTCTTTATCTATTGGAGGAATCATTTATATATTTTTACTGTTGGTTGTCTGTATAGTAAAAAAAGTTTGGGTACTAAAAGCAGAAAATAAAGTATATTTTACATTAATAATTGTCACATTATTTGGTTTGTTTTTAGATTGTTTTTCTTTCTTTTTAACATTATCTCAATTTGATATTCATCATCCCATATATGTAACTTTAACGAAATTAATGCTTTGTTATTATAATATTTGGTGTTTTCTTTTTGTATTATATTTAATTGCTGTACTATTAAGAAAAAAAGGAAAAGAAACTCATTTTGGTAAATATCGGAAAATTTTATTTGTATATATATTACCTATTTTACTTTTGATTAGTTTAATTTTACCAATAAATTATGTGCAACAAGGAAATGCAATTTATCCTCAAGGACTTAGTATTATTATCGATTATTGTGTTGCATTCATTGCCATTCTTATTATGATTATAATGCTACTCAAAAATAAACAGTATATTTTAGATAAAGAATTTATTCCGTTATGGGTTTTGATTATTTTGACAACTTTTATAATTATTATTCAATTTCTTTTTCCTGAAATTATATTAGTTACTGCAGTAGAAGCTTTTGCCACATTTATTATGTATTTTACGATTGAAAATCCTGATATTAAAATGATTGAACAGTTGAATTTGGCAAAAGAGCAAGCCGATCGGGCCAATCGCGCTAAAACAGATTTTTTATCCAATATGTCTCATGAAATTAGAACTCCATTAAATGCCATTGTTGGATTTTCACAGAGTTTATTAGAAGATGAAACTTTATCCGATGATACCAGAGAACAAGCGAAAGATATTTTAATGGCCTCTGATAGTTTATTAGAAATTGTCAATGGTATTTTAGATATATCTAAGATTGAGGCCAATGAACTTAAGATTGTCAATACAGAATATGATTTTCATAATATTTTTGAAGAATTGATCTCATTAACGAAAGTTAGAATTGGGGAGAAACCAATTGAGTTTAAAACTTATTTAGATCCTAATATTCCCGCTTTCTTATATGGAGATTACGTTCGTTTAAAACAAATTATTTTAAATTTACTTACCAATGCTGCTAAGTATACAAAAGAAGGATTTATTGATTTTAGGGTGAGTACAATACAAAAAGGAAATGTATGTCGATTCATTATTTCTGTTGAAGATAGTGGAATTGGAATTCAAAAAGAGAAAATAAACCAACTATTTACAAAATTTGGTCGTCTCGATTTAGAAAAAAACATTACGATTGAAGGAACTGGACTTGGGCTTGCAATTACCAAACGATTAGTTGAACTAATGAATGGACAAATTGTAGTACAAAGTGTTTATGGAAAAGGATCTAAGTTTACTGTGGCCGTTGATCAAAAAATTGTAGCGAAAGAAAAACAAGTAGTTGAAAAAAAGGAAGAAGCACCTCTTGTGCTTACGGGTTCTAAGAAAGTACTCTTAGTAGATGATAATAAATTAAATTTAAAAGTTGCAGAAATGATTCTAAAAAAATATAAAATTGATACGACTTCTGTGGTTAGTGGTTATGAAGCAATCGATCTGATTTTAGCTGGTGAGAAGTTTGATTTAATCTTACTTGATGATATGATGCCTAAAATGGGTGGTGTTGAAACATTAAAAAAATTACAGGGTATCGAAGGCTTTCATATTCCTGTGGTCATGCTCACAGCGAATGCAATTTCTGGTATGAAAGAAAAATATCTCAGCGAAGGTTTTTCAGATTATTTAGCAAAACCAATTGACAAATCTGAATTAGAAAAAGTAATTCGAAAGTACTTAAGTAATTAAAGTATGTTATAATGAGAGAGTAGAGGTGATTCAATTGAAAGATCAAGAATTTTTAAAAAGTAATGGTGTCGATTTAAATAAAAGTTTAGAAATTTTTGGAGATATGGAAACCTATAATGCAACTTTGCCTGATTTTCTACAAGGATTAAAAGAAAAAATTGATCAATTAAAAAATTATAAAGCATCTGCGGATATGCAAAATTATGCCATTTTAGTACATTCTCTAAAAAGTGATGCTAGATATTTTGGTTTTATGATGTTAGGAGATATGGCTTATAATCATGAGCTTCAAAGTAAAGTCAATAATATTGATTATGTTTATCAGAATTTTGATGCTTTAATGAATGAAGTCATTCGGGTGATGAAAGTAGTCAGCATGTATTTAGGAGTGGAGGATGCTTCTAGTAGTGTAATCGAAGAAGTAAAACAACGTCCTTTGGATATGAAAATTTTAGTCGTAGATGATTCTCGCGTTGTTATTTCATTCGTTCAAAAAATCTTCAGTGATACTTATCAAGTTATTACTGCTAAAGATGGGGCTGAAGCAATTTCGTTAATTGAGGGAGATAAAGAAGGAAAAATTGCTTGTATGTTGTTGGATATTTATATGCCTAATGTCAATGGTTTCGGTGTTTTGGAATATTTTAAAACTCACAATTTATATAGTAAGATTCCAGTTTCTGTCATTACAGGGGCCTATACTCAAGAAATTATCAATATGGCAAAACAATATCCAATCGTCGATCTTCTTGCCAAACCATTTAATGAAAACAACGTAAAAGATGTGATCATGAAAACAATTGCAGCAAAAGAACTTTAATTTGACAAGTTTTGTAAAGTTTTTTTCTTTTCGTTGACTTCTTTTTTGAAAAGAGGATATCATATTAGATAGATTGGAGTTGAAAGCGTGCAAGCATATCAAAAACATTTAATAAAAAGCGGAATGATCATTGCCTTGATTTTGGGTTTTGCTCTTCTTGCAACGCATTATATATATTATAAATTTAAAGATACGAGAGATCAGGTGAGTACTTCTCCGTCATTAAAAGTTACTTTTCATGAAAAAGATGGAGATCAAGTGACGTTAAGACAGATTGCTCCCGTTACGGATTCCGTTGGTTTAAGTTCTAGAGCTTATACGTTTACAATTGAAAATAATTTAGAAACTCCAGTAAATTATAGTATTAAAATAGTCAAAGATAAAGATAAGATGATAGAGGATGAATGTGGAGAATATCAAATTCCATATTCTATTATTAAAGGTGCGATTCATAAAAAAGAAGAGGAAAATCATATTTTTATGCTTTCTGATTTAAAAGATAATACGATTCTTTCCAGAACGTTAAAGGGAAAAGGTTCTGTCTCTTATACTTTGCGTTTTTGGACGACCTCTAATTCTTTGACATTAAATAGTGATATGCATTTTCATGGCCGATTACAAGTCGTAGAAAATGGAGTTGACATTGCAACAGCGATCCAATGATTTTCGCTGTTTTTTTATTTACAACTTGAAAATTTAACGATATAATTTATATAGATGATGGAGAGTGAAACCATGGATGAGAAGAAAAAAAGTATTATAAAAAAGGGTTTTTGGATTCTTGTTGTTCTTTCGATGTTTGCTTTTGTAAGTTATGCTGCATTTACTTATAATCGTCTAGGAACGAGAAAAAATCAAATTGCAACAGGAACTTTGTTGTTGACGCTCGATGATGAAGCCTCTAATGGTATTTCTATTAATCCGGCCATTCCTGTTTCAGATGGTGTAGGAAGCACTGAACAGCCATATACTTTTACATTGGAAAACACGGGTTCGTTAACTGCCGATTATCAATTGTTTTTAGTGGAAGATACCCAAGCATATGAAGATGATGATTGTATTGATAATAAGATGGATTGGAAAGCTTTGAGATATTCTTTTGAAAAAGATAGTGAAGATCCAACGACAAATTCATTGTCTGATAGTCCTTATATGTTAGATCATGGGTCATTAAAATCAGGTGCTACATATTCTTATACTCTTCATGTCTGGATTAATCAAGATGCTGGAAATGAAGTGATGGGAACCCATTTTCATGGAAAAATTCAAGTAAAAGCAGTACAAGAAGGTCAAGAATACACGGAAACTGAATAAGACCGCTGGGTCTTTTTTTCATAAAATAACCTTGAACTTGATATAATTAATAAGGATGTGATTGATTGTGCGAATGATCATAACGGCTGGTGGAACTGGTGGTCATATTTATCCAGCGATTGCGATTATTGAAAAAGTCAAAGAGATGGAAC